>JAXHTL010000249.1:0-6216 GCA_034190095.1 Actinomycetota bacterium
AGTGACCACTAGAACCAGTGCGATCACGGCTCCAGCGAGCCAGCCACGACGCCGACCTCGCTTCCTCGACGTCGGCACCTCAGACGTCGTCATACGTACAACACCAATCGGGTTCCTTGGCCCAGTCGATGCCGATGACGTCGCCATACCGACGCAGCAAATCCAGTGCTTCCCCGAGCACACTCACCGCAGGCCACCCCCCTCGAGCAACCAGCATAAGACAGCCCGACAGGTGGGCAGCGCACCAATTCCGGGCGTCGACACTGCGCTCAGGGCGCAGAAGTGCGAGTAAAGAGCGCCCTGGCTGCAGTCTGAACGCCCACTACATCCGGGAGTAGCGCGTCAGCGCGAAGCTGTACAGCCCGTACGCCGCGAACCCCACCGCGGCGAACATCAGCATCGCCTGGCCGAACTGGGCCTGGCCGACCGTTTTGACCGCGGCGTCCAGCCCGGTGGCCTTGCTGGGATCCCGCAGCAACGGCGCGCCGATGACCGACACCCCGGCCGCGAACAGGACCAGGCCTTCGACGACATGCCCGCACACCCCCAGCACCGTCATCCACCACCCACCCGGCACCGTGAGGTCACCGAGGAACCTCCTCGTCGCCCCCTTGAAGACCAGGTAGCCGCCGAGCGCGGCGATCACCACACCCACGGCCACCAGGAGAGCCTTGCCGCCGTCGGACTGCATCAGCCGAGCGCTCAGCCCCTCGGCCCGCTCACTGCCCTGCCGGCCGACCCCGAGCGCGAACTGCGCCGCGGTGAAGGCCAGTGCCAGATAGAGCACGGCCAGACCGAACGCCTTGAGCCGATTGACGACCGGGGACTCGCGCAGATGCGCATGGGTGTGTTCGCCCGGATGCAGTCCCAGGACCGTCTCGGCCAACCGCCACAGCGCCAGGCCGACGAGCCCGAGCGCGACAACCCACAGCGACGTCTCGCCGCCGCGCTGGGCGGACAGTATCGCCAAGGCGCCCGTCTGGTCGGCCTCGCCGCCGAAACCGAAGGCGATCCGCACGATGATGTAGGCGATGAGCAGATGCAGCACCCCGTTGACGGGGTAGCCGGCCCGCGCGATCGACTCCGCGGTTCGGCTGCCGGTGGCCCAGTTGACGGCGCCCTTGAAACTCATGGCCGGCTCACCATGTCCGGCCACGCCGGGGCCGACACACCGCACCCTGCAGGTGCCGGCGCGGCTGGTGGGTCCGGCCGGTCCGTTCCGTCGCTGACACGACGGCAGGGTTTCCCGATTCGCGCGAAGACGAATCAGCAGCGGCTCAGCAGCTCGTCCAGCTCGGCCTGGAAGCGGTCGGCGAGATCCCAGAGGTCGTCGACCAACTGCGGACACGACACGATCCCGACGTTCAGCTTGTCGCCGAACGACGTCACGGTGATGTTCAGCCCCGAGCCGTGAAAGATCGGGCCGATCGGATACAGCCCGGTCAGCCGGGCGCCACCGGTGTAGAGCGTGGCCGCCGGCCCGGCCACGTTGGAGATGATGAGGTTGTGGATCGTCGTGCGCGACATCGGCGTCCGCGCCATCAGCCCCATCAGCGCCCCGAAGGTGCCCCGGGAGATGCTCTGGGCCAGGTCGACCAGCAGCGTCGGCCCCAGCGAGGCGCTGTGTTCCTTGGCGTGCCGGCAGGATTCGGCGATCGCATGCAGCCGCTGCACCGGATCGGCGATGTCGGTGTGCAGGTTGGTGAACAGTCCCGACAGCTGGTTGCGCCCGGGCCGGTCGGACAGACCGTGCACCGATGAGGGCACCATCGCGATCAACGGATCGTCGGGCAGCTCACCGCGATCAGCCAGGTAACCGCGCAGCGCGCCGGCACACAGGGCCATCACCACGTCGTTGACCTTGGCCCCGCACCGGTTCTTGACGTTCTTGACGTCCTGCAACTCCAGCTGGGCCATGGCCACGCAGCGCTCGGCGGTGACCTCCGCGTTGAACCGCGTCGGCGGCGCGGCGAACGGCGCCGCCATCGCCGAACCGCTGACCGCCCGGTTCACCGTCTTGGCGACCAGCGAGGCGGTCATCGGGATCACCTTGGTCAACTGCCAGGGCCGGGTCGCGAAACGCAGCAGCCCGTCGGCGGAGATCGCCCAGCGCGATGCCTCACCGGGACCGTCGACCGGCTCCGGTGCCGGGGCCTCGGGTTCGAGATCGCACAGCTGGTTGAGCAGGTTGGCCGCCGATACCCCGTCGACTGCACAGTGGTGCACCTTCATCATCAGCGCCAGGCGCCCGGTGTCCGACGGCGGACCACCGCCGACCCCCTCGATCACCCACATCTCCCACAGCGGCTTGTCCCGGTCCAGCGGCACCGCGGTGATCTGGCCGCACACCTCGACCAGTTCCTCACGCCCGCCCGGCGTGGGCAGCGCGATCCGGTTCAGATGCCGGGACAGGTCGAAGTCGGGGTCCTCCACCCACACCGGGTGGTCCACGTTGAGCTGGCTGTCGGCCAGTTTGGAGCGCAACTCCGGCAGCGCCGGGATCCTGGTCGCCAGGTGCTCGGCGAAGCGCTCGAAGGAGTAGCCACCCGGGACGGTGTTGGCGTCGAGTTCGACGATCGAGCAGATGTTCAGCTGGACCGTGGGCGATTCGCTGTACAACAGTCCCGCGTCGAGCCCACTCAGCCGTTCCATGTCGGCCGGTGTACCCCACGTCACACTCGCGTCAAACCCCCGCCTGTCAGGCCTGGGTGACCCCTGCCGGCGGCCAGGTGTGCATCGCGGTCTGCAGCTCGTCCTTGCTCAGCGGGCCCACCGGCAGGTGTTCCTGGCCGGGCTGACACCGCATGCCCTGCAACAGCATTGCCACGTAGCGCCGCCACAGCCCGGCGCACACCTCGTCGGCGTACTCACTGACGGTGCCGGCCATCAGGCCCAGCAGCGGCATGTCGGTCGCCGAGACCTCGGGACGCAGATAGCCGTCGCGTTTGGCCCGCTCCACCAGCTTCGACAGCTGCGGGTCCAGCCGGGTGCGCCCGGCGTCGACCCGGCTCCCGCAATAAGCCCGGCTGAACGCCACCTCACGCAGGCCACGATCGGTCGCGGTCAGCTCGCACATCTGCCACACCCACCAGGACAGCCCCTCCCAGGAGTCGTCGGCCTGCTGCGCCGTCTCGGCCAGCGCCACCAGTTGGTCGATGCCGTCCTCGAAGATCGCCTCGAACAGCGCCTCCTTGGTCGGGAACCGGCGGTACACCGTGCCGACGCCCAGACCCGCGTGGTGGGCCACCTCGTTGAGGGTGGCCTCCAGACCGCGGGTGGCACACAGCTCGCGGGCGGCCTCGATGATCCGGCGCCGGTTGCGCTCGGCATCCCGGCGCAGACCCGTCGCCTGCGACTCGCTCGCGTTCATGGCACCGAGTGTACGGACCGTCACAGAGCAAGCGGATTGACATCATCCATTTGGATTGGAACTATCCACTTAGTTCGTTAGGTCGCCTATCCGGCCTTCTGCCCTCCGGAACCGGCGGGCCGATTTTTGGTGAAAGGCCCCGCACGTGATCCACCACTTCCGCGCCCGCCCGCCCGAAAACCCTGGGGCCGCGCGGTGAACACACTGGTCAAGCGAATCTGGATGCCCGTCCTGATCGTGGTGGCCGTCGTCATCGGCGCGGCCACGGTCAGCCAGCTGCGCGAAGCCTTCGGCGCCGACCCCGTGCTGATCACTCCGACCGGGAACGACAAAGCCGAGTCCTTCAGCCCCAAAGTCGTCACCTACGAGGTCCTCGGCTCCGGAACCACCGGGGTGATCAACTACGTCGACCTCGACGGCATCCCGCAACGCGTCGAGGCCGCCCCCTTGCCCTGGTCGCTGACGCTGAGCACCACCGTGCCCGCAGTCAGCGCCAACATCCTGGCCCAGAGTGACGGCGACACCGTCACCTGCCGCATCCTCGTCGACGGCGAACTCGAACGCGAGAACACCTCCACCGGCGTCAACGCCCAGACCTCCTGCGTGGTGAAGTCCGCATGAGCGCACACTCGACCACCATCCGCCGACCCTGGCTGCCCCGAGCCCTACGCGTGCTGGCCGTACCTGTCATCCTGGCCTGGATCGCGCTGATCGTCACGCTCAATGTCGTTGTGCCGCAGCTCGAAGACGTCGGCGAGATGCGCGCGGTGTCGATGAGCCCCAACAGCGCACCGGCCATGATCGCCACCAAGCAGGTCGGCGCGGTGTTCGACGAGTTCGACACCAGCAGCTCGGTGATGATCGTGATCGAAGGCGACCAGGACCTCGGCCCCGACGCCCACGCCTACTACGACCAGATCGTCGCCGACCTGCGCGCCGACACCACCCACATCCAGCACGTCCAGGACTTCTGGGGCGACTCGCTGACCGCCGCCGGCGCGCAGAGCAACGACAACAAGGCCGCCTACGTCCAGGTCTACATCGCCGGCGACCAGGGCGAGACGCTGGCCAACGACTCCGTCGAAGCGGTGCGCACGCTGATCGCCGAGACGCCGTCGCCCGACGGTGTGCAGGCCTACGTCACCGGTCCGGCGGCGATCTCGACCGACCAGCGCGCCGTCGGCGACGCCAGCATGCGCACCATCGAGATGGTCACCTTCGTGGTCATCACGATCATGCTGCTGATCGTGTACCGCTCGGTGGTCACCACCGCGGTGGTGCTGTCGATGGTGGTTCTCGGCCTGATGGGCGCACGAGGGGTCGTGTCGCTGCTCGGCTACCACGAGGTGTTCGGCCTGACCACCTTCGCCACCAACATGGTCGTCACCCTCGCCATCGCCGCGGCCACCGACTACGGCATCTTCCTGGTCGGCCGCTATCAGGAGGCCCGCCGCGCCGGCGAAGACCGGGAGTCGGCCTACTACACCATGTTCGGTGGCACCGCACACGTCATCCTGGCCTCCGGGTTGACCATCGCCGGGGCCACCGCCTGCCTGTACTTCACCCGGCTGCCCTACTTCCAGACCATGGGCATCCCGCTGGCGGTCGGCATGACGTTCGTCGTCACCACCGCGCTGACGCTCGGACCGGCGGTCATCTCGATCGCCACCCGCTTCGGGAACGTGCTCGAACCCAAGCGGATGACCCGCTCACGCGGCTGGCGCCGGGTCGGCACCGCCACGGTGCGCTGGCCCGGCGCGATCCTGGCCGGCGCGATCGTCGCCTGTCTGGTCGGGCTGCTGGCCCTGCCCGGCTACCACACCATCTACGACGACCGCGTCTATCTGCCCGACGACGTCTCGGCCAACGTCGGCTACGCTGCCGCCGACCGGCACTTCTCGTCGGCGACGATGAACCCCGATCTGCTGATGGTGCACAGCGACCACGACCTGCGCAACCCCGCCGACTTCCTGGTGATCGACAAGATCGCCAAGGCCCTGGTGGACGTCCGCGGCATCGCCGAGGTGCAGACCATCACCCGCCCCGAGGGCAAACCGATCGAACACTCCACGATCCCGTATACGTTGAGCGCCAACAGCACCGGCCAGATCATGAACAACGACTACGTCCAGCAGATGCTGGACAACATGCTCGCCCAGGCAGACGACATGCAGGTCAGCATCGACTCGATGACCAAGATGAAGTCGCTGACCCAGCAGATGTCCGAGATCACCAACAGCATGGTCGACAAGATGAAGGACACCAGTGCCACCATCGCCGAGGTCCGCGACGACCTGGCCACCTTCGACGACTTCTTCCGCCCGATCCGCAACTACTTCTACTGGGAGCCGCACTGTTTCGACATCCCGGTGTGCTGGGCGCTGCGCTCGGTGTTCGAGAGCCTCGACGGCATCGGCCAGATGTCCGACGACTTCGCCGCGATGGTGCCCGACTTCGAGCGGATGGCCGACCTGATGCCGCAGATGGTCGCGCTCATGGATCCGATGATCGAGACCATGAAGCACCAGAAGGAAATCATGCTGACGCAGTACCAGATCCAGAAGGCGCAGCAGGATCAGACGATGGCCATGCAGGACAACGCCACCGCGATGGGCGAGGCGTTCGACGCCGCACAGAACGACGACTCGTTCTACCTGCCACCCGAGGCGTTCCAGACCGACGAATTCCAGCGCGGGCTCGAACTGTTCCTGTCTCCGGACGGCCACGCCGTGCGGTTCACCATCATCCACCAGGGTGACCCGCTGACCGAGGAGGGCACCGCGCGCATCGACGCACTCAAGGTCGCCGCCGAGGACGCGGTGAAGGGCACCCCGTTGGCTGGGTCG
>JAXHTL010000025.1:0-38595 GCA_034190095.1 Actinomycetota bacterium
GAACGCGCGGTGTTCGTGCTGCGCGAGGTGTTCGGCTTCGGCCACGACGAGATCGCCGCGGCGGTGGGCAAGTCGGCCGCCGCGGTGCGCCAACTGGCCCACCGCGCCCGGGAACACGTGCAGGCCAGGCGCAAGCGGTTCGAACCGCTCGACCCCAGGGTCTCGACCGAGATCACCGAGCGGTTCTTCACCGCGGCGGCCACCGGCGACCTGGACGGGCTGATGTCGATGCTGGCCCCCGACGTCGTGTGGACCGCCGACAGCGACGGCAAGGTCTCGGCCGCCCGCCGGCCGGTGTCGGGAGCCAAGCGGGTGGCCCGGCTCATCCTCGGGCTGGTCCGGCTCGCCGGCGCCGACGGCCGCGTCGAGCCGGCGATCTACAACAGCGCACCCGCACTGTTGCTCTACACCGGCGAGCAGCTCGAAGGCGTGGTCACCTTCGAGATCGTCGACGGCCGGGTCGCCAACTTCTACGCCATGCGCAACCCCGACAAGCTCGCCTCGGTGACGGTGCCCCGCCGGATCGGCCGATGAGCCACACCTTGCCGCGGTCTGTCAGGCTGGATCGGTGCACATCGAGCGGCTCGGCGGCCTGGGCGACGCCCCGTCGGTGCTGCGTGCGCTGGCCACCGCGACACGCCGCCTCGGGCTGGCCCCGCCGGCAGCGCTGATCGGCGAGTGGTTCGGGTCGGCCGCGGTGATCGCCCCGAGCCTCGACGCCACGGCCCTCGACCCGGGCGAGGCGTTCGGCGTGCCGTCCCCGGAGTGTGGCAGCGGACCGGTCGGCGGCGGGTTCTTCGGCTACCTGTCCTACCCCGACGCCGGCGCCGACGGCTGCGGGCCGCGCATCCCGCAGGCGGCCGGGGGCTGGTCGGACGCGGTGCTGCGCTGCGATCGCACCGGCATCTGGTGGTACGAGAGCCTCACCGGGGCAACGCTTCCGACATGGGTGACCGATGCGCTGCAGGCCCCACCGCGCCGCCCCCGCACCGCCACGGTCAGCTGGGGTGAGGCCGACCGGGCAGCGCATCGCCACGGCGTCCTGGGCTGCCTGGACGCGATCGCCGACGGCGAGGTGTACCAGGCCTGCGTGTGCACCCAGTTCACCGGCACCCTGCACGGCGACCCGATCGACTTCTTCGTCGAGGCGGTGTCACGCACCGCACCCGCCCGGGCCGCCTACCTCGCCGGCGACTGGGGCGCTGTCGCCTCGCTGTCGCCCGAGCTGTTCCTGAGCCGCCGCGGCGAAACGGTGCTGTCGAGCCCGATCAAGGGCACCCTGCCCGACCACGCCGACCCGGCCGCGCTGCGGGCCTCGGTCAAGGACGTCGCGGAGAACATCATGATCGTCGACCTGGTCCGCAACGATCTGGGCCGGGTGGCGCGCACCGGTTCGGTGCG
This sequence comes from Actinomycetota bacterium, assembly GCA_034190095.1. GTDB lineage: Bacteria > Actinomycetota > Actinomycetes > Mycobacteriales > Mycobacteriaceae > Mycobacterium. The sequence continues at coordinate 1,402 of JAXHTL010000025.1, forward strand.
GGTGCCCGAACTGCTGGCGGTGCGGCCGGCGCCGGGGGTGTGGCATCTGGTGTCGACGGTGGCCGCACAGGTGCCCGCCGGGCTTGCGATGGCGCGCCTGCTCGACGCGACCTTCCCGCCGGCGTCGGTGACCGGCACCCCCAAGCAACGTGCCCGGGAGCTGTTGCGCGGCTGGGAGCCTCATCGCCGCGGCGTCTACTGCGGCACCGTCGGCATGGCATCCCCGCAGGCCGGCTGCGAACTGAACGTCGCCATCCGCACGGTGGAGTTCGGCCGCGACGGCACCGCGGTGCTCGGCGTGGGCGGCGGCATCACCGCCGACTCCGACCCGGCCCGCGAATGGGACGAGTGCCTGCACAAGGCCGCCCCGATCACCGGTCGCCCCGTCGTTCAGTCCCGGGCGCGCAGGACCGCCTCGTAGAGCTCGCGTTTGGACGGTGCGCCCGGGTGAGCCGCGACCACCTGCGCACAGGCATCCTTGACCCGCATCCCGCCCTCGACCAGGCCGCTCACCTCGGCGACCAGGGCATCGAGGTCCACGGTCGGGGTGCCGCCGGCCAGCACCACGGTGATCTCGCCGAGCACCCCGTCGGCGGCCCAGCCGGCCAGCTCACCGAGCGTGCCCCGCACGACCTCCTCGTGTGTCTTGGTCAGCTCCCGGCATACCGCCGCCCGACGCGACGCGCCCAGCACCTCCACCGCGTCACGCAGGCAGTCGGCCAGCCGGCGGGGCGACTCGAAGAACACACAGGTGCGTTGTTCGTCCACCAGGCTGCGCAGCCAGGTCAGCCGCGCCGAGTGCTTCCGCGGGGCGAAGCCCTCGAAGCAGAAGCGTTCGGCCGGCACGCCGGCCACCGACAGCGCCGTCGTCACCGCCGACGGGCCCGGCAGGCACTGCACCGGCAGGGCGGCGTCGATACACGCCGTCACCAGCCGGTAGCCGGGGTCGCTGATCATCGGCATGCCGGCATCGCTGACCAGCAGCACCGTCGCGCCGGACCGGATCTCCTCGACCAGAGCCGGCACCCGGGAGGCTTCGTTCTGGTCGAACAGGCTGACCACCCGGCCCGGCATCCGCACCTCCAGCGACTGGGCCAGGGTGCGCACCCGCCGGGTGTCCTCGGCGGCGATCACGTCGGCGCTGCCCAGGGCCCGCACCAGCCGGGTCGAGGCGTCTGATGGCTGGCCGAGCGGGGTGGCGCCGATGAGCAGTCGACCGGCAGTCATGACAGACAGCCTACGATCGCTGTCGTGACCGCCGCCCCGGCCGCCGAACGCGTCGCCAGCCCGCACGCGGCTCCGGTGATCAGCCCGGGGCCGCTGGTCCCGGTCGCCGACTTCGGCCCGCTGGACCGGCTGCAGGGCTGGGCGATGACGGCGGTGATCACCGCGCTGGCCGCGATCACCCGGTTCCTGAACCTGGGGTCCCCCACCGACGCGGGCACCCCGATCTTCGACGAGAAGCACTACGCGCCGCAAGCCTGGCAGATGGTGCACAACGGCGGGGTGGAGGACAACCCCGGCTACGGGCTGGTGGTGCATCCCCCGGTCGGCAAGCAGATGATCGCGATCGGCGAGGCGATCTTCGGCTACAACGGGCTGGGCTGGCGGTTCTCCGGCGCGGTGTGCGGCGTGGTGCTGGTGCTGCTCGTCGTGCGCATCACCCGGCGGATCAGCCGCTCGACGCTGATCGGGGGTGTGGCGGGGCTGCTGCTGATCGCCGACGGTGTCAGCTTCGTGACCGCGCGCACCGCGCTGCTGGACGGGTTCCTGACGGTGTTCGTGGTGGCCGCGTTCGGCGCGCTGATCGTCGACCGCGACCAGATCCGTGAGCGTATGCACGTCGCGTTCGTGCAGGGCCGCATCGCCGAGACCCCGTGGGGCCCCCGGCTGGGGGTGCGGTGGTGGCGGTTCGGCGCCGGCGTGCTGCTGGGCCTGGCCTGCGCGACCAAGTGGTCCGGCCTGTACTTCGTGCTGTTCTTCGGCCTGATGACCGTGGCGTTCGATGTCGCAGCCCGCAAGCAGTACCGGGTCCCGCGGCCGTGGCTGGGTACGCTGCGCCGCGACGTCGCACCGGCGCTCTACGCGCTGGTGCTGATCCCGTTCGGGGTGTACCTCGCGTCGTATGCGCCCTGGTTCGCCTCGGAGACCGCGATCGACCGCCACGAGGTGGGCCGCTCGATCGGGCCGCAGAGCTCGCTGCCGGTCCCCGACGCGCTGCGCTCGCTGTGGCACTACACCTACGGGGTGTTCCGGTTCCATTCCGGCCTGACCAACGCCGACGGCAACCACCACCCGTGGGAGTCCAAGCCGTGGACGTGGCCGATGTCGCTGCGGCCGGTGCTGTATGCGATCGACTCGGAGAACGTGGCGGGCTGCGGGGCGCAGTCGTGTGTGAAGGCCGTGATGCTGGTCGGCACACCGGCGATGTGGTTCATCGCGGTGCCGGTGCTGGCCTGGGCGGTGTGGCGGGCGTTCGTCGCACGGGACTGGCGCTACGCGGTGCTGCTGGTGGGTTACGGCGCCGGGTTCCTGCCGTGGTTCGCCGACATCGACCGGCAGATGTACTTCTTCTACGCCGCGACCATGGCGCCGTTCCTGGTGATGATGATCGCGATGATCCTCGGCGACATCCTGTACAAACCCGGACAGAACGCCGAGCGAAGAACCCTGGGGCTGCTGGTGGTGTGCTGTTACGTGGCGCTGGTGATCACCAACTTCGCCTGGCTGTATCCGATCCTGACCGGGTTGCCGATCTCCCAGTCCACCTGGAACATGCAGATCTGGCTGCCGTCCTGGCGGTAGCGGTTACGCGAGCGTGCTCCTACTGTCGTTTCGGGCGCGGATCTGCGACAGGGAATGCACGTTCGCGGGCAACCTAGAGGGGGTCGCGGGCCGCCGGGCACGACATGCAGCGCGGCCCGCCGCGGCCGGTGCCCAGCTCCGAGGCCGCGATCGCCAGCACCTCGACACCCGCATCGGCCAGCCGCGCATTGGTCTCGGTGTTGCGCTCGTAGGCCACCACCACGCCGGGCGCCAGCGCCAGCGTGTTGTTGCCGTCGTCCCACTGCTCGCGCTCGGCGGTGACCGGATCCAGGCCGGTGTCGATGACCCGCAGCTTGCCGATCCCCATCGCGTCGGCGGCGGCGTCGACGAACGGCGCCGCCCCGTCGATCTTCACCCCCGACCCGGTCTGGCGAATCGTGAACGCGGTCAACGAGTCCACGATGTTCGGGTACATCACCACCGCGTCGGTGTCGACCATCGTGCAGACGGTGTCCAGGTGCATCTGCGCCCGCTCCTGGGCGATCGGCACCGCCAGCACGGTGTGGGCCAGCCCGTCGTCGAACAGGCTGCGCGCCAGCGCCTCCGCGCCGGCGGGGGTGGTGCGCTCCCCCACCCCGACCGCCAGCACCCCGGGTCCCAGCAGCAGCACGTCCCCGCCTTCGACCGGCGCCGAACGTGACTCGTAGGCCCGCCGGGTGCCCAGGAACCTCGGATGGTGCGCGTAGATCAGGTCGGTCAGCGACGTCTCCCGGGCACGGGCGGGCAGGGCCAGCGAGGTGATCGCGACCCGCGGCCCGATCCAGAACGACGAGTCGCGCGCGAACAACAGGTTGGGCAGCGGGTCGACGACGAAGTCGCCGCCGTGGTGCATCCGCCGCACCAGCGACAACTCGTTCTCCCCGAACGCCAGTTCGTCGAAGGTCATCCCGGCGGTCAGCACGTGCGCCAGCGAGGGCGCATCGAGCGTGCGCAGGTAGGCCGACAACTCCTGCGCCAGCGGCACTCCCAGACGGCGTGCGTCGACGGCGGCGGAGATCCCGTGCATCCGGGCGGCACCACTGTGGGCCAGTGCCTCGGTCAGCAGATCGCCGAGCAGCAGCACCTCGACACCGCGCGAGCGCAGCAGCGCGGCGAACGCGTCGTGCTCCTCCTGAGCCTTGGCAACCCAGGGCAGCCCGTCGAACAACAACGTGTCGTTGTTGCGGGGCGTCAGCCGCTGCAGCTCCGGTCCGGGACGGTGCAGGATGACCACCCGCAGCGTCCCGACCTCCGAATCGCATCCCAACACAGCATCGGTCACAGATAGCACCGTAACCCCGACCGTCACCTCAACTAAGGTTCAGCTCATGGACGGGGCGCAGGAGCTCACGCCCGGCGAGATGTCGGCGCGCAGCGGCGTGGCCATCTCGGCACTGCACTTCTACGAGCGGGAAGGCCTGATCACCAGCAGGCGCACCAGCGGCAACCAGCGCCGCTACCCCCGGGACATGCTGCGCCGGGTCGCCTTCATCCGGATGTCGCAGCGGCTGGGCATCCCGCTGACCCGGATCCGCGAGGCGATGGCCACCCTGCCCGATGACCACGTCCCGACGAGCAAGGACTGGGCGCGGCTGACCGCGGCCTGGCGCGCCGATCTCGACGAACGCATCGCGCGCCTGCAGCGGTTGCGCGACAACCTCACCGGCTGCATCGGATGCGGCTGCCTGAGCCTGAAGGCCTGCGCGCTGGCCAACCCCGGCGACATCCTCGCCCAGGACGGGCCCGGCCCGGTCCGGCTCTGATGTTTCGAACGCCTGTGCGATAGACTGCGGTCATGCAGCAGGCCCTGCAAAGCTCCCTGTTCGACCACTCCGAGCGCCGCGACCTCGGCCACGGCGCCTGGCTGGAGATCCGGTCCGGTTGGCTGTCCCAGGACGGGGGCGACGGCGCCGACGACACCCTGTTCGACGAGCTGCGCGACACGGTTCCGTGGCGGGCCGAGCGCCGTCAGATGTATGACCGCACGCTCGACGTGCCCCGCCTGGTCAGCTTCGTCGATTTCCGCGGCACAGCCGAGGCCGTGCCGCATCCGCGCCTCAAGCAGCTGCGCCGCCGCCTCAACGACGCCTACGCCGGCGAACTCGGGGAACCGTTCGTCACCGCGGGGCTGTGCCTGTACCGCGACGGTGACGACAGCGTCGCCTGGCACGGCGACAACATCGGGCGCAGCAGCACCGAGGACACCATGGTGGCCATCGTCGGCCTCGGCGCGGCAAGGGTTTTCGCGCTACGACCGCGCGGGGGCGGGCCGTCGCTGCGGCTGCGGCACGGACACGGCGACCTGTTGGTGATGGGGGGTTCCTGCCAACGCACGTGGGAACACTCGATCCCGAAGACGGCGCGGCCGACCGGAGCGCGCATCAGCGTCCAGTTCCGCCCGCACGACGTGCGCTGAGCTAACCCCTGACCAGCTCGACGGCCTGGGTGACCAGGTCGCGGGCGCGTTGGGTGTCGACCCGCGCGACCGGCTCGTCGGGGATCACCATCGGGTTGGCCGTGACGATCACGATGAAGTTGCCGAAATTCGCGACGTAGTTGAACAACTCACCGGTGCGCGCGGTGTCGCCCGTGCCGGTCTGCAGCACGCGGCGGGTCCCGACGGTGTGCACACCGTCGATCTGCGGCGCCTCCACCACCTCGACGAGCCCACGGATTCCGGCCCCGCTGAACGTCACCTTCTGGCACTGCTCACCCGGGGAGTCGACCGGCACCGGGGCCGAGGTCTCCACCGCGATCACGATGTAGCGCACCCCCTCACCCTCGGCGGTGGTGGCCGCCATGTTGCCTTTGACGTCCGACGGTACGGCCTGTTCGTTGGCGGTTTCGCCACACTCGGGCGGGTCGAAGGTCAGCCCCGGGGGCAACGACTGCGGTGTGAGCACGCTCGGGTCCACCGCAGCCGGGCCGACGGTGCTGACGGTGAACGGGGCTCCGAACGAGTCCTCGACACCCGAGACGTTGGCGATATCGGCGTCGGCCAGATCCGGTTGTCCTGCACCGCAGGCCGCCAGCATCAGCACACAGACGCCGAGCAGCGGCGCGGTCACCTTCGGCTTCGACATCGCCGCCAATGTACCTGCGCCGGGGCGCTCAGCCGCGCAGCGTCGCCACGGTTTCGACCAACAGACCGGCCGCGAATCCGGCGTCGAGGGCCGGGTAGGGGGACCCGGGGTCGGTGACGAGGACCACGAAGCAGACGTGGTCGCCGAGATGGGCGATGAACGTGTCCGCCTGCGAGCGGGTTTCGGTGCCGCCTTCGACGACCGTGGTGGTGGAGGTGGCCAGCCCCACGGTCTCGGCGGCGGCGATGTCGGGGGCGGACACCGCGGTGACGGTCGCGCTCGTGTGTCCCGACGCCGCCGTCCAGTGGCGGCAGTCGGCGAGCAGCTCCGGCCCGGGCGCAACGTCGGCCGACGCGGTTGCTGCGACGACGGCGTAGAGGATCCCGCCCGGGCCGGACGCCGACCAGCCGTGCGCCGAGGCCGGGTCCACCGCCGGGGCCGCCAGCTCCCGGCACCGGGGCGGCTGGGACGGCGCGTCACCGTCGAGGCCCCACACCGTGATCGGCCCGGCCGGGCCGGTGTGGTCGACCACCTCGTAGCCGGCCGGCAGCAGGTCACGGGCCCGGTCGATGCGGGTGGGGTCGACCACGGTGAGCTGCGCCGTCGTCGACGGGGCCGGCGGCTCGGCGGGCGGGGCGCAGGCGGCGCACACCAGCGCCAGCACGGCCGGCGCGAACAGCCTCACGGGCCGTTGATACCACGGGCCGGCCGGCGCCGGCGTCTCCCACACCGGCGCCCACCCCGCGAGCGAACTCGGCCCATCGGGCCCGCCCGCCACCCCGTCGAGTCGGTACTGCGATGTTGCTCCCGGGCACTCGCGTTGCCGCCGGTTTGGGCAAATCACCTGCAAGAAAGGTGTGCGAAGTTGTGCGTCTCGGCCGGATAACTGTGTTCGCTGCGGCTATGCTGCGCTGCGATCGGGCTTTACAGTCGGGCACAGGGCCGCGCCCAGCGCGGGGGGACGAACAGGAGACGACATGACCACCATGCGGGCGGGCCTCATCGCCATCGCCGCCGTTGCACTCGGGATCGGCCTGTCCGCCTGCGGGTCAGACACCGCGACCGAGGAGTCGGCCTCGACGACCAGCGAGATCGCGACCACCACGGAGGCGGCCCCGTCGTCGCCGCCGGCAGGCCCGGCCGCCGGCCCGAAGATGACCATCGCCGACTACGTCGCCGAGAACGACATCGTCCAGACCACGGTGCTGCCGGGCGATCCCGCAGCGCCGACGGTCACCCTGCCCTACGCGCGCGGGTGGGAGGACCTCGAGCCGCTGCCCGAGGGCGCCTACGACGGCATGGTGTTCACCGCCGGGCCCGACACCGCCGACCCGCCCACGCTGATCGCCCGGATGTGGAAGCTGACCGGGGACGTGGACCCCGCCAAGGTCATCGAGTACGCCGCCGGAGAGATGCAGAACCTGCCCGGGTTCCAGGGGCCGGACACCGGCCAGCCCAGCAGCCTGGCCGGTTTCGACGCAACCCAGACCGGCGGCTTCTACACCCGCGACGGGATGACCCGGATGATGGCACAGAAGACCGTCGTGATCCCCGCCGAGGACGGGATCTACGTCCTGCAGCTCACCGGGGACGGCACCGAGGATCAGGCCTACCCGGTGATGGATGCCACCGCCGTGATCGACGAGCAGGCCACGATCGTCCCCTGACCGGTCAGGCCCGCGAGATCCGGGAGGCCTCCGCGACCTGCGCCGGGGTGGGACGCACACCGGTGTAGCGCTCGAACTGTTCGGCCGCCTGCAGGGCGATCACCTCGGCGCCGGTGATGACGCCGACGCCGGCGGCGCGGGCCGCGGCGATCAGCGGTGTCTCCGAGGGCATCGCCACGACGTCGAACACCGTGCCCGCGCGCGCGATCGCGTCGTCGCTGTAGGCCATGTCGTGTTCCTCCCCGCCGCCGGCCATCCCGATGGGCGTGACGTTGACGAGGATGTCGGCCGCACCCGGGCAGGGGCCCGGTTCGTCGGCCGCGTAGTCGTAGCCGAGCCGCTCGGCCAGCGCCCGGCCGGCGTGCCGGTTCCGCGCCACCACCGTGCCGGCCCGGAAGCCGCAGTCGACGAACGCCGCCCCGACCGCCGAGGCCATGCCGCCGCTGCCGCGGATCATCACCGACTGCTGCGCGCCCAGACCGTGCTCGTCGACGAGCCGCTGCACCGCAAGGTAGTCGGTGTTGGAGGCGATGAGCCTGCCCTCGTCGTTGACGATCGTGTTGACCGACCGCAGGCTCGCCGCCGACGGCTCGACGGCGTCCACCAGCTCGAGCACATCCTCCTTGAACGGCATCGACACCGAGCACCCGCGGATCCCGAGCGCGCGCACCCCGCCGATCGCCGCGGCGATGTCGGTGGTGGTGAAGGCCTTGTAGATGAAGTCCAGCCCCAGCACGTCGTAGAGGTGGTTGTGGAAGCGGGTGCCGATATTGCTGGGGCGGCGCGCCAGCGAGATGCACAGCCGGGTGTCCTTGCTCAGCGGGGGCCGGCTCATCCGACCGCCCGGATGACCTGGCGCGCCATCCCGCGCAGCTGCCGGACCAGGTCGGGGCTGATGTTCAGGTCACCGGGCCCGGGCACGTCGATGACCGTGGTGACGACACCGAGATCGTCGCGACGCCACCTGGCGCCGAATTTGTCGAGGATGGCACGCATCGGTTGGTTGTCGGTGAGCACCCGCGCGGTGAAGCGCTGCACCCCGTCGTAGCCGGCGGCCACCGACACCGCCCCCATCAGGAAGGTTCCGATGCCGCGGCCCTGGTACTCGTCGCCGACGATGAACGCGATCTCGGCCTCGGCCGGATCCTCGGGGTTACGGACGAACCGGGCGTCGGCCACCACCGGACCGTCGGGTCCGTCGGTCAGGACGAGCACGAAGTGGTCGAGGTAGTCGACCTCGAACAGGTAGGCCATCAACCGCTTCGAGGGGGTGCGCACGGACTGGAAGCGCCGGTAGAGCGTTTCGCCGGAGAACTCGACCGGCCCGTTGACGGTGCGCTCGTTGTCCCCGGGCAGCACCGGGCGCAGGTACAGGACGGTGCCGTCGGCGACCCGGACCGGGATCGGCGTGATGAAGGCGGCCAGCCGCTGGCGTGCGGTGCGCACCAACCGGTCCACCATTCCGGGGATCTCGAGCATGGTGGCGAAGGCCTCCCGCCCGCCGACCCAGCCGGTCAGCGCGTCGGTGGCGACCACCGTCGCGGTGCGCGGCGCGTCGCGCAGCAGCGCGATCTCGCCGAGGATCAGGCCGGGGGCCAGCTCGACGACGGTGTCGTGCCCGTCGTCGCCGGTGTGGGTGACTTCGGCCCGCCCGGTGCCGATCAGCAGGAACGACACCGCGAGCTCACCCTGCTGCATGAGCACCTGCCCGGGCGCGGCGGTGAGCGGCCGCAGTTGCGCGGCCAGCGCGACGAGCGCCTCGACCGGAATCCCGGCGAAGACGTTCAACCGGGCGAGGTCGTCGGCTCGGACAGCGGTCAGGCCGGACACGAACTGAGGCTACGGCGGGATGCGCAGGCCGGGCAAGGTAATCCGGGCAGGACCGGCGGGCCGGGGTGACCTGGGTCGCCCCGGGTGCGCGGGGTTTGCCCGCGCCGGGGATCGGCTACCTGTCCGGTATGCGCGATCGCGAGTTGGTCGCCGGCCGCTACGAGATCGGCGACGTACTCGGCCATGGCGGAATGGCCGAGGTCCGGGACGGCTGGGACACCCGGCTGGACCGGGCCGTGGCGGTCAAGCTGCTGCATCCGACGCTGACCACCCAGCCCGAGCTACGGCGGCGTTTCGACGAGGAGGCGCGGGTGGCCGGCAGGCTCAGCCATCCCGCCGTCGTCGCCGTGTACGACCAGGGCATCCACCGGGGAGCTCCGTTCATCGTGATGGAACGGCTGCCCGGCGACACGCTGGCCGGGGTGATCGCCCGGGGGCCGCTGCCGCCGCAGTGGGTGCACGTGATGCTCGACGACGTCCTCGGTGCGCTGGCGGCCGCGCACCGTGCCGGCGTGCTGCACCGGGACATCAAGCCCGCCAACATCCTGATCTCCGCCGACCGCGAGGCGGTCAAGGTCGCTGACTTCGGCATCGCCAAGACCCCCGGCTCGGCGCACACGGCGACCGGCCAGATCATCGGGACGATGGCCTACATGAGCCCGGAGCGGGTGGCCGGAGCCCCGGCCTCGGTGGCCGACGACCTCTACGCCGTCGGCGTGGTGGCCTACGAGGCGGTGCTGGGCCGGCGGGCTTTTCCACACGACCACCCGGCGGCGCTGGCGCGGGCCATCGCGGACACGCCGCCGGTGCCGATCACGCGGCTGCGCCCCGATGTGGGCCCGGTGCTCGGTGCGGTCATCGACCGGGCCATGGCCCGCGATCCGCGGCAGCGCTTCGCCGATGCCGCGCAGATGCGCGCCGCGGCGTCGGGCGATCCGGCCGCCCTGCAGGCCCCGCCCACGCCGGCTCCGACGACACCGCCGGCCACCCGGCCGGTGACCCGGGTGCAGGCCGCCGCCACGCTGCAGAGCACGTCGCCGCCGTCCGGCTCCGTCTTCCCCGTCGGACGGCGCACCGCGGCCGGCCGCCGCGCGGCGGTGCTGACCGCGGCCGGGGTCGTCACCGCGGCAGCCGTCTCGGTGCTGGCGGTCACGCTGGGCTCGTCGCCTTCCGCACCGCCACCCGAACCTGTCGGCACCAGCGCCTCGCTCGCCCCGCCACCGCCGCCGGAGGCCGCGCCGACGACGGATCAGCGCGCCGCCGAGATCGACGAGCGCCCCGGCAACGGGAAGGGCAACGGGCGAGGCAACGGCAAGGGCCCCGGGAAGGGCAACTGACCCGCTGGGCATGTCGCTACCATCCGCGGGGAGACCCAACGAGGAGAGGACGCGACCCCGTGCGCACCCTGATGACCGGATTCGACGCGGACGGCAAGTCCTGCGTCGTCAGCCAGGACGATCTGACGCTGGACCAGCTCGCGCCGGGCTTCGCCATGGGCATCCCCTACGCGACGACGACCAACCCGCCCCCGGCCCGTGCCGGCGGGTCGGCCCCGCTGATCGACCAGGGCATCGCGCCGGGACTGGTGCGGTGGATGGTTGTCGAACTGGGACCCGACTCCGAGACGCCGATGCACCACACCGACACCCTCGACCTGCAGACGGTGCTGTCCGGCAGCGTGGAGCTGGTGCTCGACGACGGCGCCCATCGCATGGAGGCCGGTGACCTGGCGGTGCTCACCGGGGTCGACCACGCGTGGCGGGCCGGCTCCGAGGGGGCCCGGCTCAGCGCGGTGCTCGTGGGGACTCCCCCGCCCGCGACCTGACCAGGGTGCACGCTGATCGGCGTTTCCCTGCCAAGCGCCGTCCGCTCGGCCACAATGTCAGCGTTCATGTCAGCGATACACCCCGGGTCCGGACAAAGGGAGTGACCGTGACCGAATCACCTGCAGCGCATCATCCGCACCGTGACCTGTCGATCGACCAGCGGCATGCCCTCATGACCGCAGCCACCCGGCTCGAAGACGAGTTCTCCGGCCACATCGGCCGCGAGACCGTCGACCTGTTCCTGCGGTCGTCCTACGACCAGTTCGCCGACCACGCCAAGGTCCCGAACTTCCTTCCGCTGCTGGCCGAGCGGTTCACCCGGCAGCGCCTGCACGCCCTGGCCCGGGTCGAGGGCAAGCTCGCCGACGGGCGGCCCACGGTGCTGTTCCTGTGCACGCACAACGCCGGGCGCTCCCAGATGGCCCTCGGATTTCTCACCGAGCTCGCCGGCGCCGATGCCGTCGGCTGGTCGGGCGGTTCCGAACCCGGGCACGAGATCAATCCGGCGGCGATCGAGGCGATGGCCGAAGTCGGCATCGACATCACCGGCGAGTTCCCCAAGCCCTGGACCGACGAGATCGTCCAGGCCGCCGACGTCGTGGTCACCATGGGCTGCGGGGACGCCTGCCCGATCTTCCCCGGAAAGCGCTACGAGAACTGGGAACTCGCCGACCCCGCCGGCCAGCCGGTCGAGGCCGTCCGGGCGGTCCGGGACGACATCGAGCAGCGGGTGCGGCAGCTGCTCGCCGACCTCGGTGTGACTGTGCGGTCCTGACACCGATCTGCCGGTGGCGGGCGACAATCGCAGGGTTGACCACCGGCACGATGGGAGCGCGCTTGTCGACCACTGACGGCCACGCCGGAGAGGCCGGTTCGGCACTGTCCAGCGAGCAGGTCCGGCGCATCCAGAGCCGAAGCCTGGCGACGCTGGTGGTCGCGCAGGTGTTCAGCGGCGCCGGCCTGGCCGCCGGGATCACGGTGGGCGCGCTGCTCGCCCAGGAGATGCTCGACTCGACGGGGTGGTCCGGGCTACCGGCGGCGCTGTTCACCTTCGGTTCGGCGGCTGCCGCGCTGCTGGTCGGACGGATATCGCAACGGTGGGGCCGCCGGCCCGGATTGGCTGCCGGGTACGCCGCCGGAGCGGTCGGGAGCCTCGGCATCCTCGCTGCCGCAGTGCTGGACAACGTGGCACTGCTGTTCGTGGCCCTGTTCGTGTATGGCTCGGGCACCGCGACCAATCTGCAGGCCAGGTATGCCGGCGCGGATCTGGCCCGGCCGGATCATCGCGCCCGGGCGCTGAGCATCGTGCTGGTCGCCACCACGGCCGGCGCTGTCGCCGGCCCCAACCTGGTCGGGGTGCTCGGGGACCTGGCCGAGGCGCTCGGCATCCCCCGCCTGACCGGCCCGTTCCTGCTCGCCGCAGTGGCCTACGGGGCGGCGGCTGTGGTGATAGCGGTGTCGCTGCGCCCCGATCCGCTGTTGGTCGCGGCGACGCTGCCGCACAAAGACGGCACCGCGCACACCGCCGACGGCACCCCGGCCCCGAACCGTGCCGGAGTACTGGCCGGTGCCGCGGTCATGGTGGTCACCCAATTGGTGATGGTCGCCATCATGACGATGACGCCGGTGTACATGCAGCTGCACCATCACGAGCTGGCGGCGGCGGGTCTGGTCATCTCGATCCACGTGGCGGCGATGTACCTACCGGCCCCGATCTCGGGGATGCTCGTCGACCGACTCGGTGTCACCACCGTCGGGTTCCTCGCCGCGGCGGTGTTGGCGGCGGCGGGGCTGGCCGCCGGTTTCGCACCGCCCGAATCGGTGGTGATGCTGGCGATCGCGCTGGCTCTGTTGGGGTTCGGCTGGAGCCTGGGGCTGGTGGCAGGCACCACCGCGATCACGAACAACACCGATGTGCACACCCGCGCACGAACTCAGGGCACCGTCGACGTCTTCATTGCCGTCGCCGGTGCCGGCGGCGGGCTCGCGTCCGGATTCATCGTGGCGGTGCGGGATTTCACCTGGCTGGGCGTTCTGGGTGCCGCCGCGGCCACCGCGATCGTTCCCATCCTGCTGCTCCGCGCCCGGGTGCCGGCTGGCCGCGGGAAGTGACGCGAAGGTCAGGTGCAGCAATTGGGGTCCAGCACCACACACAGCGCACCCAGGGCGTCGAGATGGGGCCGGTGCCAGACGTTCATCCCGCGGCGCTGCGACTGCACCAACCCGGCCCGCCGAAGCTGGCTGAGATGGTGACTGACGGTGGACTCGGTCAGACCCAGCGCGCGGGCCAGGTCGCCGCTGTTCTCCTCCCCGGCCTGCGAGCTGAACAGATGGGACATGATCTTCACCCGCGCCGGATCGGCGAGAGCCTTGAGACGAAGTGCCACCTGCAGTGCGTCGGCGTCGCTCATCGGCCCGGCGGCCACCGGCGCGCAACACACGGGCGAGGAGATGTCGACTGTCGGCAGGGTTTTCGGCATACCCGAAGTCTGCCACCTTCTTGACATATATCCAAGAAGTGGCATTATCGGTGCCGTCCCAGCCATTTCGATATATGTCTCACAGGTTCTGAAGGAGCGGCTCATGTCCCGAGTGCAACTGGCCCTCAACGTCGACGACCTCGACCAGGCGATCGCGTTCTATTCCACGCTGTTCAACACCCCGCCGGCCAAGGTGAAGCCGGGCTACGCCAACTTCGCCATCGCCGAGCCCGCACTGAAGCTTGTCCTGCTGGAAAACCCCGGCCAGGGCGGAACGCTGAACCACCTCGGCGTGGAAGTCGAGTCGAGCGAACAGGTACACACCGAGATCGCCCGGCTGGCCGCGGGGGGCATGTTCACCGAAGAGGAGATCGGCACCACCTGCTGCTTCGCCACCCAGGACAAGGTGTGGGTGAGCGGCCCGGGCGGTGAGAAATGGGAGGTGTACACGGTTCTCGCCGATTCGGAGACGTTCGGGACATCCGGGCCGTCCGGGGCCTCCCGCGCCGACTGCTGCTGACTTGCCGGCGGACCGGAGCGTTCACCGAGCGTTCATTTGACGATTGATTCGATATTCATCAATATCGATGTGTGTCGAAATCAGATCTGCGGCGCGGCGACGCGGACGGGTGCGCCTACGCGCCGATGGTCCGTGAACCGCTTTCACCCACGGCCGCCGTCGAAGTGGCGCGCAAGCTCAAAGCTCTGGCCGACCCCGTCCGGTTGCGGCTGTTCAGCCTGGTGGCCAGCCACGCCGGCGGCGAAGCCTGCGTGTGCGACATCTCCGCGGGGCTGAACATCAAGCAGCCGACCATCTCCCACCACCTCAAGGTCCTACGCGAAGCCGGCCTGCTGACCTCGGAGCGGCGCGCCTCCTGGGTGTACTACTCGGTGACGCCCGATGCCCTGCAGTCCCTGTCGGCGATACTGGAGGTCACTGACGAGGGAGCCCTGAAATGAGCTCCGACACGGTCAATACCGCCGCCGATTCGACTGTGGTGGAAAAGCTTTCACTTCTCGACCGCTTCCTTCCGGTGTGGATCGGCCTGGCGATGGCCGCGGGCCTGCTGCTGGGCAGGATGGTGCCCGGCCTGAACACCGCACTCGACAGCATCCAGATCGACGGCATCTCGCTACCGATCGCCCTGGGCCTGTTGATCATGATGTACCCGGTGCTGGCCAAGGTGCGCTACGACCGGCTCGACACCGTCACCGGCGACCGCCGACTGCTGGTCAGTTCCCTGCTGCTGAACTGGGTCTTCGGACCGGCGCTGATGTTCGCGCTGGCCTGGCTGATGCTGCCGGACCTGCCCGAGTACCGCACCGGACTGATCATCGTCGGACTGGCCCGCTGCATCGCCATGGTGATCATCTGGAACGACCTGGCCTGCGGCGACCGCGAGGCAGCCGCCGTGCTGGTCGCGCTGAACTCGATCTTCCAGGTCGTCATGTTCGCCGTGCTGGGCTGGTTCTACCTGTCGGTGCTGCCCGGCTGGCTCGGGCTCGAGCAGACCACCATCGACACCTCGCCGTGGCAGATCGCCAAGTCCGTGCTCATCTTCCTGGGCATCCCCCTGGCAGCGGGCTACCTGTCCCGACGGTTCGGCGAGCGGGCCAAGGGACGCGACTGGTATGAGTCGCGGTTCCTGCCCCGGATCGGCCCGTGGGCGCTGTACGGACTGCTGTTCACCATCGTCATCCTCTTCGCCCTGCAGGGCGAACAGATCACCAGCAGGCCTTGGGATGTCGCCCGGATCGCGCTGCCGCTACTGGCCTACTTCGCCATCATGTGGGGCGGTGGCTACCTGCTGGGCGCGGCGCTGAAGCTGGGCTACGAACGCACCACCACACTGGCCTTCACCGCCGCCGGCAACAATTTCGAACTCGCCATCGCGGTCGCCATCGCGACCTACGGCGCCACCTCCGGCCAGGCGCTCGCCGGCGTCGTCGGACCGCTGATCGAGGTCCCGGTGCTGGTCGCGCTGGTTTACGTGTCGCTGGCGCTGCGGCGCCGGTTCAGCATCCACACGTCGCAACACGTCCCCGACACCGACCGCTCACCACAGGAGTAGCAGATGACCGACAGCCCGGTCTCGTTCAAACGCCACACTCGCCCCGACCTGTCCATCGACCAGCAACACGCCCTGCTGACCGCAGCCACCCGGCTGCAGCGCGAGTTCGACGGCACGTTCGGTGTCGAGACGATCGAACGGTTCCTGCACTCCTCCTACGACCAGTTCGCCGATCGCGCCTCGATCCCGAATTTCCTTCCGCTGCTGGCCGAGCGGTTCGCCCGGCAGCGCCTGCAGGCGCTCGCCCGGGTCGAGGGCAAGGTGACCGACACCCGGCCCACGGTGCTGTTCCTGTGCACCCACAACGCCGGCCGCTCCCAGATGGCCCTCGGCTTCTTCAGCTACCTGGCCGGCGACAACGGGGTCGCCTGGTCGGGCGGCTCCGAACCCGGGCACGAGGTCAACCCGGCGGCCATCGCGGCGATGGCCGAAGTCGGCATCGACATCACCGGCGAGTTCCCCAAGCCCTGGACCGACGAGATCGTCCAGGCCGCCGACGTCGTGGTCACCATGGGCTGCGGGGACGCCTGCCCGATCTTCCCCGGAAAGCGCTACGAGAACTGGGAACTCGCCGACCCCGCCGGCCAGTCCGTCGACGCGGTGCGACCGATCCGCGACGACATCGAGGAGCGGGTGCGGCGGCTGCTGGACGATCTGCAGGTCGAGGTGCGGCGCTGAACGCGAGACCGACCCCGGCCGGGCCGCCGTCGGTGCTGTTCGTCTGCGTGAAGAACAGCGGCAAGTCACAGATGGCGGCGGGCCTGATGCGCACGCTGGCCGGCGACCGGGTCCAGGTGCACTCCGCAGGAACCAAGCCCGGTCACGCGCTCAACGCGCAGTCGGCGGCGTCGCTGGCCGAGGTCGGCATCGACATCTCCGCCGACACGCCCAAGCCGATCGATCCGGACGTGCTCGCCAACGCCGACTACGTCGTCACCCTCGGTCGCGAGGCGCGGGTCGAACCGGTGCCCGGGCCCCGGTTCGAGACGTGGGACACCGACGAACCCTCGGAGCGGGGTATCGAGGGGCTGGAACGGATGCGGCTGATCCGCGAGGACATCGCCGCCCGGGTCGCCGACCTGTTCGCCAGGATGCAGCCGGACTGATGTCATGGGGTGCATGGCGGGCGCAGCCGCGCCGACACCCTGCCGAAATGAGTGGAGCTAAGGGGAATCGAACCCCTGACCTACTCGATGCGAACGAGTCGCGCTACCAACTGCGCCATAGCCCCTGATACCGCTAGCAGGCTACCAGCCCCGGCGACCCCTACCGAAATCGCGAGGCCGTGCCCGGCCGGCGAGCCGCTACTGGCCCGCGGCGCGCGGCAGATCGAAGTGCCGCGCGAAGGCGACCTCCTCGAGGTGCTCGAACTCGGGATCCTCGTCGTCGATCTCCAGCACCGCCGCCCCGGGCCGGCGCAACCGCGACGGGGTGACGTCGAACTCCTGGTCGGCGGTGTTCTCGACACCCAGACGGGACCGGGCCATCCGCTGCGCACGGCGGCGGCGCAACTGCTCCTCGATGCGGGTCTGGCGGCGCAGGTAAGCCAGGTAGAGAGCGGCCACGAAGCCCACCGAAGCGCACACCCACCACATGGTCGACGACCAGGTGAACGCCGCGATCGCACTGGTCAGCACCAGCACGGCCATCACCGTCAGGGTCCGCGCCCGGAACCGGTACTTGCGGGCCGTCACCGCGGCGGCGGTGTTCGACTCGTGCCGGCGCCGCCGCGAGGCACTGATCGAGTCCGCGATGCGCAGGTCGGCCTCCGAGGGGGCCTCCATACCGGACGAGTCGTCGACGTATTCGTACTCGTCCTCGGTGTCGCGGTCGTCCCGCTCGTCGGTCTCGTACTCGTCGGCCTCCGCGGCCGGCTCCTCGTAGTCGAGGGTCAGCTCGTCGTTCTCGGCGTCGGCAGCGGGCTCGTCGGCGTGCTCCTCGACGGCCTCCTCGGCCGGTGCGGCCTCGGCGACGGGCAGCGCCTCGGTGGGCCCGGAGAACTCGGAGTCCTCCACGACATCGACATCGAGATAGTCGGGCTCGGCGTCGGCGGCCTTCGTCCCGGCGGCGAACATCACCACCGCGCGGGTGGGCGTCTCGTCGGCATCGTCGCGGTCGTCGTCGAGGTCCTCGTCGGCGGGGCGCCAGTCCGGATCGCTGCGATGCCCGGCCGCCGGGCCGCGCCGCCGCAGCCGGGCCGCGGTGCCGCTGTTGAGCACCCGGGTGGCCAGCGCGACGTCGCTGGTGCGGCGGACCGCATCACGCTTGCTGATCAGCATGGGGACCAGCACGAAGAGCCACAGCACGACGAGCGAGATCCAGAGAAGAGATTGGGGGATGCTTGGCATGGCGCCTGCTCCTTTCCCCATCAGGCTAGGTCTGTGACCAGCGCATCCGTGGGCGGCGCGCCGATGTCAATTACACACCTGTAATTCGCTGGAGACAAGCACCACCAATCACATGTGTCACATCAGTAACAAGTTGGGCACATGAGGCGGACGTGCGAGGCGTGCGCTCAGGCCCAGGCGGCCCGGCCGGAGTGCACCAGCGCCGCAGCCACCGACCCGTCCAGTTCCTCGACGGTGATGGCGACCAGCAGGTGGTCGCGCCACGCGCCGTCGACCTCGAGATAACGCTTCAGCAGACCCTCCTCCCGGAAGCCGGCCTTAGCCAGCACCGCCCGGCTCGCCGCATTCTCGGGCCGCACGGTGGCCTCCACCCGGTGCAGCATCACCTTGCCGAAGCAATGATCCAGCCCCAGCGCAAGCGCCGCGGTCGCGACGCCGCCGCCGGTCGATCCGCGGGCCACCCAGTATCCGATCCATGCCGAACGAAGCGCCCCGTGCGTCACGTTGCCGATGGTCAGCTGACCGGCGAACTGGCCGTCCAGCTCGATCGCGTACGGCAGCATCCGCCCCCGCCGGGCTTCCCCGCGAAGACCCGAACACACCGAGGGCCAGGCCGAAACAGAGTGGCGCACTTCCCAGTTCAGTTCCGCGACCGGCTCCCAGGGCTCCAGGTGGGCTCGGTCGGCCAACCGGGTCCTGCTCCACTGCGCCCCGTCCCGCAGCCTGATCGGACGCAGCCGCACCACCCCACCGGGCACCCGCAGCGGGCCCGCCGACAACGGCCACCCGGGGTGCTGGGAACGGGAACTCCACAGGTTCATCACTGCGCCCGCCCCGCTGCTCAGCCGCGCTGGGCCAGGAACGCGACGTCGACGATCTCACCGGTGCGGATCTGCTCGGCCTCGCTGGGAACCACCACCAGACAGTTTGCTTCGGCCAGGGTAGCCAGCAGGTGCGACGAGGCGCCCGGGGCTCCGCCGAGGGCCTGCACCAGGTACTCGCCGGTGTCCTGATCACGCATCAACTGACCGCGCAGGAAACCGGTACGGCCGGCGACCGATGTGATCGGCGACAACGCGCGGGCCTGCACGACCCGCCGCATCGGCTGCCGCTTGCCCAGCGACAGCCGGATCAGCGGGCGCACCATGATCTCGAACACCACCAGCGCGCTGACCGGGTTGGCCGGCAGCAGGAACACCGGCACCCCGTCGGGACCGAGCTGACCGAAACCCTGAACCGACCCGGGATGCATCGCGATCCGGCTGACCTCCATGTCGCCGAGTTCGCTGAGCACCGTCCGCACGCCCTCGGCGGCGGCACCGCCCACGGCGCCGGCGATCACCACGACCTCGGCGCGGTTGAGCTGTCCCTCGACGGTCTCGCGCAACTGCTTGGGATCGGTCGAGACGATCCCGACGCGGTTCACGTCGGCCCCGGCGTCGCGGCCCGCGGCCGCCAACGCATAGGAATTGACGTCGTAGACCTGACCGTTGCCCGGGGTCCGGCTGATGTCGACCAGCTCCCCACCGACGCACATCACCGACAGCCGGGGACGCGGATGCACCAGCACGCGTTCGCGTCCCACCGCCGCCAGCAGGCCCACCTGCGCGGCCCCGATGATGGTGCCGGCCCGCACCGCCACGTCGCCGGGCTGCACGTCGTCGCCGGTGCGGCGGACATACGCCCCGGACCGCACCCCGCGCAGCACCCGCACCCGCGAACCGCCGCCGTCGGTCCAGCGCAGCGGCAACACGGCGTCGGCCAGGGTCGGCATCGGCGCCCCGGTCTGGATCCGTGCGGCCTGGCGCGGCTGCAAGCGGCTCGGGGTGCGCTCCCCGGCCTCGATCAAACCCATCACCGGCAGGCTGATGTCGCCGTTGTCCAGCACCTCGCCGCCGTCGCCGTCCTCGTCCTCGGCCGATTCGCTCCTGCCGAGCACATCGACGCTGCGCACCGCGTAGCCGTCGATCGCTGCCTGGTCGAAACCGGGTAGTGGACGTTCGGTCACCACCTCTTCGGCGCACATCAGGCCCTGGGCTTCAGCGATCGCCACCCGCACCGGGCGCGGCGCTACCGCGGCCGACGCCACCCGCGCCTGCTGGTCCTCCACCGAACGCACAACATGCCTTTCTCACCTCGGAGCACCCAGCCGGCGTCGACCGGACGGGCGCAGTGGCGCTCGGCGACGCAGCCGCTACTGTTCGGTCGCCGCGGGCGCGAGACCCAGCCGTTCGATCAACCACCGGCGCAGTTCGGGCCCGTAGTCATCTCGTTCCAACGCAAAGTCAACCGCAGCCTTGAGGTAGCCACCGGGATTTCCCAGATCGTGTCGAGATCCGCGGTGCACCACGACATGCACCGGGTGGCCCTCCTCGATCAGCAGCGCGATCGCGTCGGTGAGCTGCAGTTCGTTGCCGGCGCCGCGCGGAATCCTGCGCAGCGCATCGAAGATCGCCCGGTCCAGCACGTAGCGGCCGGCCGCGGCGTACGGCGACGGCGCGTCCTCGGCCTTGGGCTTTTCGACCATGCCCTTGACCTTGAGGACATTGGGATTGACCGCGTCGGGAACGGTCTCGACGTCGAAGACGCCGTAGGCGCTGATCTCTTCGGGCGGCACCTCGATCGCGCACAGCACGGAGCCGCCGCGCTTGGCCCGCACCTTGGACATGGTCTCGAGCACGCCGGTGGGCAGCACCAGATCATCGGGCAGCAGCACCGCGATCGCGTCCTCGTCGGGGGCCAGGCTCGACTCCACGCAACCGACCGCATGGCCGAGGCCGAGCGGTTCGGCCTGCACCACGGATTCGACCTTGATCAGCGCGGGCGCGCGGCGCACCTTCTCCAGCATCAGATGCTTGCCGCGGGCCTCCAGCGTCCCCTCGAGAACCAGGTCCTCGACGAAGTGCGCGACCACACCGTCCTTACCCTCGGAGGTGATGACGATGAGCCGCTCGGCACCGGCCTCGGCGGCCTCGGCGGCAACCAACTCGATGCCGGGCGTGTCGACGACCGGCAGCAGCTCTTTGGGCACCGTCTTGGTGGCAGGCAGAAAACGTGTTCCCAGCCCCGCGGCGGGCACGATCGCGGTGCGCGGAATTGGAACTTCAGGCCGATTCATCGTTCACACACTAACCTCTCTGCTTCGGTTGCTCTCTCCTTACCCGACCTGCCGAGGACTACGCAGTGGAAGAGACGAAATCACAGGTACGCAGCGCAATCCTGGCTGCCCGCCGATTGCTGGACGCCGTGCGGCGCGACCAGGAGGCCACCGATCTGGCCCGGCACGCGGCGACGCTGGCCGTACCGGGCAGCACGGTCTGCGCCTACGTGCCGGTCGGCTCCGAGCCCGGATCGCTGGCGATGGTCGATGCCCTGGCCGCCCACGACGTGGCCGTTCTTCTCCCGGTGGCCAGGAACGGCCCGGACGACACACCCGGGCCGTTGCAGTGGGGCCGCTACCGCCGCGGCGAGCTGGTCGCGGCCCCCTTCGGGTTGCGGGAGCCCCCGCCCCCGACGCTGCCTCCGGAAACGGTGGGCCAGGCCGGTGTGGTGCTGGTCCCCGCGCTGGCGGTCGACCGGCGCGGCGTGCGCCTGGGACGGGGAGCCGGGTTCTACGACCGGACCCTGGGTTTGGCGGCCCCCGGGACGCTGCTCGTCGCGGTGGTCCGCGACGACGAGCTCGTGGAGCGGTTGCCGGCCGAACCCCACGACGTCGCGATGTCGCATGCATTGACACCGGGGCGCGGACTGGTCCGGCTCGGGGAATGACGCGTCCCGCCTGGCGGTTCTAGCACTTAAGCAGGTAGAGTGCTAAGAAGTTTGACTGTCTCGGAGGTTTTCGTGCCTACCTATTCCTATGCATGCACCGAATGCGACAACAAGTTCGATCAGGTGCAGGCGTTCACCGACGACGCGCTGACGGAGTGCCCCCAGTGCAGCGGCCGGCTGCGCAAGCTGTTCGGCAAGGTCGGCGTGGTGTTCAAGGGCAGCGGTTTCTACCGCACCGACAGCCGTGAGGCCGACAACAAGAAGAAGAGCTCCAGCTCGGGCAGCTCGGGCAGCTCCTCGGGTTCGGAGTCCTCGTCGAGCTCCTCGGAGAAGTCGAGTTCGTCGGACTCATCGTCGTCGACTTCGTCGAGCAGTTCATCGAGCAGTTCGTCGGCTCCTGCCGCGGCCGCCTCGAGCTGACCCCGGCGCTCCACGTTATCCACAGCCTCCCGATCGGGGGCAGACGTCGCCCGGCGCCGCGCTCTAGCGTGGCCGAATGGGGGATTCGCTGGGCCCGTCACCGCTGAGCCGGCTGAGCCGGGCGCTGCACCCGGACTGGTCTCGCACGGTGGCTGCGCGCCGGGCCCTGGCCGGGGCGCTGGTGGTGCTGGCCGCCGTCGCCGCACTGCGTGACGACCCGCGCGCCGAGCACGCGGCGGTGCTTGTCGCCAGCCGCGCTCTGACCCCGGGCACCGAACTCACCGCAGCCGACGTGGCGCTCGAGAACCGTAGCCGCGCAACGATCCCCGAGGGAGCGGTGACCGACCCCGACGCTGCTGTCGGGGCCACGCCGGCCGGGCCGGTGCGCCGCGGTGAGGTGCTCACCGATGTGCGGCTGCTGACTCCTCGACTCACCGAATCGGCGGCCGGACCCGATGCGCGAATCGTCCCGCTCACGCTGGCCGACGCCGCCGTGGTCGACCTGCTGCGCGAGGGCGACATCGTCGACATCGTCGCCGCGCCTGAGGATTCCGGCACCGAAGCGCGGGTCATCGCAACCAGAGCGATCGTGGTGCTGGTGTCCGCGGAGAAGACCGGGATCGCCTCCGGCGGCGGCCGCGTGGTCCTCGTCGCACTGCCCGCCGCCGCGGCCAGAACCGTCGCCGCCGCGGCACTCGTCGAGGCCATCGGACTCACGCTGCATTGAGATGCGCCCGCAGGGGGCACACAACGCACTGCCGCCCCCGGATGCACCGGGGGCGGCAGTGGAAAAATCAGCTCAGATCACCAGTCGCCGATGGCGGGACCGACGGGGTACTCCCCCTCGAACGCCGCCGCGGTGCCGCCGACAACGGCCTTGACCGTGTCGCGGATCTCGCCCTGGGCGTGCACGACTCCGGCGTCAGCGAGGCGAGCCTCCGAGATGCCGCGCGCGACGCCGTAGTCATTGATGCGGATGACCGAGTTCTGCGACGCCTGACGGCTCGTCACGGTCGGGCTCGGGCCGACTTCCTCGACGTCGGCGCTGGCCGTGCCACTGCCCAGGCCGATGGCGGCCGCCGCGATGGCGAAGGAACCCAAGCCCACCAGACCCAGCTTCTTCGAACTGCGAGTGAAGGCCTCGGCGTAACCGGCCATCAGCATTCCCCTTTGAATAGGGAGGACGTGACATCCTCGTGACGTTGTGCAGGTCTGCATAGATTAGCAGTGAATCGCCGATCCCGCGCGTCGGGTCGACGTTTCCGAACATCACAAGTGCCCAGTTCAGCCGGGGTTCAGAAAGACTTCAGTCGGGGGTCGGCCAGTGGTGGGCCCAACCGGTGTCAGGGCTTCGCCAAAACAGCCTCCCGCGGTCCGATTCCGCAGACACGCCCGGCCGGGTCAGTCCGTCGACCCGCCGGCAGCCGTGGTCCGGGAGCGGGCGTGGTCGACTCGCGCACCGCACCCCCGAGCCGTCGACTGTTCAGCCCCACCCCGCGCTCCCGTCTACTCCACCATCGACATGTCTACCTGCGCATTCGAGGTTAGACAGGAGGCCCGCACCGCGCCATGGAGCACAGTGCCTTCTGCTGAACCTCGGGGGAACTCCCAGCTTGTCCGACTCAGCCGGGAACGGGCGGCCGAGCCGCTACCGTTTCCGGTGACCAGGCATCCAGCCCGGCCATCACCGTGAATCAGAAAGGGTGTCGCCATGCTGAAGGGGTTCAAGGAGTTCATCTCCCGCGGAAACGTCATCGACCTGGCCGTCGCGGTGGTGATCGGTGCAGCGTTCACCGGCCTGGTCACCGCGTTCACCGAGAACGTGATCCAGCCGTTGGTCGACCGGATCGGCGCCGGCCCGGAGGCCGAGTACGGCGTGCTGCGCATCCCGCTGGGGGGAGATCAGTTCGTCGACCTCAACGCGGTGCTCTCGGCGGCGATCAACTTCCTGATCGTGGCGGCGGTGATCTACTTCGTGATCGTCGTTCCGTTCAGGAAGCTCAAGGAACGCGACGTGAAGGTCGAGTCCACCGAGACCGAACTGACGCTGCTCACCGAGATCCGGGATCTGTTGCGCGCCGGCGCCGAGGGAGAGGCGGCGGCCAGGCTCAGCAGCCAGGAGGGCCGGCACTCCGTGCCCGAATGATGCGGGCTCAGTTCATCGTCCAGGACCTGCCGTAGGTGGTGACGCTGTCCCCGGTCGACGAGATCAGCCGGGCGAACGGACGCAACAGCACACCACCGGCCGCACCCGTCACCGCGCCGTGCGCGCCGGACACCACGACCGAACCGGCGGGTCCCGCGACATCCACCGAGAAGGTCGCGACCTCCAGCACACCCGGGCCGTTGCCGAGGTCGGCCGAAATCGCAACGCTGGGAAACAGCGGCGGCGTGTATACCCGGTCGGTCAGGTTGTCGTCGAGGCCCCAGCCGCCGAGGGTGACGTTCGGTGACCGGTAGGTGAAGTTGACCCCGACGCCCATCGCCCAGGGAAAACCCACCTGGTAGCCCAACTCCAGGACGCCCGCGAAGGTCTCCGCGCCGGGGCCCGCCACCCGGTACAGCGCCCTGCCGGACTGGAACCACTCCCGCGACAACCGGTTACGGTCCAGCGGAACGACGCCGTCGAGGAAGGTGTCCCACTGCTGGACCGTCATCGTCCGGCCCTGGCCGTCGACCAGGCTGAGTTCGTCGTCCAACCCCGCGTGCGCGGTTCCCACGCTCATGGCGATCACCGTGGTCGATCCGGTGATCGCCAGGATCATCAGTGCAGCGCTCCCATCAAAACGACAGCTTCGCAAATTTGTCGATCGGCCGAAGGCGGTCTGCACCGAAAAACCGGCCCCCGGGCGAGAATCCGGGGACCGGCCGGCACGGGTTGCGTTCGGGGCCCGCACCCCGACAAAGCGTCGGCCCCCGGGAGCGAGCTCCCGGGGCCGACGTTCAGTACTCGATCAGTTCATGTTCCACGGTTCGCCGTAGGTGGTGACGCTGTCACCGGTCGACGAGATCAGCCGGGCGAACGGACGCAGCAGCACACCGCCGGCCGCACCGGTCACCGTGCCGTGAGCGTTCGAGACCGCGACGGCACCGCCGGGGCCCGCGACGTCCACGGAGAAGGTCGCGACCTCCTGGATGCCCGGGCCGTTGCCCAGGTCAGCCGAGATCGACACACCGGGGAACAGCGGCGGGGTCACGATGCTGTCGGTCAGACCGAACGGGAAGTCGGGGATGACGTCCCCACCGAACGGCAGGCCGTAACCGTCGAACGCGATGTTCGGGGTGGTGTAGCTGAAGTTGATGCCGACGCCCAGCGACCAGGGGAAGCCGACCTGGTAGCCCAGCTCCATGGTGCCCTCGAAGTCCTCGGCACCCTCGCCGGCCACGATGTACACGGCGCGACCCGAGTGGAACCACTCGCGGGTCAGCCGGTTGCGGTCCAGCGGAAAGACGCCGTTGAGGAAGGTGTCCCACTGCTGAATGGTCAGCGTGTTGCCCTGGCCGTCGACCAGGCTCAGTTCATTGTCCAGCCCGGCGTGAGAGGTGCCAGTGCTCGCGAACAGCGCCGCGATGGACGCCACCATCGCGATCAGCACTCGACTGATTGCCTTCATGATCTCCCTAGTTGTGTAGATCGAAGCCCCGTTCGGGGCAC
The DNA here is from genome assembly GCA_034190095.1 of Actinomycetota bacterium. Classification (GTDB taxonomy): domain Bacteria; phylum Actinomycetota; class Actinomycetes; order Mycobacteriales; family Mycobacteriaceae; genus Mycobacterium. Next base: position 27,356 of record JAXHTL010000025.1, read on the forward strand.
CGAGTTGTCCGTGCCTGGCTGTACCGCTTCACCACACACCTCGCAAGGCGAACATGTGAACCGAATTAGAAGACCCACATGTCGTTCTCACGAATCACTCATCGTTGACACGAGGAACATAACGGGGAGGCATCTGACCGGCAACGCGTGGGAGCGGGTGGTGTCGAACACTCCGGAAGTCGCGAATCGTTTGCTGAGGTGTCCCCGTCCTCTCGGCATAACCCTTCTGCGCGACGACGGGGTTCGGCCGGAGAAACCGTCGCTGATCGTGGCCCCGCACCCGACTATTCGAAATCGGCGGTGCCAGTGTTACTGGAGGTACTCACCAGGATTCTTGCGAAGTCACTGGTCAGTCGTGGTGGGGCGGGACGTTGTCGCGCAGCCACCGTTCGTGGTCCTCGCGGTCCTCGGGAGCGGCGGGCTCACGCTCATCCGACGACGCCTCTGGCAACGTCTCGCCGAAGACGGTGTTAACTGCGATTCGCGACCGCTTCGATGGTCGAGTCACTGGCCCCACTTCGTGTGACGAAGATCACTATTTGACGAGGATTAATGTTCACCTGCCCGTAACACTGCAGGTCGCGTGACGGATCACAAAGCCCCAGAAACACGCGTGAGGAAGCCGATCCGGCTTCCTCACACGATACTCTCAGCAAGCGCTGGTCGATTAGATCTCCAAACTGGATAGCTGAGCGATCACCTGCGCGGCCAGCGGCCCCAGGGTGGCCATCCCGTCGCGGACCGCGGCGCGCGACCCCGCGAGGTTCACCACCAGCGTGCTGCCGGACACACCGGCCAGCCCACGGGACACCCCGGCATCGACGATCCCGGCGGACAGCCCCGACGCCCGCAGCGCCTCGGAGATGCCCAGCAACTCCCGGTCGAGTAGATCCCGGGTGGCCTCAGGTGTCACATCGCGGGGTGTCACCCCGGTGCCACCGACCGACACCACCAGGTCCACTCCCCCGATGACGGCGGTGTTGAGCGCGTTGCGGATCTCCACCTCGTCGGAGGACACCACGATCACACCGTCGACCACGAGCCCCGCCTCGCTGAGCAACTCGGTGACCAGCGGACCGCTGTGGTCCTGCTCGTCGCCGTGAGCGGTGCGGTCATCGACGACGACGACCAGTGCCCGGCCGACCAACGTATGTGGCTGTTCCATGGGGATAACCGTATATGTCGCCCCCGACCCCGGCGCAGCCACACGCAGCACCGGGCCGTCGGCATCGGTCAGCACCCTCACTGGCCCGCCCTGCCCAGGGTGACCTGGGTGGTTTGCGGGTTACCCGCGGCGTCCAGGTAGGTCAGCGTCACGGTGTCGCCGGGCGCCTTGGAGCGCACCGCCGCGACCAGCGCATCGGCGCTGCCGATCACCCGGTCGTCGAGTTTGGTCACCAGCACCCCGTTGGGCAGACCCGCGGCCGACGCCGCGCCTCCGGCGGTGACCTCGACGATCTTGGCTCCGTCGGCTCCGGCGTCGTTGCCCACCTGCACACCGAGCGAGGCGCGCGAGGCGGTGCCGGTCTGGATCAGTTCGTCGGCAATCCGCTTTGCCTGGTCGACCGGGATCGCGAAGCCCAACCCGATCGACCCGCCCTGCGCACCGCCGGCATCGGCGCCCAGCGTCGCGATCGCGGAGTTGATGCCGACGAGCTCACCGTTCATGTTGACCAGCGCGCCGCCCGAGTTCCCGGGGTTGATGGCGGCGTCGGTCTGGATGGCGTCGAGCACGGTGTTCTGGTTCTGCGCGTCACCGCCGGCGGCCACGGGGCGGTTCATCGCGCTGATGATCCCGGTGGTGACCGTGCCTTCGAGCCCCAGCGGGGACCCGATGGCCACGACGTCCTGACCGACCCGCAGCTCGGCGGACCGGCCCACGGTGATCGGAGTCAGGCCCGACACGTTGCGGGCCCGGACCACCGCGATGTCGCTGCCGGGATCGGTGCCGACCACCGTGAAGGGTGCGCTGCTGCCGTCGGCGAAGGTCACCTTCGTCTCGACACCACCCGACGCGCCCTGAGCTGCTGCCACCACGTGGTTGTTGGTCAGGATCAGCCCGTCGGTGGACAGGATCACCCCCGAGCCCTCCTCGGCCTGCCGGCCTTGGTCGACCTCGAGCTTCACCACACTGGGTACGACCTTGGCGGCCACCTGCTCCACGGTCCCGGCGGGCAGGCTGGCCGCGGGCATGCTCGGCGCGGCGCCGGCCGCGCTGATGCCGCCCCCGCTGTGATCGGGGTGCACCAGCGTCGCGACACCACCACCCACGCCGGCCGACAGCAGCGCGATCGCGACCGCGCCGACGGCCAGACCCGTTGTCCGAGTGCGCTTGCGCTCCTGCGGCTGCGGCGCGGCCGGCTGCTCGGGACGGGGGTAGCGGCCCTGGTCGGGCTGCATCGGGGCACCACGGTACGGGTCATAGGGGGCCCTGAACGCCTGGCGCTGCTGCTCGGTGGCATAGCGCCAGTCGTAGGGCTGCCGGGGTCCGACCTGCCCGGGCATACCGGGGCCATGGCCCGGATGCGGGTTCTGCGGGTACCTCGGGTGGTTGGTCATGTCGCTGCGATGCTCTTCCTGGAGTAGGTGTCCTCGCCGGGATCAACGAAGGGGGTACGACCAAAGTGCCCGCTCGTGCTGAGAATGCACTTAGAGAACACTCGGCGCACACCTAAACTTCTGCCACACCATCCTCACTGGTGACGTGGCTCACCGAGGCGCTCAGCGACCGCGTGTCGTGAGGTGCCCAGGTGACAATTCGGTCTCGGCCGCCGTCGGCCGCCCGGGCAGGACCACATGCATCGACGTCCCCGGCGGCTGCCCGCCCGGGACCGTGTCCTCGACGCGCAGCGTACCGCCGTGCTTGAGCACCACCTGCTTGACGATCGCCAGGCCCAGGCCCGAACCCGGCATCGCTCTGGCCGCCGTCGCCCGATAGAACCGTTCGAAGATCAGCCCCCGCTCCTGCGGCGGGATTCCCGGCCCGCGATCGGCCACCACGAATTCGGCGTGCAGCGGATCGATCTGGCGCAGGCTGACCCCCACCCGGCCACCGGGCGGACTCCACTTCGCGGCGTTGTCCAGCAGGTTCAGCACCGCGCGCGCCAGCCCGGCCGCATCCCCGTACACCTGCCACGGACTGACCGACACATCGAACTCGATGTCGTTGCGGCGGCGGCGGACCCGTTCCAGCGACCGGTCGATCACCTCGGTCATCTCGACCGCCTCGTGGACGACGCCGCGCGCGTCCTCCCTGGTCAAGTCCACCAGGTCACCCACCAGCGTGGACAGCTCCTCGATCTGGGCCACCACATCGGCGCGCAGGCCGGCCATCTCCTCCTCGGGCAGCCGCGGCCGGCCGGGCTCGGAGGACGCCATGAGCAACTCCACGTTGGTGCGTAGCGAGGTCAGCGGGGTGCGCAGTTCGTGACCGGCGTCGGTGACCAGCCGCGCCTGGCGCTCCCGCGATTCGGCCAGGGCGCGCAACATCATGTTGAACGCCTCGGTGAGCCGGGCCAATTCATCGTTGCCGTACACCGGTATCGGACGCAGATCATCGGTGCGCGCCACCCGTTCGGCCGCCTGGGTGAGTCGGGCCACCGGCCGCAGTCCGGCACTGGCCACCATGCCGCCGGCAATTGCGGCAACCGCCACCCCTATTCCCCCGACGATCAGCAGGACCGTGCCGAGCCGTTTCAGCACCTGACCGGTCGGCGCCAGGCTCTTGGAGATCAGCAGGGTACTGCCGTTGCTCAGGCCGATCGCGAGCACCCGCTGGCGCTCGGCGGTGCGCAGCGACATCAGCAGCTTGCCGTCGATGACGTCCTTCTCCGGCCCGCCCAGCGGGAGCGTCTGGCCCTCCTGGTTCGCGGTGTAGATGGTGCGGCCCGGGATCACCAGCATCGCGTTGACGTCGGAATAGGCGGTTCCCTCGATGGCCTTGCCGGGGTCGGCGGCCAGTGAGCCGCTCTCGATCAGCAGCTTGGCGCGGCTCTGCAACTGGGTGTCCAGGTCGTCGTACAACGCGCGGGACACCACGGCGTAGACCGCGACGGCCATCAGCACCACGGCCATGACCACCATCGACATCGCGAGGAACATCACGCGCCAGCGCAGCGACACCGAACTCGTCACCGGCACCGGCGCAGCAGGCGCCGCCGGCCATGTGGTCGTCGGCTGGCCGTTGGTCACGGAGGCGTCTCCCGGAGCACGTAGCCGACGCCGCGCACCGTGTGGATCAGCCGCGGCTCCCCCTCGGCCTCGGTCTTGCGCCGCAGGTACCCGACATACACCTCGAGGGCGTTGCCCGACGTCGGGAAGTCGAAGCCCCAGACCTCCTCGAGGATGCGGCCACGGGTCAGCACCCGGCGCGGGTTGGCGATCAGCATCTCCAGCAGCGCGAACTCGGTGCGGGTGAGGCTGATCTGCCGGTTACCCCTGGTCACCTCGCGGGTCACCGGATCCAGGGTCAGATCCGAGAAGGTCAGCGCCGCGGTCTCGGTGATCTCGTCCGGACCGGTGCGGCGCAGCAACGCGCGCATCCGGGCCAGCAGCTCCTCCAGCGCGAACGGCTTGGGGAGGTAGTCGTCGGCGCCGGCATCGAGCCCGGCCACCCGCTCGGACACCGAGTCGCGCGCCGTCAGGACCAGGATCGGCAGGTCGTCGCCGGTGCTGCGGAGCTGCCGGCACACCTCCAGCCCGTCCACCCGCGGCATCATCACATCGAGCACCACGGCGTCGGGACGATCACTGGCGATCAGGTCGAGCGCCTCGCGGCCGTCCTGCGCCAGCTCGACGGAATACCCGTTGAAGGACAGTGACCGTCGGAGGGACTCGCGCACCGCGCGATCGTCATCAACGACAAGAATGCGCACTGCCACAGTCTCAACCCAACGACTGAGAGTGACCTGAGAGGCGCGCCGAAGAGTTAACGGCGATCGAGGTCGATCAGCCCGAGGCGAGCGGCCTTCTGCAGCCGCCGCGGCACCTTGTGCTGCTGACCAGCGACGGTGACGGTGACCAGTCCGGCCGGGGTGGCCTTCCACTGCGCGCGCCGGCTACGGGTGTTCGCGCGCGACATCCTGCGCTTCGGCACAGCCATGATCAAGCTCTCCTCTGTACGGGGTGGTGCTGCGGGCAGGCCCGGATGAACCGGGCGCCGACAATTGGTCACCAGAATAGCCGGTGAGCTGGCGCGGTTCCAAACTCCGGCCGCGCAGGACCCCGTAACCGGCAGGGGCCGTCACCGTCCTCGTCGACGGCGACGGCCCCTGCTGGCCATGGCGGGTGCGGTTCGGATCAGCCCCCGATACCCAGTCCGTCGGCCGGCATGCCGCAGCGGTTGCGGAAGTCGGTCATCGGCTGACGGATGGCCTGCAGTTCGGCCTGAACCTGCGGGTTGTCGGACATGTAGTCCTGCATCCATGCGGAGCGTTCCTCGCCCGACATCTCCTTCATGGACGACATCGACGCGTTCACCTCCGGGTGGGTGAACAGATAGGCCGACATGCTGGCCGACACCCCGGACAGGATGCCGGACATGTCGGCGAGCGTGCAGTTGGGCGGTTCGGCGGCCGCAGTGGCAGTGCTGCCCAGCAGCGCGGCGCCGGCGATCGCCACGGCACCGGCAGAACGGACGATGAAGGACATTCCCACTCCTCTAGGTGATCGGGTCATCTGTTGTGTCAAGATTCCAGAAAAATCAGTTGTCGGCGAGCGCCGGGTTCGGGGTCAGGAATCCACCGCCGAACTCCGGGTCGTCGCGGGTGCTGCGGCCCGTGACCACCAGGTCGAGGCCGCTGTCGCAGTAGTTCAGCAACTCGCACGAGACGTCGGTCTGCGGGAACGGCGCCGCCGGTGCCGCGCTGAACCCACCCGGAACATCGGCGCTGGCCGCCGCGGCGGACACCAGCCCGGCGGCAAAAGCTCCCGCCACCACAATCGGTACTGTGCGGTGTACAGCTTTCCGCATCGCTCTCCCTCCTGACCCGTCGGCATCTGTTGGTGCCGGATGTTGGGTTCCCCAGGTGGCCAGCGGCTTTCCCGGAATCGCAACGGTCCGGCGTCGCGTCACCGCCAATCCAGTCGCCACCAGCTACCGACCCCACCCACGGCGATCCTCGCTGTGCCCCGAACTGCCGACTGCGCGGGTGAAGCCTACCCCAGGCCGCAGCGCCCCGGGCGAAGTCGGCGACAGCGAGCCGCGCAGGTCAGAGCCGGTGGGACTTCGCTGATTGGCTAGCCCGGCGATGCGGTGTTCGGCAAGGGTTGACGCGATACCGACGGTACGAAGTAACCTACCGGTTGGTTGGTCGAGCATCCGACCGGAATGGCCACAAGGGAGTGCGCGTGACGTCAGCAGTCCGCATCGGAAACTGTTCAGGCTTCTACGGGGACCGGTTGTCGGCCATGCGCGAAATGCTCACCGGCGGTGAACTCGACTACCTGACCGGCGACTACCTTGCCGAGTTGACGATGCTCATCCTGGGCCGCGACCGGATGAAGGACCCGGAGCGCGGCTACGCCAAGACCTTCCTGCGCCAGCTCGAGGACTGCCTGGGCCTGGCACGCGAGGCCGGCGTCCGCATCGTCGCCAACGCCGGCGGCCTCAACCCCGCCGGGCTGGCCGGCGCGATCCGCACGCTCGGCGACGAACTCGGCATCGACGTCACCGTCGCCCACGTCGAGGGCGACGACCTGCTCGGCCGTGCCACCGAGTTGGGCCTCGGTGAGCCGCTGACCGCCAACGCCTACCTCGGCGCCTGGGGCATCGTCGAGTGCCTGCGCGGCGGTGCCGACATCGTCGTCACCGGGCGCGTCACCGACGCCTCGGTGGTCGTCGGCCCCGCCGCGGCGCATTTCGGCTGGCAACCCGACGATCACGATTGCATCGCCGGGGCGATCGCGGCGGGCCACGTCATCGAATGCGGCACCCAGGCCACCGGCGGCAACTATTCCTTCTTCACCGAACTCCCCGATCTGACGCATCCGGGCTTCCCGATCGCCGAGATCCACCCCGACGGCTCCGCGGTGATCACCAAACACCCGGGCACCGGCGGTGCGGTCACCGTCGGCACCGTCACCGCGCAGCTGCTCTACGAGATCGGCGGCGCGCGCTACCCCAACCCGGATGCGACGCTGCGGGTCGACAGCATCGCTCTTTCCGGCGACGGCACCGACCGGGTCCGCATCAGCGGAGTGCGGGGAGAGCCGCCCCCGCCGACGGTGAAGGTGTCGCTGAACAGCCTGGGCGGCTTCCGCAACGACGTCAGCTTCGTGCTCACCGGGCTGGACATCGACGCCAAGGCCGCGCTGGTACGACGACAGCTCGAAACCAGCCTGACGGTCAAGCCGGCCGAGCTGGACTGGTCTCTCGCGCGCACCGATCACCCCGACGCGGACACCGAACAGACCGCCAGCGCACTGCTGCGCTGCGTGGTCCGCGACCCGGACCCGATGGTCGTCGGGCGGCGGTTCTCCTCGGCGGCAGTCGAATTGGCACTGGCCAGCTACCCGGGCTTCACCAGTACCGCGCCCCCGGGCGACAGCCAGGTCTACGGCGTCTTCACCGCCGCGCACGTGCCGGCCGCGCACGTCCCCCACCTCGCAGTGCATTCCGACGGCACCCGAGTCGAGATCCCGGCCCCCACCAGCACCACGGCGCTCGAACCCGTCGCGTCCCCCGCACTGCCACCACCGCCCCGGCACGCGCCGACCCGACGGGTGCCACTGGGCGTCATCGCCGGCGCACGCAGCGGCGACAAGGGCGGCAGCGCCAACGTCGGGGTCTGGGTGCGCAACGACGAGCAGTGGGCCTGGCTGGCCCACACCCTGACCGAGGACACGTTGCGCGAGTTGCTGCCCGAAGCGGCCGACCTGCCGGTAACCCGCCACATCCTGCCCAACCTGCGCGCGGTCAACTTCGTGATCGACGGCATCCTCGGCCAGGGCGTGGCCTACCAGGCCCGCTTCGACCCCCAGGCCAAAGGATTGGGCGAATGGCTGCGCAGCCGTCATGTCGACATACCCGAGGAGTTGCTGCCGTGAGCATCTGGACCACCCCCGAACGCGACGAACTGCGAAAGACGGTGCGCGCGTTCGCCGAACGAAACGTGCTTCCCCATGCCGAGGAATGGGAGCGAGACGGCGAGCTGCCGCGCGACCTGCATCGGGCGGCGGCCGCCGCCGGCTTGCTGGGGGCGGGCTTCCCGGAGACGGTCGGCGGCGAGGGCGGTGACGGCGCCGACGCCGTGGTGATCTGTGAGGAGATGCATCACGCCGGGGTCCCGGGGGGCGTGTTTGCATCTCTGTTCACCTGCGGGATCGCGGTGCCGCACATGATCGCCTCCGGCGACGAGCGCCTCATCGAGACCTATGTGCGCCCCACCCTGCGCGGGGAGAAGATCGGCTCGCTGGCGATCACCGAACCCGGCGGCGGCTCCGACGTCGGGCATCTGCGGACCCGCGCCGCCCGAGCGGGTGACGAGTACGTCCTCGACGGCGCCAAGACCTACATCACCTCCGGGGTGCGCGCCGACTACGTCGTCACGGCCGCGCGCACGGGCGGGCCGGGCGCGGCCGGGGTGTCGCTGATCGTCGTCGACAAGGGCACCCCGGGATTCGAGGTGAGCCGCAAGCTCGACAAGATGGGCTGGCGGTCCTCCGACACCGCCGAACTGTCCTACACCGATGTGCGGGTTCCCGTGGCCAACCTCGTCGGGGTCGAGAACTCCGGGTTCCTGCAGATCGCCGCCGCCTTCGTCTCCGAGCGTGTCGGCCTTGCCGCACAGGCGTATTCGAGTGCGCAGCGCTGCCTCGACCTCACCGTGGACTGGTGCCGCAACCGGGAGACCTTCGGCAAGCCGCTGATCGCGCGCCAGTCGGTGCAGAACACGCTGGCCGAGATGGCCCGGCGGATCGACGTGGCCCGGGTGTACACCCACCGCCTCGTGGAACGCCAGCTGGCGGGTGAGACGAACCTGATCACCGAGGTCTGCTTCGCCAAGAACACCGCCGTCGAGGCCGGTGAGTGGGTGGCCAACCAGGCCGTCCAGCTGTTCGGCGGGATGGGCTACATGGCCGAGTCGGAGATCGAACGGCAGTACCGCGACATGCGAATACTCGGCATCGGGGGCGGCACCAGCGAGATCCTCACCGCGCTGGCCGCCAAGACGCTGGGATACCAGTCATGACCACAGCGGATCGCGCAACGGTCCTGCGGTCGGCGCTCGACCCGCGCTCGGCCGCATTCAGCGCAGCCGCTGAGGCGATGACCGCGAAGATCACCGAGCTGGCCGCCGAACACGCCAAGGCGCTGGCCGGCGGCGGGGAGAAGAACGTCTCCCGCCACCACAGCCGCGGCAAGATGACCGCCCGCGAACGGATCGAGGGCCTGCTCGACCAGGACTCACCGTTCCTGGAGCTCAGCCCGCTGGCGGCCTGGGGCACCGATTTCACCGTCGGCGCCAGCGTGGTGGTCGGCATCGGCGCGGTCAGCGGCGTCGAATGTGTGGTGGTCGCCAACGACCCCACCGTCAAGGGCGGCACCAGCAACCCGTGGACGTTGCGGAAGATCCTGCGCGCCAACCAGATCGCGCTGCAGAACCGGTTGCCGGTGATCTCGCTGGTGGAATCCGGCGGGGCCGACCTGCCCACCCAGAAGGAGATCTTCATCCCGGGAGGCCAGATGTTCCGGGACCTGACCCGGCTATCGGCCGCCGGAATCCCTACCGTCGCCCTCGTTTTCGGCAATTCGACCGCCGGCGGCGCCTACATCCCCGGGATGTCCGACCACGTCGTGATGATCAGGGAACGGTCGAAGGTGTTCCTGGCCGGGCCGCCGTTGGTGAAGATGGCCACCGGTGAAGAATCCGACGACGAATCACTCGGCGGCGCCGAGATGCACGCCCGTACCTCCGGGCTGGGCGACTACTTCGCCGTCGACGAACTCGACGCGCTGCGGATCGGCAGGCGCATCGTCGCGCGGTTGAACTGGCGCAAGCAGGGTCCCGCACCGCGGCCCGTCAGCGCTCCGCTGTTCGACCCCGAGGAGCTGATCGGCGTCGTGCCGGCGGATCTGCGCATCCCGTTCGACCCGCGAGAGGTGATCGCCCGCATCGTCGACGGTTCGGAGTTCGACGAGTTCAAACCGCTCTACGGCGGGTCCCTGGTCACCGGCTGGGCCACGCTGCACGGGTATCCGCTCGGCATCCTGGCCAACGCGCGCGGCGTGCTGTTCAGCGAGGAATCGCAGAAGGCCACGCAGTTCATCCAGCTCGCCAACCGCTCCGACACACCGCTGCTGTTCCTGCACAACACCACCGGCTACATGGTCGGCAGGAGCTACGAGGAAGGCGGGATGATCAAGCACGGCTCGATGATGATCAACGCCGTCTCCAACTCGACCGTGCCGCACATCTCGCTGCTGATCGGGGCGTCCTACGGCGCCGGGCACTACGGCATGTGCGGACGTGCCTACGACCCGCGGTTCATGTTCGCGTGGCCGAGCGCGAAGTCGGCGGTGATGGGGGGCACCCAGTTGGCCGGGGTGCTGTCGATCGTCAGCCGGGCCGCGGCGCAGGCCCGGGGCCAGCAGGTCGACGAGGACGCCGACGCCGCGCTGCGGGCTGCGGTGGAGGCGCAGATCGAGGCCGAGTCACTGCCGATGTTCCTGTCCGGACGGCTCTACGACGACGGCGTGATCGATCCGCGCGATACCCGCACCGTGCTCGGGATGTGCCTGTCGGCCATCGCCACCGGCCCGATCGAGGGGACGTCGAACTTCGGCGTCTTCCGGATGTGAGCGCCACCGTGACTGCGAACCGGGCGCGCAACGCGCCACCGAGGGTGCACAACCGCGCCGAACTCGCCGGAGGAGACCGATGATCACCACAGTTCTGGTCGCCAACCGTGGCGAGATCGCCCGCCGGGTGTTCGCCACCTGCCGGCGCCTGGGCATCCGCACCGTCGCGGTCTACACCGACCCCGACGCCGGGGCCCCGCACGTGGCCGAGGCCGACGCCCGGGTGCGCCTCGAGGGCACCCGCGGCTACCTCGACACGGCACAACTCATCGCGGCCGCACACGCGGCCGGCGCCGACGCGGTCCACCCCGGCTACGGGTTCCTCTCGGAGAACGCCGACTTCGCCACCGCCGTGCAGGCAGCCGGACTGACCTGGATCGGGCCGCCGGCATCGGCGGTGGCCGCGATGGGCTCCAAGATCGAGGCCAAGAAGATCATG
>JAXHTL010000250.1:0-6093 GCA_034190095.1 Actinomycetota bacterium
CCGAGACGCTGATCCAGCTCGCGGCCAAGCGCCGCGACGTGGTGGCGATCACCGCCGCGATGCCGGGGCCGACGGGGCTCAGCGCGTTCCGGGATCGCTACCCGGACCGGTTCTTCGACGTCGGGATCGCCGAGCAGCATGCGATGACCTCGGCGGCCGGGCTCGCGATGGGCGGGATGCATCCGGTCGTGGCCATCTACTCGACGTTCCTGAACCGGGCCTTCGACCAGATCATGATGGACGTCGCACTGCACAAGCTGCCGGTGACGATGGTGCTGGACCGCTCGGGCGTCACCGGGCCCGACGGCGCGAGCCACAACGGCATCTGGGATCTGTCCATCCTGGGTGTGGTGCCGGGCATGCGGGTCGCGGCCCCCCGGGACGGTGCCCGGCTGGCCGAGGAGCTCGCCGAGGCCCTCGATGTCGACGACGGGCCGACCGCTGTCCGCTTCCCGAAGGGTGATGTGGGCGAGGACGTTCCGGCCCTCGAACGGCGCGGTGGCGTCGACGTGCTGGCCGCACCGGCCGAGGGCCTGTCCGGCGACGTGCTCATCGTGGCCGTCGGCCCCTTCGCTGCGATGGCGCTGGCCATCGCCGAGCGGCTGCGCAAGCAGGGCATCGGTGTCACGGTGGTGGACCCGCGCTGGGTGCTGCCGGTGCCGGCGGAGGTCGTCGCGTTGGCTGCCGGCCACAAACTCGTGGTCACCGTCGAGGACAACGGGGTGCACGGCGGCGTGGGATCGGCCGTCTCGGGTGCGCTGCGCCGCGCCGAAATCGATGTGCCGTGCCGCGACGCCGCGCTGCCGCAGGAGTTCTACGCGCACGCCTCACGCGGTGAGGTGCTGGACTCGGTCGGGATGACCGAACGCAACATCGCCCGCCAGATCACCGGCTGGGTCGCCGCGCTCGGGACCTCGGTCGGCGATCAGGAAGTCAGCCAGCAGCTCGACTGATCCGCGCGCGGCGGTCAGTCCAGGCCGGCCAGCGCCGCGGCCAGCACCGGCACGGTGAGATCGCGTTGCCATTGCCGGGCAGCGGACTCGCGCAGGAAGGCCTCGACCGCGGCCGCGGTGCCGCCGGCGTCGTCCGCGCGGAGTTCCCAGTCCCAGCACAGCCGGCGCACGGTGTCGGGGGACAGCAGGTTCTCCATCGGCACCGACACCTGCTCGGCCAGTTGGTTCAGGCCCGATCGGGCGGCCTCCAGCCGTGCCGCGGCTTCGGGTTTGCGGCGCGCCCACCGCGATGCCGGGGGCGGTCCGTTGGCCGGTTCGGCCGAGTCGGGCGGGTCGGTGTTGGCGCGGGCCCGGGCCAGGGCGTCGAGCCACACCTGCGCACTGCGCCGCTGTTTGGAGCCGCCGAAGATCGGGAGTTCGGTGAGCTTGTCGACGGTGTCGGGATCGACTGTCGCCGCGTTGACGATCGCGCTGTCGGGCAGGATCCGGCCCGGTGCGATGTCGCGGCGGCGGGCGATCTGGTCCCGGGTGGTCCACAGTTCACGCACCGCAGCAAGAGCGCGCGGATTGCGGACCTTGTGAATCCCCGAGGTGCGTCGCCACCTGTCGCGACGGGTCGGGGCGGCTTCGAAGGTGCGCAGGTGCTCGAACTCCTGGCGGGCCCACTCGGTCTTGCCCTGCTCGGCGAGCACGGCGGCGATCGCGTCGCGCAACTCCACCAGCACCTCGACGTCGAGGGCCGCGTAGGTCAGCCAGTCGTCGGGCAGCGGGCGCCGGGACCAGTCCGCGGCGCCGTGCCCCTTGGTCAGCTGCAGGCCCAGCAGCCGCTGCACCATCGCGGCGAGGTTGACCCGGTCGAATGCGGCCAGGCGTCCGGCCAATTCGGTGTCATACAGCGACGTCGGCCGCATCCCGAGCTCGGCCAGACACGGGAGATCCTGGTCGGCGGCGTGCAGCACCCATTCGTCGGTGGCCAGCACATCGGCCACCGGTGCGAGCACCTGCACCGGGTCGCCGCCGTGGCTGACCGGATCGATCAGCACCGTGCCGGCCCCGGCCCGGCGGATCTGGACGAGGTAGGCGCGGTTGGAGTAGCGGAACCCCGAGGCGCGTTCGGCGTCCACGGCGAACGGGCCCGAGCCCGAGTCCAGCAGTTCGGCCGCCCGGGCGATCTCGCCACGGCTGGCCGACACGTCGGGGACGCCGTCGCGGGGAACCAGCAGGGGGGTGGCCTCGGGCTGTGCCGGCTGGGCGTCGGATTCGAGGGCGGAACCGGCGGACTCGGACTCGCTCATCGCGCTCAGGCGCGCGACCGTGAGTTCAGGTCGGTCACCCCGGAGGGTGGCAGACCGGCGGCGTGTTCGAGGACCTCGCAGAACGCTTCGACGTGCGGGCCGAGGTCGAGCGTGGTGGCCGTCCACGACGCGCGCAGTTCGAGCTGATGGGCGCGCGGCGGGCCGGAGATGTCCCCGTAGCGCACCGAGGTGGTGGCGGTGACGGTGCCGCCGAGCGCGGTGACCTGCTCGGCGCGCTGCTCGAGCGCGTCGACCAGCCAACTCCAGGCCACCTCGGGCAGCAGCGGGTCGACCGCCTCGCTGGAGTCCAGGTCTGCCTGGATGTAGGCGACCAGACGCATCGTCCCGTCCCAGGCGTCGGCGCCGTCCGGGTCGTGCAGCAGGATCAGCCGCCCGAAGGCGTCGCCTTCGGAGCGCTCCGGGATGATCGCGGTTTCGGCGTGCTTGATCTCGGCGCCGAGCGCATAGCTGAACGGCGCCAGCCGCTGCGGCGGCCGGATGGGACCCAGCTCGATCTCCGGTCGAACGGTGGTGGCGTTCATCGCCGCCACCGCTTCCCGGAACTGGGCCGGTTCGGCGGTGGTCACGCCGATTGACGGTAGTCCATACGACCAGGTCTGTGCTCGTGGCGCGCCGATTCGGCACCAGGAGGACATGGCACGATGGGGATCGATGAACACGCGCCGCGAGCTGCCCGAATCCCCGTACCTGGCCGCTGTGGCCGGCCGCAAACCGAACCGGGTGCCGGTGTGGTTCATGCGCCAGGCCGGTCGGTCGCTGCCCGAATACCGGGCGTTGCGGGCGAAGAACACCATGATGCAGGCCTGCTTCGACGCCGACCTGATCACCGAGATCACCCTGCAGCCGGTGCGCAGGCACGGGGTCGACGCGGCGATCCTGTTCTCCGACATCGTGGTGCCGCTGCGGGCGGCCGGCATCGGGGTCGACATCGTGCCCGACGTGGGGCCGGTCATCGACCATCCCGTGCGCAGCCGGGCCGACGTGTCGGCGATCTCGCCGCTCGAGCGTGAGCGGGTGGAGCCGGTGTCCACCGCGGTCACCCAGCTCACCGGGGCGCTCGGGCAGGTCCCGCTGATCGGCTTCGCCGGAGCGCCGTTCACGCTGGCGTCGTATCTGGTCGAGGGCGGCCCGAGCCGCAACCACGAACGCACCAAGGCCATGATGCTCGGTGAGACCGAGACCTGGCATGCGTTGATGACCGCACTCACCGACGTCACCATCGCCTTCCTGCAGACCCAGATCGACGCCGGCGTCGACGCCATCCAGGTGTTCGACTCCTGGGCCGGAACGCTGTCGCAGGCCCACTACCGTGCTCACGTGCTGCCGCACAGCGCCCGGGTGTTCACCGAACTGGCCGGCCGCGGCGTCCCGATGACCCACTTCGGGGTCGGCACCGCCGAGCTGCTCGGCGCCATGTCCGAGGCGGTAGTGGGGCACGGCACGCCCGCCGTCGTCGGGGTCGACTGGCGCACGGCGCTGGCCGACGCGGCTGCCCGGGTCCGTCCCGGGTGCGCATTGCAGGGAAACCTCGATCCGGTGGTGCTGCTGGCGGGCTGGCCGGTGGTGGCGCGCGCGGTGCGCGACGTGGTCGAGGACGGCAGGCGGGCAGTCGACGCGGGCGCGGTCGGTCACGTGTTCAACCTTGGCCACGGCGTGCTGCCGGGTACCGACCCCGAGGTGATCACCGATGCCGTCGCCTTGGTGCACGAGCTGTGAGTGCGACGGCCGGGCGCCGGTACTGCGTTGTCGGAGGAGGGATTTCGGGTCTGGTTGCGGCCTACCGGCTCCGGGTGGCCGCCGGTCCGGACGCATCGATCACGGTGCTGGACCCGGCCGACCGGCTGGGCGGGGTGCTGCGCACCGAGCGTGTCGGTGGGCAGCCGTTCGATGTCGGCGCCGAGGCGTTCGTGGTGCGGCGACCGGAAGTGCCCGCGTTGTTGGCCGAGCTGGGGTTGTCGGACAAACAGATCTCCACCACCGGGGCCCGCCCGCTGATCTACAGCGAGGACCGGTTGCATCCGCTGCCCACCGCCACCGTCAACGGCATCCCGTCGCAGCCGTCGGCGCTGACCGGCCTGGTCGACGACGCCACCATCCGGTGGATGCTCGACGAGCCCGGACGACCGTTCGCGTGGCGTCCGGGCGCCGACCCGACGGTCGCCGAGTTGGTCGGCGACCGATTCGGCGAGCAGGTGGTGGTGCGCTCGGTCGACCCGCTGCTGGCCGGGGTGTATGCGGGCTCGGCGGCCACGATCGGAATCCGCGCCGCGGCGCCCACCGTGGCGGCCGCACTGGACCGCGGGGCGGCCAATCTGACCGAGGCGGTCCGGGCGGCGCTGCCGCCGCCGGCGCCGGGTTCGGTGTTCGGTGCCCTGGACGGCGGTTACACCGTGCTGCTCGACGAGCTGGTGCGACGCTCGGGACTGCGGTGGGCCCAGGTCGCGGTGCGGGAGCTGGTGCCGAGGCCGAACGGCTGGGAGCTCGTCGACGACGAAGGCGCCCGGTGGACCGCCGATGCGGTGGTGTCGGCGGTGCCCGCGCCCCGGCTGCCCGCGCTGCTCTCCGAGGTCGCGCCGCGCAGCGCGGCGGCGGCGGCGAGGATTCCGGTCGCCTCGGCGGCCGTGGTGGCCCTCGCGCTGCCGGGGGGCACCCCGCTGCCCGAACAGTCCGGTGTGCTGGTGGCCGGTCGTACCCGGTCGCACGCCAAGGCGGTCACCTTGTCCTCGCGCAAATGGGGGCGCCGGGGCAGCGTGGAGCTGGTGCGGCTGTCCTATGGCCGCTTCGGCGACGAGATCGCGCGCAGCACCTCCGACGAGGAGCTGCTGTCCTGGTCGGCGACGGATCTGGCGACGCTGTTCGGGGTCACCGTCGAGCCGGTGGACGCACGGGTGGTGCGCTGGATCGATGCGATGCCGCAGTACGGCCCGGGCCACGCGGATCTGGTCGGCGAGATCCGGGCCGGGCTGTCACCGGGGCTGGCGGTGGCGGGGGCCTACCTGGACGGCATCGGCGTGCCGGCGTGCGTGGCGGCGGCCACCAGGGCCGCGGCGGGGCTGGTGACCGCCGACCGGTGAGGGGTCCGGGCGTGCCGGCGCCCGTGGCACGATAGGCGCATGGCCAAGCTCGACTACGACGCCCTCAACTCCACCATCCGCTACCTGATGTTCTCCGTGTTCTCGGTGCGCTCCGGCGAACTCGGGTACGACGAGGACGCCCGTGCCGACGTCATCGACGACACCGCGACCTTCCTCAAGCGCCAGGAGGACAACGGTGTGGTGGTGCGCGGCCTCTACGACGTCGCCGGGATGCGGGCCGACGCCGATTTCATGATCTGGACGCACGCCGAACGCGTCGAAGCGCTGCAGGCGACCTACGCCGACTTCCGCCGCACCACGACGCTGGGCCGGGCGTCGAACCCGGTGTGGAGCAACGTCGCGCTGCACCGGCCGGCGGAATTCAACAAGAGCCACATCCCGGCGTTCCTGGCCGGTGAGGAGCCCGGCGCCTACATCTGCGTCTACCCGTTCGTGCGGTCGCTGGAGTGGTATCTGCTTCCCGACGACGAACGGCGCCGGATGCTCTCCGAACACGGCATGGCCGCCCGCGGCTACAAGGACGTGCGGGCGAACACGGTGCCCTCGTTCGCGTTGGGCGATTACGAGTGGCTGCTCGCCTTCGAGGCGCCTGAACTGCACCGCATCGTGGATTTGATGCGTGATCTGCGGGCCACCGACGCGCGCCGGCACGTCCGGGAGGAGACCCCGTTCTTCACCGGCCCGCGGGTGTCGGTCGAGCAGTTGGTCAACTCCCTGCCGTAGCGGAAT
>JAXHTL010000251.1:0-2868 GCA_034190095.1 Actinomycetota bacterium
CGCTGATAGTGCCCGAACGCCGCACTCCACGAGTTCACCAGCGCCACCTGCCCGACGCTGGCCGCGGCCTGCTTGGTGGCCAGATCGGTGGGCCGCCGGGGCAGTCCCAGCGGTTCGATGCCCGCGGCGATCGCACCCGAGGACACGATCACCACGTCCGAGCCGGATTCGATCCGCGCTTCGATCGCGTCGGCGAGGTACTGCAGCCGGCCGGCGTCGAACATGCCCGACGGGGTCGTCAGCGCGGTGGTGCCGATCTTGACGACCACCGAACGCGCGGTGCGCACCGCCTCCCGGTGGACGGAGTCCGCCGAACCAGCCCGGTGCACGGAGTTCACTCCTGATCCTCGGGGCTCTCCCGGCGCGCCCGTCGCGCGGCTTTGCGCTCGTCGGCCGAGACCCGCTCGGTCTGCTCCAGCCGGGTGTCGGTGCCGCGGCCCGACATCGTGACGTCCACCCCGGCCGGGGTCTGGGGCTCCCAGTCGAACGTCATGTCCCCGATCGTCACCGCGCAGCCCGGGCGGGCGCCGAGCTTGAGCAACTCGTCCTCGACGCCGAGGCGGGCCAGCCGGTCACCGAGGTATCCGACGGCCTCGTCGTTGTCGAAGTTGGTCTGGGCGACCCAGCGCTGCGGCCGCACACCGCGCACGATGAAGCCGCCTTCGCCGTCGGCCTCCACGCTGAACCCGCTCTCGTCGACGGGCACCGGCCGGATCACCGGCCGGCGCGGGACGACCGCGGGTTGGGCGGCGCGATAGGCGTCCACCATCTCCCACAGCGCGAAGGTCAACGGACGCAGGCCTTCCCGGGTCACGGTCGACACCTCGTAGATGGGCCAGCCGAACGTCGCGGCGATGTCGTCACGGACGAACTCGGCGAGCTCGCGCGCCTCGGGGACGTCGATCTTGTTGAGCACCACAGCCCGCGGACGCTCGGCGAGGTCACCGAGCGTCGAGTCGCCCTGCAATGTCGGCGTGTAGGCCGCGAGTTCGGCTTCCAGCGCCTCGATGTCGGAGATCGGGTCACGGCCGGGTTCCAGCGTCGCGCAGTCGACGACATGGACCAGCACCGCGCACCGTTCGATGTGACGCAGGAAGTCCAGGCCCAGCCCACGCCCCTCGGAGGCACCGGGAATGAGACCGGGGACGTCGGCGACGGTGAACGTCTGCTCGCCCGCCGACACCACACCCAGATTGGGGGCCAGCGTCGTGAAGGGGTAGTCGGCGATCTTCGGTTTGGCCGCCGAGATCGTCGACACCAGCGAGGACTTGCCGGCGGACGGGAAACCGACCAGGCCGACGTCGGCGACGGTCTTGAGTTCCAGGGTGAGGTCGCGGACCTCTCCCTTCTCGCCGAGCAGCGCGAAGCCGGGGGCCTTGCGCGCCCGCGAGGCCAGCGCCGCGTTGCCCAGACCGCCGCGCCCACCGGCCGCGGCTTCGAACCGCGTACCGGCGCCCACCAGGTCGGCCAGCACCCGGCCCTGCTCGTCGAGCACGACGGTGCCGTCAGGGACCTTGACCTCGAGATCGGCTCCTGCGGCCCCATCCCGGTTGCTGCCCGCCCCCTGCTTGCCGGACGGCGCGTTGACGTGCGGGTGGAAATGGAAGTCCAGCAGTGTGTGCACCTGCGGGTCGACGACGAAGACGATGCTGCCGCCGTGGCCGCCGTTCCCGCCGTCGGGACCGCCGAGCGGTTTGAACTTCTCGCGGTGGACCGAGGCGCAGCCGTTGCCTCCGTTACCCGCCCGCGCGTGGATCACGACGCGGTCGACGAACCGGGGCATCGGGGGTCTTCCTTTCCGGCGAGCGTGAGAGTACTGCGAGTGTCAGTGTCCGTCACTCGCAGCTAGGTCACGGTCGCGGTGAGGGACCTCTAGGCGTCGGCGCGGGCGGCGCGGACCACGTTGACGAACTTGCGGCCGCGTTTCATGCCGAACTCCACGGCGCCGGGGGCGGTGGCGAACAGGGTGTCGTCGCCGCCACGGCCGACGTTGGTGCCGGGATGGAAATGCGTACCGCGCTGGCGGACGATGATCTCGCCGGCCTTGACGACCTGGCCGCCGAACCGCTTGACGCCGAGCCGCTGGGCGGCGGAATCGCGACCGTTGCGCGAGCTGGAAGCGCCCTTCTTGTGTGCCATGTCTGTCGCTCCCGTCGTTACTTGATGCCGGTGACCTTGAGCACCGTCAGCTGCTGACGGTGGCCCTGGCGCTTGTGATAGCCGGTCTTGTTCTTGAACTTGTGAATGCGGATCTTCGGGCCCTTGGTGTGCTCGAGCACCTCACCGGTGACCGCGACCTTCTCCAGCGACTTCGCGTCGGTGGTCACCTTCGCGCCGTCGACGACCAGGGCGACCGGCAGCGAGACGGTGCCGCCGGGCTCGACGTCGAGCTTCTCCACCTTGACGATGTCGCCGGCCGCGACCTTGTACTGCTTGCCACCGGTCTTGACGATCGCGTACGTGGCTTTATCGGCTGCCATCGTTGGTCTTCCTCTGTCTCGCGTGCGGGCGCGCATCACCCGAGGGTGTGCGTGCGGGTCTGGATGGGATCTCGTCCCTGTCTCCGGCCCGCCGTGGGCTGGGCCTGAAGACAACTGGTCAAGGGTACGTGACCAGCGGGTAGAGGGTCAAACCGCCTACTCCTGTGCCGGCGGGCCGGCCGGTCGTGCCGCGGCTCGCCGGCGTGGCCTCCTGGCCGGGGCCGCCACGCCGACCGGCGCCGGGGCCGACGCCCCTTTGCCCTTGTCGGAGCGGTCGATCACGTCCAGGTCGTCCTCGAGATCGTCGTCGTCCTCGTCGTCGTCGGAGTCCAGGTCGATCTCGTCGCTGTCGGTGTCGTCCGAATCGTCGTCGTCCGAATCGTCGTCG
>JAXHTL010000251.1:2968-6089 GCA_034190095.1 Actinomycetota bacterium
GGAGCGGTCGATCACGTCCAGGTCGTCCTCGAGATCGTCGTCGTCCTCGTCGTCGTCGGAGTCCAGGTCGATCTCGTCGCTGTCGGTGTCGTCCGAATCGTCGTCGTCCGAATCGTCGTCGGTATCGTCGTCGTCCGAATCGTCGTCGTCCGAATCGTCGTCGTCCGAATCGTCGTAGTCCTCGAAGTCCTCGTCCGAGTCCTCGGTGCCGCTCGGCCGAACGGCGTCGGGCTCCAGCTCGGCGACGTCGTCGGATTGACCGCTCTCGACCGACTCCTCGTCCCCCTCCTCGGGGTGCTTACCGTTGGCCGCGGCCATCGCCTTGAACATCGGATGTTCGCCCGGAGACTGCGCCGGCACCTTGGCCACCTGGACGTCCTGGTCGCGCCCGCCCCGTTTGCCGCGTTTGCTCCGGCGTCCGCCGCCGGATTCGGACTTGCGGCCGGAGGCCGACCCGGAGTCGACCGGGTCACCGTGCACCAGGATTCCGCGGCCCGCGCAGTGCGTGCACGAGGTGGAGAACGCCTCCAGCAGCCCGGTGCCCAACCGTTTGCGGGTCAACTGGACCAGCCCCAGCGAGGTCACCTCAGAGACCTGGTGCCGGGTGCGGTCACGGGCCAGCGCCTCGGTCAGCCGGCGCAGCACCAGATCCCGGTTGGATTCGAGCACCATGTCGATGAAGTCGATGACGACGATCCCACCGATGTCGCGCAGCCGCAGTTGCCGCACGATCTCCTCGGCCGCCTCCAGGTTGTTGCGGGTCACCGTCTGCTCGAGGTTGCCGCCCGACCCGGTGAACTTGCCGGTGTTGACGTCGACCACCGTCATCGCCTCGGTCCGGTCGATGACCAGGGTGCCGCCCGAGGGCAGCCACACCTTGCGGTCCATCGCCTTGGCCAGTTGCTCGTCGATGCGGTGCACGGCGAACACGTCCGGGCCGTCCGCCGCGGCCGGCTCGTACTTCGACATCCGCGGCAGCAGCTCGGGCGCGACGGCGGTGACGTAGTCGCTGATCGTCTTCCAGGCGTCGTCACCGGAGACGACCATCCCGGAGAAGTCCTCGTTGAACAGGTCCCGGATCACCTTGACCAGCACGTCGGGCTCTTCGTAGAGCGCGACCGAGGCGCCGGCCTTCTTGCCGGTGATCTCGGTGGCCTTCGACTCGATGTCGGCCCAGCGCTTCTGCAACCGCTCGACATCGGCGCGGATGTCTTCTTCCTTGACCCCTTCGGACGCGGTCCGGATGATCACGCCGGCGTTCGACGGCACGACCTCGCGCAGGATCTCCTTGAGCCGCTGACGCTCGGTGTCGGGCAGTTTGCGGCTGATCCCGGTCGACGAGGCGCCCGGCACGTAGACCAGATAGCGCCCGGCCAGCGAGACCTGGGTGGTCAGCCGCGCCCCCTTGTGCCCGACCGGATCCTTGCTCACCTGCACGACCACGTAGTCGCCCGGTTTGAGGGCCTGCTCGATCTTGCGGTTGGCCCCACCGAGCCCGGCGGCCTCCCAGTTGACCTCGCCCGCGTAGAGGACACCGTTGCGGCCGCGGCCGATGTCGACGAAGGCGGCTTCCATCGAGGGCAGCACGTTCTGCACGATCCCGAGGTAGATGTTGCCCACCAGCGACGCCGACGACGCCGAGGTCACGAAGTGCTCGACGACCACGCCGTCTTCGAGGACGGCGATCTGGGTGTACCGGGAGCCCTCGTGCGGCGGTTCGGAGCGGACCTTGTCGCGGATCACCATCATCCGTTCGACGGCCTCGCGCCGGGCCAGGAACTCCGCCTCGCTCAGGATGGGCGGACGCCGGCGCCCGGCGTCGCGACCGTCGCGGCGTCGCTGCCGTTTGGCCTCCAGCCGGGTCGACCCGCTGATGCCCTGGATCTCGTTGTCAGCGGATTTGTCGCCCTTGGAACCCTTGGCGCGCGGCTCACGCTCGTGCACCACGGTGTTGGGCGGATCATCGGGCGAGGAGCTGTCGTCTCCGCCACCGGACTTGCGCCGCCGGCGCCGCCGCCGGCGGCGGCTGCCACCCTCGGACGAGGAGCTGTCGTCGTCGTCGGAATCGTCATCGGAATCGTCGTCCGAATCGTCGCTCGAACCCGAGGAGTCACCGGAGTTCTGCTTGTCGGACTGACCGTCGGCCGCGGTGTCGGCCGAGTCGTCGGATGAGTCGTCGCCGTTCTGCTCGCCCCGGCCGCGTCCGCGGCCCCGGCGTCCGCGCCGGCGGCGCTTGTTGGCCGGACGGTCGGACTGATCGTCGGAGTCGGCGTCGTCGGAATCGTCGGAATCGGAGTCGGAGTCGGAGTCGTCCGAATCGTCGGAATCGGTGTCCTCGTCACGGCTGCGGCGGCGTTCCTCGAACTCCACGGGCTGGGGAGCGACGAACAACGGCAGGTAGTCGGCCGCCGGCGCGCTCTGCGGGGCCGGGGTCTCGAGGATCAGCCGGGATTCCGGCTCCTCTTCGGACTGCGCCTCCTCGGTGACGGCGTCCGCGGGCTCGGCGGGCCGCTCGGGCTCCGGGGCCGCAGCGTCGCCGGTCGCCGTCTCGGCGAGCACCTGACGAACCCGGTCGGCCTCTTCGCGGCCCACCGTGGAGTGCGCGCTGCGGGTCCGGCCGTCGACCTCGAGCAGCGCCTCGATGATCCGCCTGCTGGTGGTGCCCAGCACCCTGGCCAGCGAATGGACCCTCAGGCGCTCGGGCGGCGGTGCCTCCGCCGCGCCTCCGGAGGAGTCAGCCGCGTGCTGCGGCTCTTCCGGGAGGTCGTGGGTTGGGGCTTGAAAGTTCTCACTGTCGGCCACGTATTCTCCTCAAGCCCCCGGGCGCGTCGTTTGCAGACGCGGCCACGCGAGGGCTTCCGATTTATGTCCGGGCCCCGATTCCTCGGTACTCCCGTACTTGTACTGGTCTTGCTCCGGGCTCTCCCGAAAGAGTCTTCCCGGTGCCGGTCTGAATGATGGCTGGACGGTCTGCGCCGCACCGCGATGACGGTTGTCGCGCTCGTCGAAGTCTTCATTCGGGCGATCGACCCGGGGTTGTCGGACCGGTCACCCACCGCCAGTATCCCACATCCCCGGGAGCACACCGACAAGGCGGCGGTCACCGGGGCGGCGCGACGCT
>JAXHTL010000252.1:0-6088 GCA_034190095.1 Actinomycetota bacterium
GGTCCCCTCGGGGCCGTAGAAGATCAGATCGCCCGGCAGCGCCTGTTCCGGGGTCACCTTCTGGCCCACCTGGTACTGCGCACCAGACGAACGGGGCAGCTTGACCCCGACGCCGGCGTACGCGTAGACCATCAGCCCCGATGCGTCGAAGCCGACCGCCTCGACCCGCGGCGCCGAAGACGCCGCGTCGTCGGTGGCGGTCGGCAGGTTCATCCCGGGCGCCGGGGTGTTGGGTTCGGCGTTCGACGGGTTCAGCCCCAAAGCGGCGGCGTCGCTTTCGGCCTCGTCCGGCTCCGGTGCCGCGACCGTGCCCTTGCTCGGGCCCGACGCGCCACCACCGCCGTAGGCGAACGGCACTCCCCGCTGCGACATCGCCCGGGCGATGACGATCTCGACCGCCTTCTGGTTGGTCGCAGACCGTGTGTCGGCCGTGGCCAGACCCGGGGTTGCCATCAGCATGGCCAGACCCATCACGAGCGCACATACGCGTCGCATCGCACTCCACCGCTTTCCGGACCCGGCACCGTCGGGGCGCCGGATCCCATCAATTAACAACTGTCACTATGACCACTTCTACACCACGCGTGGACGTGGTTTTCCGTCGTCGCAGGACAGCGAATCGATGCGATGCGGGACTGGAACCGAACGGTGACCTGTCCCCGTGTCGAGCCCGTTAGGGTTCGCGCGGCGTTCAGCCGTTCAGTGCTGCCAGCGCCGCGTCGTAGTCGGGCTCCTGGCCGATCTCGGGCACCAGTTCGGTGTAGGCGACCTTGCCGTCGGCTCCTACCACGACCACCGCGCGGGCGAGCAGACCGGCCATCGGGCCGTCGGCGATCGTGACGCCGAAGTCGTCGCCGAAGCTGTCCCGGAACGCCGAGGCCGTGGTGACGTTCTCGATGCCCTCTGCCCCGCAGAACCGCTTCTGCGCGAAGGGCAGATCCTTCGACACGCACAGCACCGGGACCCCGGCGGCCGCCGCGCGCTCGTTGAACGTGCGCACGCTGGCCGCACACACCGGCGTGTCGACCGAGGGGAAGATGTTCAGCAGCACAGGCTTGTCGCTGAACTGGTCAGCACTCACCGTTCCCAGATCGGTGCCGGTCAGGGTGAAACCGGGCGCCGGCGAGCCGACGGCGGGCAGTTCTCCCACGGTGTTGATCGGGTTTCCACGCAACGTTATCTGTGCCATGGGCCCAGTCTGCCAAGCGCGCCGCGCGCCGTCGCGGTCGGGTGTCCCGGCCCGCGGCCGCCGTCAACGCGCTGCCGGCGGACCGCCGTACAGCCGGGCCACCTCCGGTGAGTCCAGCCAGCCGGAGTACGTCGGGCGCTGCGGCCAGCCGTCGGGAGAGTCCTGCCAGCTCTCCTGGCGACCCCAGGGCAACGCATCGACCAGGGCGAAGGTGTGGCTGAGCTGCTCTGTGCCCCGTCCGTTGGTGTGCCAGGTCCGGTAGACGGTGTCGCCGTCGCGGAGGAACACGTTGACGGCGAACCCGGTCCCGGGAGCGGCATCGACATCGGCGGCGAACGAACTGTCCGACGATGAATACCACTGCATTCGGTTGCCGACCTTGTCGCGATAGGCCAGCGCCTCGCCGATCGGTCCCGCGGTCACGATCACGAACTTCGCGTCGTAGTTGGCCAGGAAATCCAGCCGGGTGAACTGCGCGGTGAACCCGGTACATCCACCGCACTGCCACTCGGCGCCATCGCTCCACATGTGGTTGTAGACGATCAGCTGCGAGAATCCGTCGAAGACATCGGCCAGGCGCACCGGACCGTCGGCCCCGACGAGGGTGTAGTCGGGCATGCGCACCATCGGCAGGCGCCGTCGCTGCGCGGCGATGCTGTCCAACTCGCGGGTGGCGGCCTTCTCGCGTACTCGCAGCTCGTCGAGCGCGGCCCGCCAGGTCTGCTCCTCGACGATGGGCGGCAGAGCGGTCGTGTCGGTCATCGGTGTCACCTCCGGTGCTGGGTGCTCGGTTGTCCCAGATATCGACCGCCCGGGCCCGCGGTATTCATCGCTGAAAAGATGGGGTGATGACCAGAAGCGTTGCCCCGCGCATCGGGCCGGCCCTACCCGGGTCCTGGTCGATGCGGCTGTGGACCCAGATCGAACCGACCTACGACGCCATCGTCGCTCATCCGTTCGTCACCGGTTTGACCGACGGAAGCCTGGACGCTGCGGCTTTCGCCCAATACGTCGCCCAGGACGTGCACTACCTGCGGGCCTACGCCCGCGCCCTGGGGATCGTCGGAGCCAAGGCGTCCTCGCTGGCCGACACCGCGATGTTCACCCGCCACGCAGCCGAGGTGTTCGACGTCGAACTCGAGCTGCACGGCGAACTGCTGCCCGCGCTCGGCTTGTCCGCCGCCGCCGTCGACGCCCACCCGGTCACCCCGACCACCCAGGCATACAACAGCTACCTGTTGGCCACCGCCTACGGAGGTAGCTTCGCCGACGGACTGGCAGCGGTGCTGCCCTGCTACTGGATCTATGCCGAGGTGGGCGCCGAACTGGCGGCCCGCGGCTCGACCGACGCCCGTTACCAGCGCTGGATCGACAGCTATGGCGGCGACGACTTCGCTGCCACGGTCACCGAGGTGCTCGCGCTCACCGATCGGGTCGGCCCCACCCTCACGGCTGAGCAGGAGGCCGCGGCCCGGGCCCACTTCGCCGCCACCGCCCGCTACGAATGGATGTTCTTCGACGCGGCGTACCGTCAGGAGAGCTGGCCGGTGTAGCCGGCGAACCGGGCGGCGCCACCGTCGAATGGCTATGCTGGCGGCTCTCCTCGTGACGAGGAGTCGTTGCCGAGGAGAACCGCAGGAAGACCGATGTCCGAAGTCAGTCCCACGGTGAAGGTGCCGCCCCCAGCCAAGGCCGCGGGTGGGCACATCCGGCTGACCTCGCACAGCGCCGGAGCGCATGCCCCCGTTCTGTCCTGGGGCGCCCAGTCCGCCGCCGATCGTGGACCGGTGGTGGGCACGACCACCCGGGCTCATCGCAACGTCATCGGCAGCCACAGCGGCGCCTACGGCGTCTACCGCGCTCTGGCGGTGGCCGCGGGCGCGCTGTCCCGTGAGCACCGCGCCGATCTCACCGACACCGCCCCGACCGACGCCATCGGTCCCTTCCGGCAATGGAGTGCCCCCGGGGCGATCGTCAGCCTCGACCCCTGGGGCGCCATGGTCGCCGATGCCTTCGCCGACCAACTCGCCGCCGGGGTGGACATTCGGCCCACCATCGCGGTGACCAAGGCTCAGGTGATCCTCCCCGAGATCGGCGATGCGATCCGCGCCGGGCGTCTGACCCCGGACGGCCGTGTTCTGCTCGACACCGGGGCGGCCCAGGTGACCAAGGCCGCCATCGAACCGGTCTGGCACCTGCCCGGGGTGGCCCAACGCTTCGGCTGCAGCGAAACCGACCTGCGCCGGGCTCTGTTCGAAGAGACCGGCGGCATGTACCCCGAGTTGGTCACGCGTTCGGACCTCGAGGTGTTCCTGCCGCCGATCGGCGGTCAGACGGTCTACATCTTCGGGGCGGCAGCCGATCTCGCGAACCCCGATGTCGAGCTGACCGCCCGGGTGCACGACGAGTGCAACGGTTCGGACGTCTTCGGCTCCGATATCTGCACCTGCCGGCCGTACCTCACCCACGCCATCGAGGAGTGCATCCGCGGAGCGCAGCGCGGTGGGGTCGGTCTGGTCGCCTACTCGCGCAAGGAAGGCCGGGCTCTGGGCGAGGTGACGAAGTTCCTGGTCTACAACGCCCGCAAACGCCAGGCCGGTGGCGACACCGCCGACCAGTACTTCGCTCGCACCGAGTGTGTGGCCGGTGTGCAGGACATGCGTTTCCAGGAACTGATGCCCGACGTGCTGCATTGGCTGGGTATCACCCGGATCCACCGCTTCGTGTCGATGAGCAACATGAAATACGACGCGATCACCGGCTCGGGAATCGAAGTCGGTGAACGGGTTTCGATTCCCGACGAGCTGATCCCCGCCGACGCCCGGGTCGAGATCGACGCGAAGATGGCCGCCGGCTACTTCACCCCCGGTGTGGTGCCGGGGGCCGACGAGCTCAAGAAGTCCAGAGGCCGGGGGCTGGAACCATGACCCTCGGCGCCCCTGGCGCCGAACCGGCGGCTGGCACCGCAGACGACGCCGTGGCGCTCCTGCGCACGACCGCAGCCGTTCGGGACCGGTCCAACCAGCTCCTCGAACGCGCCCGTGCCGGCGAGTCCCGATGGTTCAGCGTGCACGACGACGCACTGGCCGGCGCCGCCGACGACATCGCCGCGATCACCCGGGAGCGCTTCCCGGATCTGAACGTCCCCTACCACAGTCGCTGGAACCACTTCGGGGCCGGCGCCATCGACCGCCGGACGGAACTGGATCGCCTCCTCGCCGACCAGGACCCCGCCGGGCGCGCTCGCGCGATGATCGATCTCACCGTGGTCAGTGTGCTGCTCGACGCCGGCGCCGGGGCCGATTGGAGATTCGTCGAGGACCGCGGTGCGGATCGGGCCCGGTTCAGCCGCTCCGAGGGACTGGCGGTGGCGAGTTGGCACGGCTTCCTCGCCGGCCGGTTCTCCAGTGACCCTGCCCGTCCGCTGCAGGTCGACTCGGCCGCGTTGCGCACCCTGACCGAGCAGCAGCTGGCAGCGGTGTTCCAGGCCGGACCCGGGAACCCGCTGGTGGGCCTGGCAGGCCGGGTGCAGCTGATGCACCGCCTCGGCGAGGTGTTGGGCACACACCCGCAGGCTTTCGGCCCCGACGGCAGACCCGGCGGTCTGCTCGATGCGCTCGGCGGCCCGGCCGGGACCGTTCACGCCCACGACGTCCTCGGTGAGCTGCTGGCAACGCTGTCGCCGATCTGGTTGGCCGGCAACGTGATCGGAGAGCACTCCCTCGGTGATTGCTGGCGGCACGAGGCGGCGCCCGGGCCCGGCCTGAGCGCCGGATGGATGCCGCTGCACAAGCTGTCGCAGTGGCTCACCTACTCGCTGATCGAACCGTTCGAGGCCGGAGGCGCCACCGTCACCGGTGTCGACCAGCTGACCGGCCTGCCCGAATACCGCAACGGCGGGCTGCTCCTCGACAGCGGTGTTCTACGGCTGCGCGACCAGGCCGACGCGCACCGCAGCTGGACGCCCGCCGACGAGCTGGTCGTCGAATGGCGGGCGATGACGGTGGCACTGCTCGACGAGCTCGCGCCGATGGTGTGTTCGCGGCTCGGCCTGGACCCCGGGCAGACTCCGCTGGCCACCGTGCTCGAGGGCGGGACCTGGGCAGCGGGTCGGGCCTCGGCGCAGCGCCTGCGGGACGGCCGGCCACCGCTGACGATCGTCAGCGACGGCACCGTCTTCTAGGGCGAACCGGGTCAGATCCAGGGCAGCCGAATCGCAGGGGCTTTCCAGCCCCACCAGGAGTAGTCGAAGTCGGTGGCTCCTACTACTTCGCCTTCCTCGTCGGTCTTGGTGAAGTCGACATAGATCGGGCCGCTCATGAATGCTTGGACACCGGTGTTGAAATAGGCTGAGTTCTTGGACTCCTTGGGGATGTTGTCCTCGGTGAGGGTGTAGGAGTACAGCAAGGTCTTGCCGTCGTCAGCGTAGACGGACAGCACCGTCCCGGGAACCAGGCCGTCGGTGGGCACCAGCGTCGACGAGATGGCACCGTACCCGCCGCCCGAATCGATGGTCGCCGTGACCTTGTGGGTGGCTCCGCCGTTGAGGCTGATCTCGGCCGACACATGAGGGCTGCCGTCGAGGTGGACCCGTGTCGGCAATGGGTTCGGCCCGAAGGTGAGGGAGCGGCCGCGTTCATCGAGCAACATTCCGTGGCTGAGCGAGCCAGGTAGCGCGCTCGTGACCGAGCTCATCAGCGGGCTCGCCGAATGGGGGCCGACGCCCAGGATGCCGTGGTAATCCTGGTCGAACGCGTTGGAGTCGGTGGCGACCCCGACGTAGGTCGGTTGGGTGACGAGTCCGTTGCCGAAGTCGACGGTCGTTGTGTAGACGTCGAAGGAATAGGTCTTGTCGTCGCCACTACCGGTGCCATAGTGGGCCTCGCACCGACCATGCGA
>JAXHTL010000253.1:0-6013 GCA_034190095.1 Actinomycetota bacterium
CTAGCCGACGCTGACCACATCGCGAGCGGTGAGTGGCGTTCGGCAGGCTCAGTCCACCGGACGAATGACGATCCGGGACAGCGCCTCCCGGATCTGCTGCGGTATCGCAACCGCGCGCCGGGACTGCCGGTCGACGAACACGTGCACGAAGTGCCCGTGGGCGACCGCGTCCTCGCCGGCGAAGATCGCGACGCCCCAGGTGACCGACCGGTTCGTCAGTCTGTCGACGCGCAGCCCGGCCCGCAGCTCCTGCGGGTAAGCCACCGGTGCGCGGTAGGAGCAGCCGGACTCCACCACCAGCGCGATCACCGGCGAGTGGTGGATGTCCAGACCGCCCTCGGTGATCAGGAAGTGGTTGGCCACCGTGTCGAAGTAGCTGTAGTAGGTGACGTTGTTGACGTGGCCGTACACGTCGTTGTCCATCCACCGGGTGGTGATGGGCAGGAAGTACCGGTAGTCCCCGGCGCTGTGCTCGGTGGCCATCACCAGTACCGCAGCGCATCGTCGAAGGTGCCGGCCAGCAGGGTTGCGTCGAAGTCCACGGGCGCGTTGCCCAGCAGCCGCTGCTGCGGCCAGGCACCGTCGGCCAGCGCAGCGGTGTCGTCTGCGCTGTACCCGACGCCGGACAGCCCGTTGGGCATGCCGACGGCGCGCATGATCTCGATGAGGTGCTCGGCCAGCACCGGCCCGGCGTCGCCGTCCCCGGCGCCGGCGATGTCGGCACCCAGGTGGCGTGCCGCATCGAGGTGCCGTCCCGGATCCTGGCCGGCGGTGACACGGAAAACCGCCGGCGCCGTGAGGATCACCGCCATCCCATGTGGCACAAGAGGTTCGGACTGCGGATAGCCGTCAGGACGGAACTCGCGGACCCGGCCGGCCACCGCGTAGGCCATGGCGTGCGGGGCGTGCACCCCGGCGTTGCCGAACGCGATACCGGCCAGCGTCGCGGCCCACATCGTCTGTTCGCGGGCCTCGCGGTCGGCGGAGTCGGTCACCGCCCGCTGCAGATACCTGCCCAGCAGGCGCAGCGCTTCGCGACTGCCCAGGTCGCTCCATGGGTTGGCGCCCTGGCTCATCGGACGGGCGCTGGGCCGGGCCGGCGCCGGGCGGCGCAGGTAGGGGCGTGCGGTGTACGACTCCAGCGCATGGGAGAGCACGTCGAGCCCGCTGCAGGCCACCACCCGGGCGGGCAGGCTGTCGGTGGCGTCCGGGTCGACGAGCGCTTCGCTCGGGCGCAGGGCCGTTGCCGCGATGCCGGTCTTGGCGTGCAGCGACAGCAGGTCGAAGATGGCGATCCCGGTGACCTCACTGCCGGTGCCCGAGGTCGTCGGGCAGGCGATGTGCGGTCGCAGTGCTCCGGGGACCGGGCGCCCGCCACCTACCGGCGCGTTGACGTAGTCCAGGAACTCGGCAGTGGGATGGCTGGCGTACAGGTCGGCGGCCTTGGCGGTGTCGATGACCGAGCCGCCACCCACCGAGACGTAGCCGTCGGGGTCGAGCTCGGTCGCGAAGGCCGCTGCGTCGCGGAATGATCCGTCGGTGGGTTCGACATGCACGTCGGTGTAGGCCACCGTGTCGATACCGGCCCGGCGCAGGGACCGTTGCGCGGTGTCGAACACGGACAGGTCTGCGACGGTGGCATCGGAGAACAGGGCGACGCGCGTCATCCCCAGTGCGGCAGCCCGGTCTCCCAGTTCACCCAGGCACCCCCGGCCGAACGTCACGCGAGACGCATCCACGGTGAATGCCGAGTCGAGCCCGTCGACGTGCTGGCAGCAACTCATTGCTGCATTGTCCAACCGGGCGGGGCCCGCCGTGGCCGTATCGATGTCGCGTTGATCACCAGGGCGAGCATGACCAGGGCGATGCCGGCCAACTCCACCGGTTCCGGACGCTGCGCCAGCACCACCGCTCCGACGACCGCGGCGGTGGCGGGAAGCAGCGCCAACAGCAGAGCGAAGCGCGCACGCCCGATGGTGGCGAGCACCGGCTGGTCGAGCGCGTACGGAATCACGCTGGAGAGCACACCGACGCCGAGTCCGTAGAGCCAGGTGCGCGATTCGGCGAACACGGCGGCGTCGGTGCCGAGTTGGGTCCCGACGAGCGCCGGGGCCAGTGCCAGCGAAGCCGCCGCCATGCCGACCGCGAGCGAGTCGATGCCGGCGCCCGCGTCGGCGACCGTCTTGCCGACCACGATGTAGCCCGCCCACAGGGCGGCTGCGATCAGCGCGAACAGCACGCCGAGCGGTTCGGCCTCGGCCTGCACGCCGGCCAGCAGCAGCACACCGACCGCCACCAGGAGAACCGCCAGGAAGTCGCGGGCCCGACGTGACCCGAGTGTGGCGACAGCGACCGGGCCGACGAACTCGATCGCGACGGCCGTGCCGAGCGGGATCCTCGCGATCGCCTCGTAGAACGCCACGTTCATCGCGAGGGTGACCAGCCCGAATCCGGCGGCGGCCCAGGCCTCGCGACGGGTCCACGATCTGCGCCAGGGTCGGCGCCAGGCCAGCAGCACCGCCGCGGCTCCGGCGGCGCGCAGCCACGCCACCGTCGCCGGCTCGGTCGTCTCGAACAGGAACACCCCGACGGCGGCACCGAGATACTGCGACACCGCGCCGGCCACGAAGAACAGCGGCACCGACCAACTCGGCACGGGTCTCACCGTTCGAGTACACCAGGCGACGTCCGGTGCGGCACCGATCACCGCTCGCCGAACGTTGCGAAGAGCACACAGTGGGCGGGGTTTCACCCCCGGATCGCACGGGTAGTTCTGCGATCTGTCGGGGCAACGGCGCCTGCCATGTTTCTAGTTCAGGCGGTATGAGATGAAGAGAATCGCTCGTTGGTCGGCTGCTGTCGCGGGCGGGTTGCTGGCCGCGCTGGGGTCGCCTGTGTCGGCACCGGCGTATGCCGCGCCGTGTCCCGACGTGGAGGTGGTGTTCGCCCGGGGAACGTTCGAGCCGCCGGGCGTCGGAGCGACGGGGCAGGCGTTCGTCGACGCGCTGCGCGCCCGCACCCCGGGCCGGTCGGTGGACGTCTACGCGGTGAACTACCCGGCGTCACTGGATTTCGCGACCGCCGCCGCCGGCGTCATCGACGCGAGCAACCGGGTGACCACGATGGCTGCGAACTGTCCCGACACCGACCTGGTGGTCGGCGGGTTCTCCCAGGGCGCCGCGGTGGCCGCCTACATCACCGCGGACGCCATCCCGCAGGGGTACACCCCGCCGCCGGGTATGACCGGCCCGATGCCGGCGTGGGTCGCTGACCACGTCGCCGCGGTAACGCTGTTCGGCAAGCCGTCGAGCGGGTTTCTCCAGATGATCTACACCGGTGCGCCGCCGATCTCGGTCGGTCCGCGTTACACGTCCAAGACCCTCGACCTGTGCATTCCGGAGGATCCGGTCTGTTCGCCCACCGGCGCGGACAACGGTGCCCACGGTGCCTACGCGATCAGGGGGCTGACCGACCAGGCGGCCGACTACGTGGTGGGCAAGCTGGCGCCGGCGCCGCAGCCGGTGGACCAGTCCGCCGGACCGGGCTAGCCGCGGGGCTCGACCCGGGCCACGGCGAACGCTACCATCAGGGCAGTCGTACAGGTCGACCGTCCTGATCGAGCGGAGGTGTCCATGGCCGGCGCCGCGGCCACCCGCGGCCAGCAGGTGCGCCGACAGCTGCTGGCCGCAGCGGCCGAACTGATCCCGCAGCTGGGCTGGTCAGCGGTCAGCACCCGCACCCTGGCGCAACGCGCCGGCGTCACGCCCAGCGTGGTGCACTACCACTTCCCGTCGCTGCAGGCCGTGTTGCAGGAGGCCGCCCTGGGCGCGATGCGGCGGGCCACCGCCGAGTTGGAGGCCTCGCTGAGTTCGGCGGGCCCGCAGGAGCTGATCGACTCGGCCCTGGCCGCGATGCGGCCGTACACCGGCGCCGACCCGACCACGGTGCTGTTCGTCGAGGCCTACCTCGCCGGGCTTCGGGACCAGCATTTCGGCGCCGCGATCGCCGATCTGCTCACGCACAGCCGTGGCCGCCTCGCCCAGCGACTCGCCGAAGACGATGTGGCCGATCCGGACGGCACCGCCGCGGTGGTGTTCGCCGCGCTCGACGGACTGGTGCTGCATCGCGGCCTCGGTGTCGGCCCCGATCCGGCCCGGGCCACGGCGCTGCGCCGGATCGTCGCCGCCGGGGGCGCGCGATGAAGGTCGCGGTGTGCGGGGCCGGCATCGCCGGCCTGACACTGGCGAACCGCCTCGCAGCTCACGGCGACGAGGTGGTGGTCCTGGAGCGCTCCCCCGGGCCCCGCCGGCAGGGATACATGATGGACTTCTTCGGGCCCGGATACGACGCCGCCGAGGACATGGGCCTGCTGCCGGACATCCTGGAGGTCTCCTACGAGATCCAGCAGGCCAGCTTCGTCGACAGCGTGGGCCGAGCCCGGGCCGAACTGCCCTACGACCGGCTGCGGGACTCCCTGGGCGGAAGGCTCTGCAGCCTCATGCGTCCCGACCTGGAAACGGTTCTGCGCGAGAGTCTTCCGAGCTCGGTGGAGCTACGGTTCGGCGCCGCGCTGACCGGGGTGGCCGATCGTGGGGATCAGGTGCACATCACCCTGGCCGACGGCACGGCGTTGCAGGCCGACCTGCTGGTGGGCGCGGACGGGATCCACTCGACCGTGCGCGGACTCGTGTTCGGGCGGGAATCGATGTTCCTGCGCTACCTGGGTTTCCACACCTCGGCGTTCGTGTTCGACGCACCGCACATTCGCGATGCCTGCCGGGGCAGGTTCGCCCTCACCGACACCGTCGGCCACGAGATGGGGTTCTACGTGCTGCGCGACGGCCAGGTTGCGGCGTTCGGCGTACACCGCACGGCCGACCCGACGCTGCCCGACGACGCCCGCGAGGCCGTCCGGTCGGCCTACCGCGGGCTCGGCTGGGTGGTTCCCGAGGCCCTGGCGCAGTGCCCACCGTCGGACGAGGTCTACTACGACCAGGTCGCCCAGATCGAGATGCCGCGCTGGACCAGGGGACGCATCACCCTGATCGGCGACGCGTGCCATGCGGTGTCCCTGCTCGCCGGACAGGGCGCTTCGCTGGCCGTGGCAGGTGCGAACCTGCTTGCCGCACAACTGCACACCGCCGAATCGATGCCGCAGGCGCTGAGCGGGTACGAACGGTTGTGGCGCCCGGTGACCGAGGAGAAGCAGAAAGCCGGGCGCGCAGCCGCCCGCTGGTTCCTGCCCGACAACCGGCTGGCGCTGTGGATCAGGCGCGCCGTCCTGAAGCTGGCCGCGATACCGCCGGTCAACCGGGCGGTGGGTGCGCTGATCGCCGGCAAACCCGATGGCGCTCCGGGACGAAAATGACGCTGCTGTAGGAAACTTCGGGGAAACACGTCCGCCACGGCGCGGTATCTGATCGCCGATAGCGTGACCGGACATGAAAGCCCTGAAGAGTCCGGCCCTTCAGATCGCGGTCGCCGCCGTCGCCGGACTGATCTTCGGCCTGGTCGTCGGCGAGTGGGCGGCAAACCTGAAGTTCGTCGGCGACATGTTCATCCGGCTGATCCAGATGTCCATCGTCCCCCTCGTCCTGGCGTCGGTGATCGTCGCAACCGGTTCGATGACGGGTAGCGGCACCGGGCGCATAGCGCTGCGCACCTTCAGCTGGATGCTCGGATTCTCCTTTGTCGCAGCGGTTCTAGCCTGGGTGCTGAGCGTACTCATCCAGCCCGGCGCCGGGATGGTGTTCACCGGCGAGGTGGACACGTCGCTGCAGGAGTCCGCCGAGGAGACCGGGGGCTGGCAGGACACCCTGTTGAACTTCGTCTCCACCAACATCTTCGAGGCGATGGCCAGCGCCACCATGGTGCCGATCATCGTGTTCGCCCTGCTGTTCGGCGTCGCATTGCGCCTGCAGATCAACAAGACCGGCGACAGCTCGGTGTTGACCTTCATCGACCAGATCCAGCAGATCGTCCTCACCATGATCCGGCTGATCATGTACATCGC
>JAXHTL010000254.1:0-5921 GCA_034190095.1 Actinomycetota bacterium
TAGAACGCGTAGTTGCCGTTTCCGAGATCCTGCACCACGTGGTTGCCGCCGTACTCCTGCAGCGGCAGACCCGTCGGTGCCGTTCCCGGAACCTGCTCGGGTAGGTCGTCGACCACCGCGACGACCGGCCCGTCACCCACCGCGAGGACGTCGGTGCCGAAGTACGGGTAGCTGTCCAGTTCGGCCGGGTCGCCGGTGAACAGCCGGCCGTCCGGGCCCAGCTGGAGATAGTCGATCGCGAACCGCTCGGCGGCCCAGACGTCACCGTCGATCGGGTTGAGCGCGGTGCGGTGAGAGGTCGTGCCGCAGCAGCCGTTGGCGTCGAGCCAGTTCGGTCCGGCCAGCGGCGGCGCGATGGTGACCGGTGTGCGGGTCTGGACGGTGACCGGTGCGATGTTCTCGGTCAGTGCCGCGGGAATCAGCGGCGGTGAGGGATCGGGCACCGAGACCGCGACCAGGTGGCGCAGCTCCGCCGGAACGGTCTGGTCGGAATCCACCGCGACGTCGATCCAGACGTAGGCCGTCTGCGCCGGCCCCAGCGTCGTCGTGGGCTCGGGGTTGCCGGCTATCCGCGTCCAGTGGGCCAGCCGGTCACCGGGAAGGCTGAGCAGCGTTCGGTCTCCGGAGGTGACGTCGATCGAGGTCACCGTGACGTCCTGCGGGAGCGTGTTGGTCAGCACCAGCTCGTAGGCCAGATGCGTCCTGCCGTCGGTGGCCGGTACCGGGACGGGCGCGGCCAGCACCCGGCCCACCACCGGGGTGGCCACCCCGGGGCCGGGCGGCGGCTCGGATCCGGCTGCCGGCGGCGCGACCGACCCGGTGCCGGCCGGCTCGGGGGATGCGGTCTCCTGGGTCGGGGCGCAGCCTGCGCAGAGCAGGAGCAGCGCAATCGACGCAGCGGCCGACGGTCGAAACAGCATGCAGTGGTGAACCTTTCGCTACTGGCCTGGCGGATGCGGCGCCTCGGGGTCGGGGCTGAACTGCAGCGGGAGCTGTTCCTGGGTTCCGGGTAGCGGCGGCGCGGTCCCGTTGGCGCTGTCGGGGTCGAAGTCCTTCTCGGTGCGGAACATGATCAGGAACACCACCCAGCCGATCGCGGCGATGAAGATCCAGCTGATCAGCCGGTAGATCAACATCGCCGAGATCGCCGAGGCCAGCGACATCCCGCTGGACACCAGACCCGGCACCAGCACCGCCTCGACGACCAGCAGCCCACCCGGCATCAGCGGGATCGAGCCGACCGCACGGGCCGCGGCGTAGGCGACGGTGACCCCGGCCACCGACGGATGCCCGCCGGTGGCGTAGCAGGCGAACAGCAGGCAGCCGACGTCGGCGATCCAGTTGAACAGCGACCAGCTGAACGCCTCCCCGAGATCACGGCGGCCGAGCTGCACCGATTCCAGCTGCACCAGCATTGCCCGCCACTTGGCCAGACCGGTGTCGGTGGGCTTGCCCCGAACCGAGTTGAACCAGGACAGCACCCGCACGCCGATGCCGTCCATCAACTCCGGGCGGCTCGCCACGGCCTGCGCCAGCAGGATCAGTGCGATGAACCCGCCGAGCGAGAAGATCAGCGAGAGCGGGTTCTTGCTGGCGCCGAGCAGGAACGCGCCACTCAGGCCGAGCACGGCCAGCCCGATGACCTGCAGTGCGCCCGACATGACCAGCTGCCAGGACGCCACCACCGGGGAGGCGCCCCACATCCGTTGTTGGCGGTAGAGGAACGTCGCCGACAGGACCGGACCGCCCGGCATGGTGGTGGACAGCGCGTTGCCGGCGTAGAACGCGGCTTCGGACCGCCACTGGTGGACGCGGACGCCGGCCGAGCGCAGCAGGGTGCGCTGGATCTGCGCGAAGCTGTGCATCGATGCCATCGCCGCGACCACCGCGGCCAGCACCCACATCCAGTTGGCCGAGTACAGGCTCTTCCATGCCTTGGCGAGCTGGTCGTGCACCAGCGCCAACTCGACGGTCAGCACGGTCAGCGCCAGGGCGATCAGCGCCCAGCGCAGCCACCAGTACTTGCCGCGGCTGCGCCCCGGGGAGGCGTCCCCCGGGCGGGTGCCGCTCGCGGCAGCATCGTCTGGCACGCAGTAAGCGTAAGGCGTGGGTCAACGAAATCCGCAGATCCGCGGGCGGGACCGGCGTGGCCGCTACGCTACCGGAATGTCAGCCGGTCCGTCCTTTGACACCCTCGCCGACGAGTCGGTGACTCCGCTGGTCCGCAAGACCGCAGCGTGGGCCTGGCGGTTGCTGGTCATCCTGGGGGCCGTGCTGGCGCTGGGCTGGCTGATGCTGCGGCTGGAGATCCTCGTCGTTCCGGTCGCACTGGCCACCATCGTGGCGGCGTTGCTGATGCCGGTGGTGGATTTCCTCGATCGCCGGGGCGCGCCGCGCGGCGGGGCTGTCGCGTTGGTGCTGCTCAGCGGGTTCGCGGTGTTCGGCGGGCTACTCGCCTTCGTCATCACGCAGTTCGTCGACGGCGCGCCGGCGCTGGTCGGGCAGGTCTCGGCCAGCATCGAAGGGGTCGGCACCTGGCTGACCGACGGTCCGCTGCACGTCAGCGACGTGCAGATCAACCAGTTCCGGGACTCTGCGCTCGAGGCGCTGCGCAGCAACCAGGAGCGGTTGACCAGTGGGGCGGTGTCGACGGCGGCGACGTTCACCGAGATCGTCACCGGTGCCCTGCTGATGCTGTTCACCCTGATCTTCCTGCTGCACGGCGGCCGCAACATCTTCAGCTTCGTCACCAAGGCCTTTCCGGTGGGAGTGCGGTCACGGATCCGCAACGCCGGACGCGCCGGTTTCCACACCCTGATCGGCTACGTGCGGGCAACGTTTCTGGTCGCGGCGGTGGACGCGATCGGCATCGGGGTCGGTCTGGCCATCATGGGCGTCCCGCTGGCCCTGCCGCTGGCCTCGCTGGTGTTCATGGGCGCGTTCGTCCCGCTGGTCGGCGCGGTGGTGACCGGCTTCCTGGCCGTCATCGTCGCGTTGATCGCCAAGGGCTGGATCTACGCGCTGATCACCCTGGGGTTGATCATCGCCGTGCAACAGCTCGAGGGCCACGTGTTGCAGCCGCTGGTGATGGGCCGGGCGGTGTCGATCCACCCGTTGGCCATCGTGCTGGCGATCGCCGGCGGGGCGGTCATCGCCGGCATCGTCGGGGCGTTGCTGGCCGTGCCGCTGCTGGCCTTCCTCAACAGCGCGGTGCGGGTGCTGCTGGCCGACGACCCGGCCGCTGAGGAGGCGGCCCTGGAAGCCGAGGACGGCCCGGTGATCGAGGCGCAGCCCGACGATGTCGAGGACGCCGAGCCCGGCTGACGACTGGCGCGCCGGGCCCGGCTCCCGCCTAGACCTCGGTGCCCGAGGATTCGATGGCGATGACCGAGAGGGTGCCGTCGAAGGCGTTCGTGGTGTACACGGTGCCGTCCGGTCCGACAGCGACCGACGAGGGGGCGAACCCCAGTGCGACCGTGTCGATCACGGTGCGGTTCTCGACGTCGATCACACTGAGGGTGCCGCCGGTCTCGTCGCCGACGTTGACCACGTACGCCACCGATCCGTCCGAGGTGAACGCCACGTCGACCGGGTTGGAACCAACCTCGATGGTGTCGATCTCGGTGCCGTCGGCCAGGTGCACCAACGACACGGTGTCGGAGGCTTGGTTGACGACGTATGCCCCGTAGGCGAAGGGACCCCGCCGGGGAATCGCGATGCTGGTCGGATCGTCGCCGACCTCGATGTTGCCGACGACGGTGTTGAACGTGGGGCTGGACGGGTCGGTGTCGATCACCGTGACCGAATACACGGTGGTCACGTAGAGGCGATCGCCGGTGGAGTCGAAAGCGATTCCGTCCGCGCCCTGTTCGTCGATCCGGAAATCGTCGACCACCGTGCGGTAGGTCGGGCTCTCGGGATCCAGGTCGACCATCAGCACCCCCGACGACGTCGAGAAGTCATTGGCCGAGATGTAGGCGCGCAACCCGTCCGGGCTGAGCGCGATCTCGCGTGGATTGTTGTTGTCGAGGTCGATGGAGTCCACGATGTTCCCGGTCGCCGGGTCGATCACGACCAGGGCGCCGTCATCGGCGCTGACGACGTAGGCGGTGGATCCGTCCGCGTCGAACACGATCCCGTCCGGGTTCTCCCCGACGGTGATCACGTCGACCACGGTGTTGGTCGCCGGGTCGACGACCGTCACCGAATCGCCGATGGTGACCCCGCCGTTGCTCACGTAGACGACCGAGCCGTCGGGGCTGACCGCCACATTCGCCGGGAACGCCCCGACGTCGACGCTGTCGACGACGGTCGGCTGCGCGGGGACGATCGGGATCTCGATGGTGGCGGTGGCGCTCAGACCGGCTGGGTCGGTGGCGATCACCGTCATCGTCTGCGTCGTGCCGGGATCGGCCAGCAATCGTGACGCCGTGCTGGGAATGTAGGTGAAGGTGCCGTCGGCGTAGGTGATCACCGAGTCGTATCCGCCCGGGATGGGGGTGAACGACAGCTCGTCACCGTCGGGGTCGGTGAAGAAGTCGAAGTTGCCGGAGACCTCGCCGGTGACGGCGTCGACGGTCAGCGGCTCCGGGGTGCCGGCGACGGGAGCCTGGTTCTCGGCGTTGAGTTCGGCGACCACGGGCACGGTGATGGTGGTGGTCGCGCTGGCCCCGGCAGGGTCGGTGGCGGTGACGGTGAAGGTGTCGGTGTCGTCGTCCTCACCGAATGCCGGTCGGTTCTCGGGGTCGGGGGTGTAGCTGTAGTTGCCCAGGAAGTCGATCGTGACGGTTCCCAGGAGGGGTGCGCTGTCGACGGTGTAGTCGAGGAACGCCCCTTCAGGGTCGGTGAACCCGAGATCGCCGCTGACGCGGCCGGTTTCGAGGATGACGGTCTGCTCGCCGGGGGGGCCTGCGACGGGCGGCTCGTTGGCCGCGCCGATCACGGTGACGGTGACCGTCGCTGTGCCGGTGCCGCCGTCGGGGTCGGCGACCGTGTAGGTGAAGGTGTCGGTGCCGGTGTAGTCGGAGGCGGGGGTGTAGAGCACCGATCGGCCGTCGGCGGTGACCGCTGTGGTGCCGTTGGCCGCGGTGCCGGTAGCGGTGATGGTCAGCTCGCCGTCCGGATCGGAGTCATTGGCCAGCACGTTGATGACGTTGCCGGTGCTGCCTTCGATCACGGTCGCGGTGTCGTTGCCGAGATCGGCGGGGTCGTTGACCGGGTTGACGGTGAGGGTGACGGTCGCCGGCGCGCTGGCCACCGTGCCGTCGTCGGCGGTGTAGCTGAAGGAGTCGGTGCCCGCGTAGCCGCTGTCGGGTGTGTAGCTGAACGATCCGTCGGCATTGAGGACGAAGGTTCCGTGGTCCGGGCCCACGTCGAGCACCGCGGTCAGCGGGTCGGAGTCGGCGTCGGTGTCGTTGGCCAGCACGCCCGGGCCGCCGATGCTGAGCGTGGTGTCCTCGTCGAGGGTGTAGGCATCGGGGTTGGCAGCCGGTGCGGAGTTGCCCGGGTC
Organism: Actinomycetota bacterium; assembly: GCA_034190095.1. Lineage (GTDB taxonomy): Bacteria > Actinomycetota > Actinomycetes > Mycobacteriales > Mycobacteriaceae > Mycobacterium. The sequence goes on from JAXHTL010000254.1 coordinate 5,510, forward strand.
CGGAAGCGCGACGACGGGCAGTCCGATGGTGTTGGTCGCCGTCAAACCGTCGGGGTCGGATGCCACCACGGTGAAGCGGTCTTCGCCATCGGGTTCGCCGGCTCCGGGCCGGGTCTGCGGGGTGTAGGTGTAGGTGCCCGCTTCTTCGTCGATGGTTACGACACCGTTGTCGGGTTGCTCGGTGACGTCGTAGGTCAGTGGGTCGCCGTCAGGGTCGGTGAAGCCGAGTGTGGCCGTGACGACGCCGGTCTCTTCGTCGATCTGCCAGGGGCCGGAGAGTCCCGTCTGCGGGGCCTGGTTGTCGGGTGTGGGTAGCGCGGTGACGGGGACGGTGATGGTGGTGGTGGCGGTGCGGCCGGCGGGGTCGGTGGCGGTGGTGGTGAAGGTGTCTTGGCTGTCGGGTTCGCCGGCG
>JAXHTL010000255.1:0-5856 GCA_034190095.1 Actinomycetota bacterium
CTGTTCGGCGGCCTGTACGCAGCGGCCTACGGCATCGGCGGCCAGCCTCTGGTGCGCCGGCTGGTGCGCAGCCACGGGCCGGTCGTCGCGCTTCCCGTCCTCGGCTACGGCCCTGTCGTCGCGGTTGCCGACCCGGCGCTGGCCAAGCAGGTGTTCACCGCCGATCCGGAGGTGCTGCTCGGCGGTGAAGGGGTCGGACCCGCCGCCGCCATCTACGGGCGCCGGTCGATGTTCGTCCTCGAGGAGCCGGAGCACCTGCGCCGGCGCAAGCTGCTGACCCCGCCGCTGCACGGTGCCGCCCTGCGTAGCTACGTCCCGGTCATCGAGGCGGCGACCCGCACCGCGATGACGTCCTGGCCGGCCGGGTCGCCGATGCGGATGCTCGACGCCGGACGCGACCTGACGCTGGAGGTGATCGTGCAGGTGATCTTCGGCGTCGACGAGCCGGCGCAGGTCCGGCGGCTGGGAGCCCCGTTCGCCCAGTTGCTCGAGCTGGCGCTGTCCGCCGAGACGCCGGTCCGGTACGCGGCGCGGCGGCTGGGTGCGCTGCGGTCCTGGGGCACGCTGGCCGGCGTCAACCACGCGATCGACGAGCTGGTTCTTCCGCTGATCGCCCAGCGCCGGGAGGATCCGGCCGCACCCGGGCGCACCGATGTGCTCAGCATGCTGGTCGCCGCCCGCACCGAGGACGGAGATGCCCTGACCGACAAGGAGATCCGCGACGACGTGATCACCTTGATGCTGGCCGGCCACGAGACGACCGCGACCACGCTGGCCTGGCTGGCGGATCTGCTGGCCCACCACCGACAGGTGCAGGACCGGGTGCGCGCCGAAGCGCATGCCGGCGGCACCGACTACACCGAGGCGGTGATCAACGAGACGTTGCGGCTGCACCCGCCGGCGCCGATCACCGGCCGGATGACCGCCGAGCCGTACCGGTTGGGCGACTACACGCTGCCGGCCGGGACGCGGATCGTGGTGCTGCTCGACGCCGTGAACCGCGACCCGCAGAACTATCCCGACCCGGACACCTTCGATCCCGAGCGCTTCCTGGGCGCCCGGCCCAACCCGTACGGGTGGGTGCCCTTCGGCGGCGGCCTCAAGCGGTGCATCGGGGCCAGCTTCTCGATGTGTGAACTGACGACGATCCTGCACACCCTGCTGGGCAAAGCCGAGTTGCGCCCGGCCCGGCGGCACCCCGAGTCGGCGGTGCCGTTCGCCGCGCCGGTGATCGTTCCGCGCCACGGCGCCCCGGTGTTCGTCGATCCGCGGCCGCACCTTGCTGAGATCTCCGTGTGAGTTCGGCGCAGGGTCCCGCCGGCTCTTCCGTACCGGCCCCGGATCGAGGATGATCGAGGAGCACGACGTGTCAGGAGACCGTGATGTCGGACCTCACCTCGGTGCGCCGATTCGATGCCGCCGCACTCGACGAAATTGCATGGGACTTCCTGTGCTCGGAGTACACCGAGCACCGGAGCTGGGACGCTTCGCTGGACCGCCGCCTGGACACCTACCTGCGCCACCGTGGTCTCGAGCAGGTCGTCAACGACGGCTCGGCGTACAGCACCGTGCTCGACCGGGTGATGGCCAACTTCCGCCGCGCGCGGCGCACCGGCATTCTCGAACCACCGCACACCTGACCACCACAGCCGAAGGCTGCCCGGTCTCATAGGCTCGACGGTGATGCTCTGGGACAGCGACCGGCGGGAACTGCAGTCACGGGTGGCCCGTCGCGTCCTGGCCACCCGCTCGAAGCTCGAGCGGCGCGGTTCCGAGCGCTTCTCCCGCCTCCCCCGGCCCCTGCAGCAGACGGGGCGGCTGATCTGGCACACCGGCCGCGGCACGGTGAACGACAGGGTGCCCGGTCTGGCGGCCGAAGCCGCGCTGTTCACGTTGATCTCACTGCCGGCGCTGCTGCTGGCACTCGTGGGGTCGCTGGGTTTCGTCGCAGCCGCCCTGGGCCCGCAGGGCAACACCGAGCTGCACGAGCTGGTACTCGGAATCCCGGAGTCGTTCCTGTCCGAACCGACCTACGCGGCCTACGAGCGCGCGGTGGAGACCGTGCTTGCCCAGACCAGGGGCGGCGTGGTCTCGATCAGCCTGGCGTTGAGTGTCTGGACCGGCTCCCGGGCGCTGAACCGCTACCTGGAGACCATCACGATCGCCTACGGCGTCCCGCCACGCCCGGGCTGGCGGCGCCGGCTGGTGGCGCTGGGGATGACCGTCGCAGCGATGGTCGGCGCGGTGGCCATCCTGCCCCCGATGGTGTTCGGCCCACGGCTCATCGAATGGCTCACCCCCGAGTCCGTCGCGCACGCCACGCTGCGGCTGCTCGATCGGATGTTCTGGCCCAGCGTCATCCTGCTCGTGCTGGCCGGGCTGGCGACGCTCTATCACGTCGGCGTCCCCTGGAAGACGCCCTGGCGCCGGGACCTGCCGGGGGCGGTGCTGGCGGTGGTGTTGTGGCTGGCGGCCTCGGCCGGGCTGCGCGCGTATCTGACGCTCAGTGCCCGCGACGACGCCCTGTTCAGCCAGCTGGCGGTGCCGATCGCGGTGGTGCTGTGGCTCTATCTCACCGCGTTCGCGGTGCTGCTGGGCGCGGAGTTCAACGCCGCCATCGAACGGATGTGGCCGCACGAGGACCATCCGTGGCGGTTGCGGCGGCTGCGGTGGGTGTCGGAACCCCGCGGATCCGGCAACCGGACCGGCGACGATTCGGCCCGGGCGACGACCTCGACGACGACGAGTGAGGAGACCGACCATGCCTGACACAGCACCTGATCCCGCGGCCGACTACCCGCCACCGGCGGCGGTGCGCGGGCGGGTCGAACCGTCGCCGCGGCGGGTCCGCGGTTATCTCGACGGCGAACTGGTCTTCGACACCACGGCCGCGCGCTACGTGTGGGAGGTGCCCTACTACCCGCAGTACTACGTCCCGCTGGCCGATGTGCGTGCCGGGATGCTGCGCGACGACGAGCGCGCCCAGACCGTGCAGTTCGGGCCGTCGCGGTTGTTCTCACTGGTCGGCAGCTCGACCACGCACAGGTCTGCCGCGCGGGTCTTCGACGACGACGACGGCGGCCCGGTGGCCGGCCTGGTGCGGTTCGACTGGGCGCCGCTGTCCTGGTTCGAGGAGGACGAGCCGATCTACGAGCACCCCCGCAACCCGTACGCGCGGGTGGACGCGCTGCGCGCGCACCGGCGGGTCACCGTCGAACTGGACGGGGTCCGCCTGGCGGACACCCACAGCCCGGTGCTGCTGTTCGAAACCGGTTTACCGACAAGGTATTACATCGACAAGACCGATGTGGCGTTCGAACATCTGGAGGCTACCGACACCCAGACCGTGTGCCCCTACAAGGGAGTCACCTCGGGCTACTGGTCGGTGCACGCCGGCGGGACCGTGCACCCCGACCTGGCCTGGACCTACCACACGCCGCTGCCCGCGGTGGCGTCGATCGCCAACATGGTCGCGTTCTACAACGAGAAGGTCGACATCGCCGTCGACGGCGCGGCACTGCCCCGGCCCCACACGCACTTCGGCTGACCCGGATAGCCCGCGCCCGGAACGGGTATCCCGATGCCATGCGCGGCGCCGCAGCCTGGGTGCCGACCACAGTGGCCGTGGTCGTGGGTTCGGCGTGTGCCACGCCGCCGAGCGCATTGGGCACCGCCACCGCCGAAGTCAGCATCGCCGACGGCAGCACCGAACGCTATCCGGTCACCTGCAGCCAGCTGAAGTGGCAGTGGATCATCGAGACCGCCGAGGACGGACCCGGCTTCACCGCGATCGTGAACACCGGGGCCACCGTCACTGCCGAATTGGTCCATCTCGACGGCGTGGGCGGCTTCTCCGGCACATTCGGTCGCGACGTCGTCGGCGACGGCCAGGCCAGCGTGGACGACGGCGTCTTCCTGATCACCGGCAACGCGTTCGGGGAGACCGCCGCCGACCCCGCCGAGATGGTGTACCGCGGCTTCACTATCCGCACCGAATGCTGACCAGGCCGTACCGCGGGTCAGGCACCGGCCAGCGAGAGCACCTCGTCGAAACCGGCCCGCAGGCAGTCGTGGAACAGTTCGACGTCGGGGATCGCCCCGGTGTCGACGTCGATTCCCAGCGCGCAGGTGTCGACGTAGGTCAACAGGGTCACGTTGACCGCCGCGCCGATCGTCGGGCCGAACGCGTACTGCGTGCGCACCTGCGCCCCGCCGAGCGAGACCGGCACCGGGATGCCGGGCACATCGCTGGCCAGGAAGTCGACATGGCGCAGGATGGAGCCGATGTACCAGCGGGGCATCCGGTTGAGGACACCGGCGATCAGCTGGGTGTGCGGCAGGGACCGCTCGTGGCGCACCTGCTCGGTGCGCTCCCGGATCTGCCGGATGCGTTGTGCGGGATCGGCGAGACCGACCGGAACGTCGAAGCGCATCAAGGTGATGTGGTTGCCGCCGGGAGCGTCGGTGTCGACCCGCAGGCTGATCGGCATGGACAGATGCAGTGCGCCCACGCTGACGTCGTGCTTCTCGTGGTAGCGGCGCAGGCCGCCGGCGACGCCGGCGACGAAGGCGTCGTTGAGCGCGGCCTCGCAGCGGTGCGCGGCGTCGCGCAGCTGCGGCATCGGCACCTCGAGCACCTCCAGCCGGCGGGTCAGGGTCCGCTGGGTCATCAGCGGTGACCCGGTGCGGTTCACCGGGCGCACCGTCCGGTACACCGAGGTGGCCAGCCCGGCAGCCGAATTCAGCGTCTGCACGGGGTTGCGCAGGCCCTGGGAGACCAGCTTGGGTACCGCCGTGAGCGCGGCGGCGGCGGTACCGCCGAGCATTCCCGCGCCGTAGCGCGCGGCGTCGACATAGCCGTCGAGCAGCGCGGGAAGCGACGGCACCACCGACTCGGGATGGTCACCGGACAGGTCGGACAGACCGAAGAGGGCCATCGCGATCTGCACTCCGCCGACCCCGTCGGTCAGCGCGTGGTGGAACGTGCACAGCACGGCCGCTCCGTCGTCGGCCATGCCCTCGATCAGGGTGATCTTCCACAGCGGCCGGGCCCGGTCGAAGTCCTCCATCTGTGCCAGCCGGGCCAGCTCGAGCACGCCGTCGATCGAACCCGGGGCGGGCGCGGCCACCCGGCGCATGTGGAAGTTCAGGTCGAACTCGGTGCACTGCTGCCAGCGCGGCGGCGCCGACAGCGGCGAGTTCACCACCCGCTGGCGCATCATCGGCAGTTCGTGGGTGAGGCGCTCCACCCGGTCACGGACCTCGTCCCAGTCCGGCATTCGATCCAGCACCAGCACCGTCACCACCGTCGACCTCAGCCGGGGGTCGCTTTCCATGGACCAGGTGAATGCGTCACTGCTGCGCATGAATTCATTCATCGTGTGCTCCCGCTCACACCCCACCGTAGAGCCCGTGCCCGGCGCCGGTCAGCGTTCTCGGCGTGCAGGGGACCTTGTTCCCTCGAAGTCACGACCGAAGTCCCGGGCCGACCCTCAGTACCAGCGGATCTGCGGCGCCTCCAGCGGAATCGAGGCGTCCGGGTGGTACGGGACGACTCGGGGTGTGTAGTCCTGCGGCGGCCGCGGCCCGTCGACGTGGGCGTGGTAGCTGAACGTGCCGCGCACGACTTCGTCGCCGCGGTCCATCGGAATCCGCGTGGCCCCCTCCCCGTCGCCTCCGTCGGCATAGAGTTGCACCGCCACCGCCTCCGGCCCGATGGCGCCCAGCGACACCAGCACCCGGAAGTCGTGCCCGGCGCCGGCCGGCTCGACGTGCAGCGTTCCGAACGACACCTCGCCCCAGTAGTTGCCCACCAGGTCCCGCCAGCGTTGCACCGAGCCGCCGACCCGGCACCCG
>JAXHTL010000256.1:0-5856 GCA_034190095.1 Actinomycetota bacterium
TGGCCGGGCTGGCCGTGCTGGCCCTGGTCTCGCCGGCGTGGCTGGCGCTGGTCCACAGCGTGGACTGGCTGCCCGACGGTGCCCGACTGTGGCTGCCGGGCTACCTCGCCTGGTTCGTCGGGGGCATGGTGCTCGCGGCGCTGCAGCCGCTGGGGGTGCGGGCCTACGCGCTGGTGTGTGTGCCGCTGGCGGTCGTGTGCTATTTCATCGCGTCCACACCGATCGCGGGGGAGCCCACCACCTCGCCGGCCGAGCTGCGCGAGGCGCTGGCCAAGACGGCGTTCTACGCGGTGATCGCCACCCTGGTCGTCGCACCGCTGGCGCTCGGGCAGCAGAAGGGCCTCTATTCGAGGGTGCTGGCCAGCCGGCCGATGGTGTTCCTCGGTGAGATCTCCTACGAGATCTTCCTGATCCACCTGATCACCATGGAGCTGGTGATGGTGGAGATCCTGCGGTACCCGATCTACACCGGATCGGTGTGGTGGCTGTTCGTCGGCACCATGGTGGTCACGATCCCGCTGGCGTGGCTGCTGCACCGGTTCACCCGGGTCCGGTCCTGACCGGTCACCCACGGCGTCTCGGAGTTAGGTTAAGCTCGCCTAATAACCGGAGCCGTCAGGGATCGAGGTGACATGTCGGATACGAAGCAGTCGCGCGGGTTCGCGGGTGCGGTGCTCAAGCTGCTGCGCGCGGGCGACTACGAGCTCACCGTCACCGCACGCACCCAGGTCAGCCCGCACTACCTGCGCCTGAGCTTCGCCGCCGGGGAGTTGCTCGACGGCCGGTCGCTGCACCCCACCCAGTGGATCAGGATGTGGTTCTCCGACGGCGACAAGCTGCATCAGCGCGGCTACACGCTGGTCAACCCGGACCCGGTGGCCGGGACGGTGGACATCGAGTTCGCGCTACACGACGGCGTGGCCTCGCGTTGGGCCGAGCAGGCCCAGCCGGGGGACACCATCGAGGTCACCGTGCTGGGCAGTAACTTCGCGCTGCCGGAGCCGCGGCCGGCCGGCTATGTCATCGTCGGCGACACCGCATCGCTTCCGGCGATCAACTCGCTGCTCGCGGCGATCGGCGATGCGCCGGCACGGGTCTTCCTCGAGGCCGCCCACGAGGACGACAAGCAACTGCCGGTGGGACGCAACGCCGAGGTGACGTGGGTGGACCGCAAGAACGCCGGTGAGGCGCTGGTGCAGACGGTCGCTGCGGCCGCCTTCGACGCCGCCGACCACTTCGGCTGGGTCGCCTGCGACAACCGGACCACCCGTGCGGTGGCCAAGCTGCTGCGCGAGGACTTCAAGATCCCGCGCAAGTCGATCAAGGCGCAGGCCTACTGGGTGGCCTGACGGGTCGGCACCATGATCGGCACGAGGAACTCCTCGAGCATCGCCCGTTCGTCGGCGTCGTCGTGGCCCGGGAAGAGCATGAGCGAGGTCATCACCCGCACCAGCCACCGAGCGCGGTGCGCGACCACCTCGGGTTCGTCGGGGCCGAGCGAGATGACGAAGGCCTCGGTCAGAGCCTTGATCACTTCGGATTCCTCGGCCATCTCCGCGCCGATCGGACGCTGGGTGGTGGCGAACCACGAGGCCAGCGCCGGGCTTTCGCGCACGTTGCGCAGCGAGGCGAGCATGCCCTCGATCAGGCGCTCGCGCGGATCGGTCAGCGCAGTGATCTGCTCGGTCATCTCCCGGTAGAGCCGGTAGGCCTCCCGGTGGACGTAGGCGGTGTAGAGCGCCTCGCGGTTCTCGAAGTAGCGGTACAGCGTCGCACGTGAACAGCCTGCTGCCGAGGCGATTTCGTGCATTCCGACGGTCGCCGCCTCCTTGGCCGCGAACAGGTCGCCCGCCGCGTCGAGGATGCGGTCGGCGGCCACCTCGGTGCGGCGCGCAGCCAGCCAGTCGCCGGCCATCAGCCGGCCACCGTGAACGGCACCGACACCGGGCGGCGTACGTAACTCCCGCCGGCCCAGACGATCCCGGACTCGTCGACCTCGAAATCGGGGATACGGGCGAGCAGTTCGGCCAGCGCCACCCGCGACTGCATCCGGGCCGCCGCGGCCCCCAGGCAGTGGTGCGCGCCGTGGCTGAACGTCAGGATGTTGCGCGGCCGCCTGGTGACGTCGAGTTCGGCGGCGTCCGAACCGTACTGGCGTTCGTCGCGGTTGGCCGAGCCGTACAGGAACATCGCGCGCCGGCCCTCGGGGATCGTGACCTCGCCGATCGTGACGTCGCGGGTGACGGTGCGTCCCAGCATCTGCACCGGGGAGGTCAGCCGGAGGAACTCCTCGACCGCGTCGGGGATCAGCTCCGGGTTCTGCACGAGCAGCCGGCGCTGGTCGGGCCGCTGGTGGAGCAGCTGCACCGAGCCGCCGAGCATCCCGGTGGTGGTGTCGTTGCCGCCGGTGACCATCGTGAAGGTGAACGCGAGGATGGACAGCACGCCGGAGACGTCGCCGTCGGCGCCCACCCCGGCGGCGACCAGATGGGAGACGGTGTCGTCCTCGGGTTCGGTGCGCCGCCGTTCGATCAGCGCGGTGAAGTAGGCCATCATCTCGCCCAGCGCGTCGCCGACGGTGCCGAGTGCACCGCCCACACCGCCCTCGGCTGTGTTGGCCGCGACGATGGCCTCGGTCCAGCGGTCGAACTTGCCGCGGTCGGCTTCCGGGACGCCCAGGTAGTGGGCGACCACCATCGACGGCAGCGGCTTGAACAGTTCGGCGACGATGTCGCCGCCGCCGTTGTCGCGGATGCGTTCGATGCGCTCGATCACGTACTCGCGAACCGTGGGCTCGACCGCCTCGACCTGGCGCGGGGTGAAGCCGCGTGAGACCAGCTTGCGGAACTCGGTGTGCGCCGGCGGATCCTGCATCACCATCGGCGGATTGTCGGCCAGGCCGATCATCTCGAGTTCGCCGTAGTTGACCGTCAGGCCCTGCGCCGAGGAGAACGTCTGATGGTCACGGGCGGCCGCCCAGATGTCGGCGTGCCGGGACAGCACGTAGTAATCGTTGTCCGGGTGCCCGGCCGGGACGACGTGGTGCACGGGGTCGTGATCGCGCAGCGCGCGGTACATCGGCCACGGGTTCGGCCAGGTGGTGGCGTCGGCGAGTTGGAACCGCACCGGCGAGTCTTGAGACAAGATCGCAGTCATGTCTTATGGGTACGACAGGGCCTATGGTTGTGTCAAGAGTTGTGGCCAGATTGCCGAGGTTCCGTGATGCGGTTCCGGCCCCGATTCGAAGCCTAGATCGCCGCCCCGGGGTTGAGGATGCCGTCCGGATCGAGGGCGGCCTTGATGCGCCGGTTGAGCTCCATCGCCTCCGGCCCCAGCTGCCCGGCCAGCCAGGGGCGCTTGAGCCGCCCGACGCCGTGCTCGCCGGTGATCGTCCCGCCGAGGCCGACCGCGAGGTCCATGATCTCGCCGAATGCCGTCTGCGCCCGCTGCTCCATCGCGGCGTCGGCGGGGTCGTAGACGATCAGCGGGTGGGTGTTGCCGTCGCCCGCGTGCGCGATCACCGAGATCGTCAGGTCGTGGTTGGACGCGATCTTCTCCACCCCGCTGACCAGGTCGGCCAGCGCCGGCAGCGGGACGCCGACATCCTCGAGCAGCAGCGAGCCCTTGGCCTCCACCGCGGGGATCGCGAAGCGGCGGGCGGCGACGAAGGACTCGCCCTCGTCCGGGTCGGATGTCGAGAATACCTCCGTCGCACCGTGTTCGGTGAACACGCCGGCCATGAACGCGGCGTCCTCGGCGCCGGCGGGCCCGCGGTCGTCGCTGGCGGCCACCATCATCGCGGCCGCGTTGCGGTCCAGGCCCATCCGCAGCTTGTCCTCGACGGCGTTGATCGCCACCGAATCCATGAACTCCAGCATCGACGGCCGGATCCTGCCGGTGATGGTCACGACGGCGTTGGCGGCGGCCTGCACCGAATCGAACGTCGCGACCACGGTGCACGCCGCGTGTTGGGCGGGCAGCAGCTTCAAGGTGACCTCGGTGACCACCCCGAGCGTGCCCTCACTGCCGACGAACAGTTTGGTCAGCGGCAACCCGGCGACGTCCTTGAGCCGGGGGCCGCCCAGGCGTACCGCGGTGCCGTCGGCCAGCACCACCTGCAGGCCCAGCACATAGTCGGTGGTGACGCCGTACTTCACGCAGCACAGGCCGCCGGCGTTGGTGGCGATGTTGCCGCCGATGCTGCAGATCTCGAACGACGACGGATCCGGCGGGTACCACAGGCCGTGGGCGGCGACGGTCTTCTTCACCTCGGCGTTGAGCAGTCCGGGCTGCGCGACGGCGGTACGGGTGACCGGGTCGACGGTGATGTCGCGCATCTTCTCGGTGGACAGCACGATCCCCCCGTCGAGAGCCGTGGCGCCACCGGACAGGCCGGTGCCCATGCCGCGGGGCACGACCGCGATCCGATGCGTGCTGGCCCAGCGCAGCACGGCCTGGACCTCCTCGGTGCGGCGGGGCCGCACCACCGCCATCGGGGTGCCCGCCCCCGGGTCGGCCGCCCGGTCGTGGCGGTAGGACTCCAGAATGTCGGGATCGGTGACGACCGTGCCTTCGGGGAGTTCGGCGATCAGATCATCCAGGTACTGCACGCGGCAATCGTAGGCTCAGTGCAGCACGCCCCGCGCCGACATCGACCAGCAGTAGGCGGTGAACCCGGCCGTCAGCGCCAGGATGACGATGTCCACGAGCGCGAACGAGGCGCCGAACACCGACCACCGGTCCATCACCGCGAACGTGGTGAGGGCCAGGCACGTCTGGCTGATCAGACCGACCACCGCGGCATCCCTGGCCCTGCGCCTGCGCAGCAGCAGCAATACCGCCGCGGCCAGCGTGCTCCACACCGCGACGATCCACAGCACGGCGGGTATTGCCGGGTAGTCGGAGAAATAGTCGCGCTGGGCCGATCCGTAGCCCTGTTGGCGGAAGTAGTGCTCGTCGAGCGTCAGGGTCATGATCTGGTCGTAGGCGCCGGAACCGGCGAGTAGCAGGGCCGCGGTGCCGACCGCCCAGAGATGCCACGGCCGCCGACCGGTGTCGCGGTCAGCCATCCGAGGTCGGTCTCGCTCGGTGGTTCACCGGACCCAGGTTCCCGATTGGATGTTACGGCGGCGTTACAGCTATCCTCGTCGCATGCGGGACAGTGTGGTCTTCGCGCAGGTGAAGACGTTGAAGAGGAAGCGCCATGCGGCGCATCTGTCGGCCACCGCACTGGAGATCCATGTGCGCGCGGCGGCCGACAGCACCGGGACGGAATTCCCGGCGTTCATCGCCGACGAGCGCCTCGACGAGATCGCTCCGGGTTCGGTGACCACCCTGGCCGCTCTGGAGTTGTGTCTGGTCGGGCTGTGGTACCGGGCCACCGACGGCTACGTCATCGCCGATCTCGACCTGGTGGAGCGGCTGGCCCAACCCACGAGTCAGCGTTGGCTCAAGGCCCTGGGGCGGTTCCTCAGGGAATACCTGAGCCCGCTGTAGCGTCCGGAGCCGCCGGCTGCGCGTCGAGTTCCCGCAGCGCTGGCAGGAACACCGCGAGGACACCCAACGCCAGCATCGGCAGCGACAGCGCCAGGAACGTCGCGTGCAGCCCGGCCGAGTCGGCCAGCGGGCCGGCCAGGATCAGCCCGAGTGGGCCTGCTGCGTAGGCCAGCGACCCCATCACGCCGACCACCCGCCCCCGCAGATGCGCGGGAGCGCGGGTCTGCATCACATAGTTGTAGATCGGTGCGATCATAGGGCCTGTCGAATTCGCCGATGACGCCGAGACGTTGAAACTGCTCTGCCTGGATTCTGACGTACTTGTCGGCGTATTCGGCGCACCGGCGGCGGACATCGGAG
>JAXHTL010000257.1:0-3850 GCA_034190095.1 Actinomycetota bacterium
ACCACCACCAGCAGATCCCCGCCCTCGACCTGGGCGGTGGCCGACACGGCGACCCGGGAGACGGTGCCGGCCTTGGGTGCGGTGATCGCGGCCTCCATCTTCATGGCCTCGATGGTGGCGATCGTCTGGCCCGCCGTCACCGCGTCCCCCTCGGCGACGCCGACGCTGACCACCCCGGCGAACGGCGCGGCGACATGATCGGGGTTGGTGCGGTCGGCCTTCTCGGCGACCGGAATGTCGCTGGCCACGTTGCGGTCCCGGACCACGACGGGCCGTAGCTGGCCGTTGAGGATGCACATGACGGTGCGCATGCCGCGCTCGTCGGGATCGGAGATCGCCTCCAGGCCGATGAGCAGCTGCACCCCCTTCTCCAGGGTGACGCGGTGTTCGTCACCGTGGCGCAGACCGTAGAAGAACTGGTTGGCCGACAGGCTGGAGGTGTCGCCGTAGAGCTCGCGGTGCGCTTCGAACTCCTTGGTGGGCCCGGGGAACAGCAACCGGTTCAGCGCGGCCTGCCGGGGCACCCCCTGCTGCGCGAGCACCTCGGTGTCCTCGGCGCTCAGCTCGGCGGCCGGCTTGGCCGGCGCACGGCCGGCCAACGCCTTGGTGCGCAGCGGCTCGGGCCACCCGCCCGGCGGGTCGCCCAGTTCGCCGCGCAGGAAACCGATGACGGAGTCGGGAATGTCGAATCGTTCCGGGTCGGCGGCGAACTCGTCGGCGCTGATCCCGGCGCCCACCAGGGCCAGTGCCAGATCGCCGACCACCTTCGACGACGGCGTCACCTTGACCAGCCGGCCCAGGATGCGGTCGGCGCCGGCGTAGGCCGCTTCGACCTCCTCGAAACGGTCCCCCAGCCCCAGCGCGATCGCCTGCTGGCGCAGATTCGACAGCTGCCCGCCGGGAATCTCGTGGTGGTACACCCGCCCGGTCGGGGCCGGCAGACCGGATTCGAACGGCGCGTAGACCTTTCGAAGCGCCTCCCAGTACGGCTCCAGATCGCACACCGCCGACAGCGAGAGCCCCGAGTCGTACTGGGTGTGTGCCGCCGCCGCCACGATCGAACTGAGTGCCGGTTGACTGGTCGTGCCGGCCAGCGATGCCGCGGCCCCGTCGACAGCGCTCGCGCCAGCCTGCCAGGCCGCCAGATAGGTGGCCAACTGCCCGCCCGGGGTGTCGTGGGTGTGCACGTGCACCGGCAGGTCGAACCGGCTGCGCAGCGCGCTGACCAGCATGGTCGCGGCCTGCGGACGCAGCAGGCCCGCCATGTCCTTGATCGCCAGCACGTGCGCACCGGCCTCGACGATCTGTTCGGCGAGCTTGAGGTAGTAGTCGAGGGTGTAGAGGTTCTCGCCCGGATCCGAGCAGTCACCGGTGTAGGACATCGCCACCTCGGCCACCGCGGTGCCCGTCTCGCGCACCGCGTCGATGGCCGGGCGCATCGACTCGACGTTGTTGAGCGCGTCGAAGATCCGGTAGATGTCGATTCCGGTTGCCGTCGCCTCCTCGATGAACGCGTGGGTCACCGTCTCCGGATACGGCGTGTACCCCACCGTGTTGCGCCCCCGCAGCAGCATCTGCAGGCAGATGTTGGGGATGGCCTCCCGCAGGGCTGCCAGCCGTTCCCAGGGATCCTCCTTGAGGAAGCGCAACGCCACGTCGTAGGTCGCCCCACCCCAGCATTCGATCGACAGCAGCTGCGGGGTCATCCGCGCGATGTAGGGCGCCACCATCAGCAGCCCGGACGTGCGCACCCGGGTGGCCAGCAGCGACTGATGCGCGTCGCGGAACGTGGTGTCGGTGACCCCGACCGCCTTCGACTCCCGCATCCAGCGTGCGAAGGCCTCGGGGCCGACCTCGGCCAGCAGGTGCTTGCTGCCGCGGGGTGGCATCGACTCCAGGTCGATCTGGGGCAGCTTGTCGTTCGGATAGACCGTCGACGGCCGCGGGCCGTGTGGCTGGTTGACCGTCACATCGGCCAGGTAGTTCAGGATCTTGGTGCCCCGGTCCGCCGGAGACCGCGCGGTCAGCAGATACGGCCGCTCATCGATGAACGACGTGGTGATCCGCCCGGCCCGGAAGTCCGGATCGTCGATGACCGCCTGCAGGAACGGGATGTTCGTCGACACCCCGCGGACCCGGAACTCGGCCAGGGCACGATGCGCCCGGGCGACCGCGGTGGCGAAGTCACGGCCCCGGCAGGTGAGTTTGACCAGCATCGAGTCGAAGTGCGCACCGATCTCCGCCCCCAGCACCGCGCCGCCGTCCAGCCGGATTCCCGCCCCGCCCGGGGACCGGTAGGCGGTGATCCGCCCGGTGTCCGGCCGAAAACCGTTGGCCGGATCCTCGGTGGTGATCCGGCACTGCATGGCCGCTCCCCGGATGGCCAGGTCCTGCTGACTCAGACCCAGGTCGGCCAGGCTCTCCCCGGAGGCGATGCGCAGCTGGCTGGAGACCAGGTCGACATCGGTGATCTCCTCGGTGACGGTGTGCTCGACCTGGATGCGCGGGTTGCACTCGATGAACACGTGATGCCCGCGTTCGTCGAGCAGGAACTCCACCGTGCCGGCGCAGGTGTAGTCGATCTGACGGGCGAACGCCACGGCGTCGTCGCAGATCGTGGCCCGCAACTCGGCGGACAGGTTCGGCGCCGGCGCGAGCTCGATGACCTTCTGGTGCCGGCGCTGCACGCTGCAGTCCCGCTCGAACAGGTGCATCACGTTGCCGTCGGTGTCGGCGAGGATCTGCACCTCGATGTGGCGCGGGTTGACCACCGCCTGCTCGAGATAGACGGTCGGATCACCGAAGGCCGACTCGGCCTCGCGACTGGCCGCCTCGACCGCCTCGGGCAGCCCGTCGCGCTCGGCCACCCGGCGCATCCCGCGCCCACCGCCGCCCGATACCGCCTTCACGAACAGGGGGAACTCCATGGTCTCGGCGGCGGCAACCAGCTCGTCGACCGACGCCGACGGCGCCGAGGAGGCCAGCACCGGAAGGCCCGCAGCCCGCGCGGCCGCGATGGCCCGTGCCTTGTTGCCCGTCAGCTCCAGCACGTCGGCGCGGGGCCCGACGAATGTGATGCCCGCCGCCGCGCACGCCGCGGCCAGCTCGGGGTTCTCCGACAGGAAGCCGTAGCCCGGATACACCGCATCGCAACCGGCCTCGAGCGCCACCCGCATGATCTCGTCGACCGACAGGTACGCCCGGACCGGATGGCCCGTCTCGCCGATCTGATACGACTCGTCGGCCTTCAACCGGTGCAGCGAGTTGCGATCCTCATAGGGGTACACCGCAACCGTGGCGATGCCCATCTCGTAGGCGGCGCGAAAAGCGCGGATCGCGATCTCGCCGCGGTTCGCTACCAGGACTTTGGAGATCCGAGGGTTCTGACCGGCCACGGTTCACCCTAACCGCCGCGGCGGGGCCCCAGTCAGAGAAGGGTTGACCAATAGTTCCAGAAACGCACCAGGATCAGGAGCACGACCGCGGCGAACCACAGGGTCACGATCGACCATCGCCAGGTGTACAGGGCCCTGACCAGGCCCGAGCCGCTGTTCTGGGGTGCCAGCACAATGCTGGCGACGACGATCAGCAGCGGGATCGTCACCGCCCACACCACCATGCAGTACGGGCACAGCGCACCGATGCGGTACAGGCTCTGGAAGATCAGCCAGTGCACGAACACCGTGCCGGCCAGCGTGCCCACCGCCAGTGCGGCCCAGTACCAGCGGGGCAAGCGCACACCGGCCACCGCCAGCACCCCGGTGACCAGCACGACGCTGAACGAGACGATGCCGATCAGCGGGTTGGGGAATCCGAACAGCGACGCCTGCGGGGTGATCATCACCGACCC
>JAXHTL010000257.1:3950-5838 GCA_034190095.1 Actinomycetota bacterium
GCAAGCGCACACCGGCCACCGCCAGCACCCCGGTGACCAGCACGACGCTGAACGAGACGATGCCGATCAGCGGGTTGGGGAATCCGAACAGCGACGCCTGCGGGGTGATCATCACCGACCCGCACGACAGCACCGGGTTGATGCTGCAGGTCGGCACGTAGTCGGGGTTGATCAGCAATTCGATCTTCTCGACGGTCAGCGTCAGCGACGCGGCCAGCCCCAGCACCCCCGCCAGGAGCACCCAGACCGCGCTGGGGCGCGGTACCGCGACTCCCCCGGGCCCGTCACCGGACGGGCCCCGCTGCTCGACCGGGTCGGCCGAGGCGACGGTCACGATGCCGGGGTCGGCGCCTGCGCGGGGGGCGCCGCCTCGAGACCGGGCACGTCGCCGACGATCTCCTCGATCTTGGCGACCAGCGCCTGCGGGGTGCTGTACTGGTACTCCTCGCCGTTGATCCGCATGGTCGGCGTGCTCTTGATGCCGGCGGCCGCGGCCATCCCGGCGACCATGTCGACGTAGGTGCCCTTCTCGATGCACTCCGGCACGGTGCCCGCGGCACCGGCCTGGCGGGCGAGTTCGACCAGCCGGCTGTTGTCCGGATAGCTGCTGCCCAGCTCGCTGGGCTGCTGGGCGAACAGCGCGGCGTGGAAGCGTTTGAACGCGTCGACCGAGTCGTCGGCGACGCAGTAGGCGGCGGCCCCGGCTCGCGACGGATAGTTGTCGTTCTGCGGCCGGTCCAGGATGCCCACCATGTAGTAGTCGATGGCCGCGGCACCGGAATCGGCGATGTTGGTCAGCGTGGGCCCGAACTGCTGCTCGAGCGACGCGCAGTGCGGACACAGGGCATCCTCGTAGAGCGAGATGACGGCCTTGGGCTCCTCGGTGCCCTCTTTCTTGATCACGCTGCTCGACTCGACCCGCACCGACTTGGTCTCACCGGCGGTCGGCTTCTCGTCGGCCGACATCATGATGTAGAGGATGAGGGCGGCCGCGAAGACCACCACGACCGACGTCAGGCCGATCTGGACGAACAGGTTGCGCTTACGATCGGCTGCCTTCAGGTCGTAACGCGCGTTCTTCTTGGGTTTGGAGGCCACGAGGACAGCGTACCGGCGGTCCTGGACACGATCGGGCGCGGTCAGCCGACGCGGGTCAAATGCGCGCGCATCGCCGAGATGACGTCGGCAGTAGCGGTGGCGCTGGCCCCGCCGAGGGTGAAGAAGTTGGCGAACCCGTGCACCACCTCGCCGTACTCGCGGTGGTCGACGGGCGTTGCGGCGGCCCGCAGTGCGTCGGCGTACTGGCGCCCCTCGTCGCGCAGCGGATCGAAGCCCGCGGTGACGAGCAACGCGGGCGGCAGCCCCGAGAGATCGTCGGCCAGCAGCGGCGACACCCGCGGATCGTCGGCCGCGCATTCAGAGTCACCGAGGTAGTGGGCGCTGAACCAGTCCAGGTCGCGGCGGGTGAGGAAGAAGTCGCGGGCGAACAGGGTCTTCGATCGCGTCTGGGCCTGGTAGTTGACCACCGGGTAGACCAGCAGCTGCAACGCCGGCAACGGCTGGCCCTCGTCGCGGGCCCGCAGCGACACGAGCGCGGCGAGATTGGCCCCGGCGCTGTCGCCGCCGACGGCGATCCGGTGCGGGTCGGCGCCGAGTTCGCGGGCGTGCTCAGCGGCCCACCGGTAGGCGGCGTAGGCGTCCTCGGCGCCGGCGGGCGCCGGGTGCTCGGGCGCCAGCCGGTAGTCGACCGACAGCACGTGGACCGCGCCGGCCCGGCAGATCTCGCGGCACAGATCGTCGTGACTGTCCAGGCTGCCGATCACCTGGCCGCCGCCGTGGTAGAAGACCAGCAGTGCAGCGTCGGGCGCGCCGGTGCTGTAGTGCCGCG
>JAXHTL010000258.1:0-5830 GCA_034190095.1 Actinomycetota bacterium
TCGCCGGCCGCGGGGCTGAGAAACGCGAACTTGGCCAGGTTCGGCTTCGGGGACTCGAACTCGTAGGCCGGCCAGTACAGGGCGCGGCCCAGCGTGCTGGCCGCCACCAGGTCCATCCGGCTGTTGCACACAATCGCCGGGACGCCGGTCATGCCGTCGAGGACGCGCTGGAGGCTGGGGCTCAGCTGGGGGCGGCGGGCGACGCGGCGGGTGCGGGGAGTGGCGTTGGCGGTCTGCGCGAGCCGAAACAGATGTAGCCGCTCCGCCTCGTCGAGCTGCAGCGCGGTGGCGATCGCCTCGAGGACCGAATCCGACACCCCGGAGAGGTTGCCGCGCTCGAGACGGTTGTAGTAGTCCACGCTCACACCGGCCAGCGCGGCCACCTCTTCGCGTCGCAGGCCAGGCACCCGCCGTTTTCCGTAGGAGGGCAGATTGGCCTGCTCGGGGGTGATCTTGGCCCGCCGGGTGGTCAAGAAGTCACGGATGTCGCTCTTGCTGTCCACGACTCCAGGCTAGGCCGCAGGCAGCGGGTAAGGGATGTACTGGCAATACCTGGATGGCCAGGTCCCCGGCCGCCGCTCTCATGCCCGGCGGGCTGGTCGCAGCGCGGCGAGTCCGTCGGCGACCAGGGCCGGTACGGCGTCGGCGGCACCCTCGGCGGTGGGATCGCTGCCGGTGCCGCTGCGGGCCCGGTGGGTGATGCCCTCGGCGATGACCGCCAGCTTGAAGTACGCCAACCCCAGGTAGAAGTCCCAGTCGCCGAGATCCCGGCCGGAGCGCCGGGCATAGCTCTCGGCCAGGGACTCGGCGCCGGGTAGGCGCGGGCTGGTCCACGCGGCGGTGGCGCCGAGCACCGCGTCGAAGGCCGGCGAGCGGTACACGCACATCAGGGCGACATCGGTCAGCGGGTCGCCGAGCGTCGACATCTCCCAGTCGACGACCGCGCGAACCGGCCGTACGCAGCCGAGATCGAGCAGGGTGTTGTCGATGCGGAAGTCTCCGTGCAGCACGGCGGCGTCGCCGCCGGCCGGAACCCGGTCCGACAGCAGGGCGGCCAGCCTGTCGACATCGGGCCGGTCATGCCGCCGGACCCGTTGCCACTGTTGTGACCACCGGTTCACCTGGCGGGCGAGGAACCCGGCGGGCCTGCGAAAGTGGGCGAGCCCCACCTCGGTGGGATCGACGGCGTGCAGCTCCACCAGGCACCGCACCAGTGAATCGACGGCATGTCCGATCTGCCCGTCGGTGAGCTGGGCGAGGTCGTCCTGGCTTCGGATGGCCGTGCCGGCGACGAAATCGACCACGCTCACCGGCGTTCCCAGCACCGAGCCGTCGGCGTCCAACGCGACGGTCCGGGCAACCGGCACCGGTGTGCCCTGCAGCGCCCGGGTGACCCGGAACTCACGGGCGACGTCGTGCGCCGACGGGGTCAACCCGCTGCGCGGCGGCCTGCGGGCGACCCAGCTCGACCTGTCATCGGACACCTTGTAGGTGAGGTTGGAGCGGCCGCCGGCGATCAGTATGGCCGACAGATCGCCGACGACCTCGACGCCGTTGGCGCCGAGCAGCTCGCGCAGCGCGACCAGGTCCAATGCCACGCTCACGCGGACACTGTGCCGGCGTGGCGGGCTGCTTTCACCCGGCGACGGGCCAGGGCCCACCGGTGCACCTCGGAGGGGCCGTCGTAGATCCGGAACGGCCTGACCTCAGCGGCCAGGCGGGCCAGCGGCAGATCCTCGGACACCCCCAGCCCACCGCACATCTGGATGCTGCGGTCGACCACCCGCCCGATGGCCTCGGCGGCGAAGGTCTTGGCGATCGACGTCGACGCCGATGCCCGCTCGCCCCGATCGAGCTCCCAGCACGCGCGGGTCAACAGAGCGCGGGTGGCAGCCAGGTCGATCTCGTTGTCGGCCAGCATCTTCTGGATCATTCCTAGGTCGCCGAGGGTGGCTCCAAAAGCCGACCGGGACGCCACATGGCCGGCGGCGATGTCCTGTGCCCGGTTGGCCGTCCCCAGCCACCGCATCACATGGGTCATCCGGGCCGGACCCAGCCGAACCTGCGCATAGCCGAAACCCTGGTCGACCTCGCCGAGTACGGCATCCGGGCCGACCGTCACCGCGTCGAACTCCACCTCGCAGTGCCCACCGATCATGGACTTGTCCGATGTGGCGATGTGCCGGCCCACCCGGACCCCGGGGGAGTCCGCGTCGACGAGGAACATGGTGGCTCCGCCGCGTTGTCCGGGTTCGCCTGCGGTACGGGCCATCACGATGAACACCGCGGCGCCGTCGGCGCCGGTGATGAACCACTTGCGGCCGGTGATCCGCCAGCCGCCGCCGGCGGCCCGTTCGGCGCGGGTGGCCAGCGCGTCGGGGTCGGCACCGGCACCGGGGGCGGGTTCGGTCATCGCGAAGGCAGAACGGATCTCGCCGCTGACCAGGGGTGCCAGGTAGCGCGCTTTCTGGTCCTGCGACGCCACATGGGCCAGTAGGTGCACATTGCCTTCATCGGGTGCGGCGATGTTGAGTGCGGCCGGACCGAACACCGAATAGCCGGCGGCCTCGAACACCGGTGCGCGGTCCGACATGTTCAGGCCCAGTCCGCCGTACTCGGCCGGGACGTGCGGGGCGAAGACGCCGGCGGCCTTGGCGGCATCCTGCAGTTGGGTGCGCATGACATCACTGCCGGCGTACGCGGCGTCGCCGTTGAACTGCTCCTCGACCGGCATGACGACGCCGTCGATGAAAGCCGTCGTTCGTGCAGTCAATTGCGCCACGTCGTGGCTGTACTCGAGGTCGATACCCATGCCGCTGCTCCTGAACTCCCGAACGTTCATTCGGTCTCTACGTGGGCCGACCGTTGCACGAGTCCCGAGAGCTGGTCAATATTCAAGGAGAATGCTCTCTTTCACGCTGGGAATCTCGGAGGAAAACGCACCGTGTCGTTCAGGAATACTGAACAAAGCCGCGACAGGGCGGCCTACGTGGCGGCTGCGGTCCGCTCGGCACGCGTCGAGGCCGGGCTCAGCATGCGCGAGCTGGCGGCCCGGACCGGGGTGAGCGCGGGCACGATCTGTGCGATCGAGAAGGGGACCACCGGTGTCACCGTGACCCGGTTGGCCGACATCGCGGCGGCACTGGACGTGACCCCGGCCCGGCTGCTCGCCGGGCACGATCCGGCACCCGCCGGCACGCGTCGGCGCACCGGCCGGCCGCCACCGGCCCCGCAGCAGGGGTCCTGGCGGAGCTTTCCGCCGCTGCCGATCGACTCGGTGTTGCAGGGGGCCATCGACTGCTTCGTCGACGTCGGCTACCACGCGACGTCGATGCGCACGCTGGCCGCACACATCGGGGTGAGTGTGTCGAGCATCTACCATCACTACCCCGACAAACAGCAGTTGCTGGTGCGAGTGCTGGATGTGACGATGCGCGAACTGGATTGGCGGATCGAGGCGGCCCGGCGCGAGGCCGCCACCAGCAGCGACGAAGTCGCGCTCATCGTGGAGGCGCTGGCGTTGTTCCACACCTATCACCGCAAGCTCGCCTTCATCGGCGCCAGCGAGATGCGCAGCCTCGAGGGGCCCAATCGCCGCCGGATCACCCGGGCCCGCGACCGGGTGCAGTACGTGCTCGACGAGGCGATCGACCAGGCCATCGTGGACGGATACCTGCACACCGACCATCCACGAGCCGCGGGCCGCGCCATCACCACGATGTGCACGTCGCTGCCACAGTGGTTTCGGGCCGGGGGCGCACTGTCACCCGAAGACATCGCCCGGTCCTACGTGTCGTTCGCGCTGTCGATGCTCGGCGGTGACAACGACCGAACCCGATCAGCCCGGCTGCCGGTTCACATCGCCGGCACCCGCAGCGACGGCGGCAGGTCGACCAGCGCGTCGAGCTGATCCCGGCGGAAGTGCTCGACGGCGTGGGCCTGCCGCGGGCCGAACCGCATGAAGGTGTCATCCGGCGCGAGCGTGGGCCACTCGACCCCGGCGACGGTGCCGGGCGCACCGGTCTTGGCGAAGTTGCTCCAGTAGCCGATCGCGATGTCGGCCACGCGGCGGTCCTCCTCGGTGGCCGGGGGATGGTCCTGCCCTCCGGTCCGGAACGGCCGGTCCTGCAGGTTGTCGAAGACGTAGACGATCTCGCCGGCGTGCGGAGTTCCGGGGCGGGTGTCGCGTAGCGCGGGTGGAACATGGTCGAAGTAGTAGGCATAGGTCGGCTGGCCGTGTGCCGAGTGCAGCCGAGCGGCGTCCCGGGCTGGCTCGGTGACCAGCAGGTCGGTCGTGATGTCCTGGGCCTGCTTCACCGTGTCGCCGGGGTAGACGCCGGTGATCCGGTCGCGCTGCTCCCCGAGTCGGGCGAGAGTGCCCTCGGGGTCGGTCCGCGACGACTCGACCAGCGAGGCCTCCCAACTGGTGCCGCCGACGATGAACGGCACCGCGGCCTCCCGGCCGGCGGCGAACGCGTCATAGGGGCTCTCCACCAGGTACGTGCCGTCGAGCATCGGTGTCGTCGGCGACAACCGGTCCCTGTCGTCCTGGCCGGCGGTGATCACCGTCTCGGCGGGCAGGTCCCGCAGCGCCGCGGCGGCGTCCGGCCCGGCGCCGGGGATGCCCAGCATCTCGGCGAACGTGGTGCCCTGCGCTTCCGGGGATGCCGGACCGCCACCGCGGATCGGCGGCAGCGGCAGCCTGCTGAATCCACTCTGGGAGATCGCCTTGTCGAACAGGCCCCGGCTGCGCGGGCTGGTCATCAGGTAGTTGACCGTCATGCCGCCGGCGCTCTCGCCGAAGATGGTCACGTTGTCCGGGTCGCCGCCGAACGCGGCGATGTTGTTCTGCACCCACTGCAGTGCGGCCACGGCGTCCATCAGGCCGTAGTTGCCGAGTGCACCCTCGGGGTGCTCCGCGGTCAGCGCGGGATGGGCGAAAAAGCCGAGCCTGCCGAGCCGGTAGTTGAAGCTGACCAGCACGACCCCGCGCTCGGCGAAGTGGGTTCCGTCGTAGTCGGGTAGGGCGCTCGAGCCGATCGAGAATCCGCCGCCGTAGATCCACACCATCACCGGCAGCTTCGCGCCGGGCGCGGTTCCGGCCGGGGTCCACACGTTGGCGGTCAGGCAATCCTCGGACTGCGCGACAGGGGGCTGTCCCGAGTAGGGGGCCTGGATGCACGATGCGCCGAACTCGGTGGCCTCCATGGTTCCGTCCCAGGATGCCGGTGGCGCAGGCGGGCGCCAACGCAACTCCCCGGTGGGCGGCGCGGCGAACGGTATCCCGCGGAAACTGCTGACCTGGCCCTCGGTGACGCCGCGCACCGAACCCTGGGCGATCTGGACGGTGTCGGCGGCGTGTGCCACCGGGGCGGTGCCGGCGAAGACGGCGGCGGTGGCCGCTGCAGCAGCCAGCAGGCGGGCCACGCGCGACCGTCGCCGCGGTGCGGCCGCCAGGGTCGCTGCATCTTTGTGTACGCGCAAGGAAGTTCGGCTCCGTTCTCGGTCCAGCGTCGACCGTGGGGTCGCCGGCCGGGTCAGTGCCCGGGCGGCCGGGCGATCTCATCGTCCCGCGGTGCGTGACCGCCATCCAGGCTCCCGCAACCGGGTATTGGTGGTACACCCCTGCGGGGCAGGCCTACTCGGGAGTGATCTTCATGGTGGTTGACGCGGCCTCGTCGCTCGTCATCGCGTCGACATAGCTGTTCGCGCCGTACTTGTCGCGGTAGGCCTGATCGACGGTGTCGGTCGCGATGTCTGCTGCGGCGGTGAACGAGACGCCGTGCTCGGCCCCCTGCACCTGGATCCGCCCGTGCGGATGCCGCTGTGC
>JAXHTL010000259.1:0-5806 GCA_034190095.1 Actinomycetota bacterium
AGCTGGCCGGGTCGGCGCACTGGTATGCCTCGGTGATCCACCACCAGGGCAGGAGATCGGGGCGGTCCTACGCGACGCCGGTCGTCGTCGAGGAAGCCGGGAACCGGTTCTACATTCCGCTGCCCTACGGGATCACCGACTGGTCGGCCAACGTGACCGCGGCGGGGCGGTGCACCATCGAGCACCGGGGCAAGCTCTACCACGCCGAGGCGCCGACGATCGTCCCCTTCGAGCAGGCGGCGCCGCTGATCTCGGCACGGATCGCGCGGTCGCTGCGCCTCTACAACGTCCGGTCGTTCCTGCGGCTGGACATCACCGGCGACGCCCAGCCCGACACCGAGGACTAGGCACGCGCACATGCCTGCATCCTCCGCCCTGCAGTCGAGCGTTCGGGCGGCGCGAATCGCCTGGGAAGCCTGGCGGTTCCGGCGCGGTGACGGTGCGGCGATCGCCCGCCGGCAGCGGGCGCGGTTGCAGTCGCTGGTCCGGCACGCCCGAACGGCGTCACCGTACTACCGCAACCACTACCGGGACATCCCGGCCGGACAGGTGGCTCTCGAAGCACTGCCCGTCGTGTCCAAACGCGACCTCATGGCGCACTTCGACGACTGGGTCACCGACCCGGAGATCACCCGCGAGTCGGTGCGCGCGTTCCTGGCCGACGACTCGCTCCTGGGAGCCCGCTACCTCGGCCGCTACCACGTGGCGACGACGTCGGGAACCAGCGGCGAGCCGGCCATCCTGATCCACGACGATGCATCCTGGGCGGTGTTCCAGTTCGTCGGGCGGCGCGGCGAATGGCGCTTCATCGCCCGCTCCCGATTACTGCGTGGAGTCCTGCGGCGCGGCCTGCGGGTGGCGGCGCTGTTCGTCACCGGGGCGCATGTCGGCGCATCCGCGGCCCTGGAGTCGACCCGCCGCCGCAGCCCGGCGCTCGCCGACCGGGTGCGCGTCTTCTCCGTGCTGCAGCCGTTGCCCGATCTGGTGCGCGAGATCGACGAGTTCACGCCGACGATGATCGAGGGATACCCCAGCGCGCTGGCTCAACTGGCCGCTGAGCAACGTGCTGGACGGTTGAGCATCCAGCCGCTGCTGGCGATCACGGCCGGCGAGCAGCTCACCGGCGAGCTTCGCACCGAGATCGAGTCGGCATTCGGCTGCCCAGTCGAGAACCGCTACGCATCAACGGAATTCCCCGGGTTGTCGATGGAATGCCGGTACGGATTCTTCCATGTCAACACCGACTGGTATCTGTTCGAGCCGGTCGACGAGAACTACCGGGCGGTCGAAGCGGGCATCACCTCGCACACGGTGTTGGTCACCGACCTGGCCAACCGGATTCAGCCGCTGATCCGCTACGACCTCGGTGACCGTGTGACCGTGGCCACCACCCCGTGTGCCTGCGGCAACGGGCTGCCTGCGATCACCGTGGAAGGTCGCGCCGGCGACCTGCTCTCGTTCGAGGCTGCGGACGGATCGGTCGTCACGGTCCTACCCCTGGCACTGGTCGAGGTCATCGAGGAGTCCCCCGGTGTTCAACGGTGTCAGGCGATCCGCACCGGTGTGCGATCCGTGCGGGTGCGCCTGGAGATGGAGCCCGAGGCCGATCCGGACAGCGTGTGGCGTGTAGTCGACGGTCGGTTGCAGGAGTTCTTCGAGGCGCAAGGAACCGCCACCATCGTGGTGGAACACGACGCCGAACCGCCCGGTCTGCACCCCAGAAGCGGCAAGTTCCGCCAGGTCTGGTCGGCGGGCTCGGCCTGACGCGGCACCGATGTCACCCCGAGATCAGCGCCCGCCCGCTGCTCTCCCACGCCACCATGCCGCCGTCGAGCTCGACGATGTCGTGAAACCCCAGCTCCGAAAGCGTCTGTACGGCAGTCTCACTCATGTGGTCACTTCGGCAGTAGACCGCAAGCGGCACACCACGGTCGGTGGGTAGCCGGTCCTGCTGGGCCTCGATCTGGTCGAAGGGGATGAACAGATCGGTACCGGCGATCTCGCCCTCGTAGGGCACGTGGACATTGATGACGACGCGGTCGGGATCGTCGATCGCCTGCTCGAACTGCTGGGGTCCTACTGTGCGAATGCCCGTAGCCGAGTCGTTCGCCGCTGCCGCGGACTCGGTCGACGCGGTGCTCGGCGCCACCGCCGGGTCGTCCGCGCCACATCCGGTCAGCGCCGTGGCGATCGTGAGGGCGGCCAGTCCCGCCAGTGCGGTGCGTGCGCGGTTCATTCGTTCGATGATCCCACCTCGTCGTCCGACACGTCTTTGTTCAGGGCATCGCGCCGTGCGTGGAGAGCAACCCCGCGGACCGCGGGGCTACTGCACGCCGGCGACCTCGGTGACGCTCGCGGCGTCGTCGGTGGACCGGTAGATCGCCGTGGCGGTGGCGACGAACACGTCGCCGTCGGTGCCGGCGAAGACCGCCTGGGGCCGGTCGGCCAGGCGATGGCGCGGCTGCCAGGTTTCTCCGCCGTCGGCGCTGGCATACAGCGAACCGGCCGGGTCCACCCCGATCAGTGGACCGGTGTCGGGCCAGCTCACATAAACCATGGTCGGGGCGTCCACCACGGGTTGGTAGGTGCTGCCGCCGTCGCGGCTTCGCTTCAGCCCGCCGGAGGTGGTGACGAGGAATTCGTCGGGGCTCTGTGGTGACACCGCAAGATCGACCGCCCCGCCTGACGGGCGCGCCTGCCACGTTTGCTTGTCGTCGCTGATCATCAGTTGTCCGGTGTGGCTGTCGAGTCCGTAGACGCGTCCGTGTGCGTAGTCGAGGGCATGGAAGTCGGCCTCCCCGGACAGCGACAGCGTGTACCAGCTCCGCCCGCCGTCGGTGCTCTCGATCAAACCGAGGTCGGCGGGTCCGGGTTGTCCGGCGCCGGGGTGTCCGCTCGCCAGGAAGTGGTCGGGGCCGATGACCACGAAACCCATGAAATCCTGTTCCAGATCACCCACCAGCTCAGCGTGCCCGCTTGCGGAGACACGGAACAAGCCGTGATGAGACGCGGCATAGAGGGTCTGGTCGGCGGGATTGACCTGCACTGCATGGATGTGTCCCATCGCCGGCGAAGGTGATCCGGAGTCGGCTGACGGTGGTGCGGCTGTGCCCGTCTGCGCGGGCACGGCGGGACTGCTCGGTGCCGGCGGGCCGTCGTCGGTGGCTGTCGATGAGCAGCCGGTTACGCCGATCAACACTGCCGCACCGACGGCGGCCAGGCTTCGGTTCGTCATTGCGGCCTCCCTGTCGGAACTTGTCGGCTCTCTCGACTGTATAGCGTTGGGCCGACCGACTTCTCATGATGTCCGCCTCGGGAATCGGCTGCGCGATCTTCATCAGATCTTGATCGAACCTTGCGGTGTTCGACAGGTGTGCGGGGCACCCTGGACGCGGCCGGAGTGGCCGCCGAGCATCTCCGGGTCGGTCGCGGCGCGCAGCACGGGCGTCGGCCAGCCTGCTGGACACCCTTCGGCCGGACCGGACATCGTCATGGCCGGGTTGGACGCCGGCCTGCGATAGCGCCGGTGGCGCAGCCGCGAAAGTGAGACGCTGGTTCTGTGAGTACGGAGCGCCGCCCCATCCCGATGGGCAGGGTCGAGGCCTTCTCCGACGGTGTGTACGCGATCGTCATCACGCTGCTCGTGCTGGAACTCGCGGTGCCCGAAGACTCACGCCGACTGGTCGAGGATCTGCTCGAGGGGTGGCCGGCCTTCCTCGGGTACCTGATCAGTTTCGTGTTCATCGGTGCCTCCTGGATCTCGCATACGAAACTGACGCCGTCACTGTCGGCCTGCGACGACCTGTTCGTCGGGCTAAATCTGCTCAAGCTGCTGTTCGTCAGTTTCCTGCCGTTCACCAGCAGCCTGCTGGCCACCCACCTCGGCGACGATGCCCAGGGGGTGGCTGCGGTGGTGTTCGGGGCGAACCTGACCCTGGCCACGGCGATGAGCGCGGTGCTCTACGGGTTCGCGGCCCGCAACGAACAGCTGCTCCGCGATGGCGAGCGCCCGCATCTGCAGGCACGCACCCGCGAGCTGTGGCATTCCGCGGCGCTGCTGCTCGCAGCGACCGCCGTCGCCGCGTTCTTCCCAGGCGTGGCGGTGGGCTTCTACCTGGCCATCTCGGCTTTGATGCTCGTCCGGCCGCTGGTCCGCTGGAGTGGCCTGGGCAGGCGAACCCGCCGGGAGCGCAACGTCCGATAGCCGACCGTGGAAGGCCGCCGCTTCAGGTCGCCTCCGGTGCGGCGGTGCCCAGATGATCGACGATGGCGTCGATGGCATTGAGGACGAACTGGTCGGCGTCGGGATCGGATGACACGGGCTGGGACGATTGTTTGACGACCGCGACTCCGCGCCGGCGGTCGACATAGATCCATTGACCGTGAACACCGATGGCGGAGAAGGCTTCCCGGCCGGGTGTGTGGCGGATCCACCACTGCGCCCGATAGCTCCAGTCGCCGCCGGCCATCATGGCGACCGCCTCCGGCCCCCGCGAGAACGCCGCGCGGTCCCCGCCGGTCGCGATCGTGTCGATGACGGCCACCGGAATGATCTGCCGGTCGCCGACCGTGCCGTCGTTGAGCATCGCCATGGCGAACCTGGCCAGATCATGGGGCGCGGCATTGAGTCCACCGCCGGCGACCAGGGTGCCGTTGCGATCCAGCAACACATAGGCCTCGGCGTCGGTGCCCAGCTTCGACCACAACCGCTCCGACATGTGGTCCTGAAAGGATCTGCCCGTGACGCGGTTGGTGACCCAGTTGACGACGTCGGTCTTGGGAGTCTGGTAGCAGAACACCTCACCGTGGGGGCGTTGCGGATCCATTTGCAGGGTGACCAGGAAGTCGTACAGGTTGTCCGGCACCGGTTCGTCCGGCGGGGTGGGCATCCAGCCCAGGGCTCGTCCGTAACGGACGATCCCGGAGTCCGGATCGGCGTAGTCCTCGCTGAAGTTCATCGAGTTGACCATGTCGAGCACCTGACCGAAGGTGGCGCCGGCGAAGGCCGAGGCTTCGGACAACTCAGGCACCACATCGGCAACGGGGGTCTGCTCGCTGAGACCTCCCTCGTCGACCGCCATCAGGGCGAACAGGCCGGCGAACGATTTGGTGACCGACATCATCTGGTGCGGCTGCGCCGCGTGCATCCCGTTCAGATACGTCTCGTACACCAACCGGTCCGGCGTCACCACCAGCAGCGCGTCGGTATAGGTCTCGCGCAGGAAAGCGGCGAAGTCGGCGGGGCTGCCGTCGGGTCGGGGCACCGTCAACCCGGCGATGGTGCGATCCGTCTCGACGTCGATGCGCCGGGCGGTTTCGCCGGCGCGCAGCGGCGCCGACGGATACACCGTCCGCATGTTCTGGTAGGACCACCTGTTGAACGGCGGTGTCATCAGTGCGTTGGACACGTTGACCCGCTTGTCCGGTGGCGGCGGGAAACCCTGCATCAGGCCCAGTTCCTGCGCGGTTGCGTACGGGTCCTCGGCCATCACGCCATCGTAGAAGTGGCGACGGACCCCGTTGGTGGTTCGCGCGAACCGTGAAGCTGCCCGCGCCGGAGCTACCTGGCCTCCGAGATGTTCGAGGCTCTGGCAGCCACGGGCTGTCCTGTCAGCTGTAGCGCGGGACGAACTCCGCCAGAACCATGTCGACGCCCAGACCCTCGCCGCTTCCCAGGAGGGCCGCCGTGCCCGCCTGCTGCTGTGGGTCGAGGACATAGGGAATCCGCAACTGGCCCAGCGAGGTTGCTACATGAGCCGTCGACCCGACTACAGAGACACCGGCGACCTCGACGTCGGCGGGCACG
>JAXHTL010000026.1:0-38436 GCA_034190095.1 Actinomycetota bacterium
CGCGGTGGCGGGGGTCACCGCCGCCGCCCGTAGCGGTCGGCGAGCTTCTGCTCGGTGGTGAGCGGCGCCGGGTCGGCGGCGGCCGCGGCGTCTTCGCGGGCGGCGGCCTCCTCGCGTTCGCGGCGACGCATCTTGAGCTCGGAGAAGACGAAGTAGCCCACGCCGATCGGCGCGATGATCCCGAACGCGATCCACTGGATGCCGTAGGACAGGAACGGCCCGGCGTCCAGATGGGGCAGCGAGATCACCCCGAGCCCACCCGGCTGGTCGGCCACCAGCTGCAGATACGAGCCGGCCAGCGCGACCCCGGTCAGCGCCGAGATCTGGTCGACGTTGATCGAGTACACCTGCTGCGCGCCGTCGGCGGTGAACGGATCCTTGTTCGCCGCCACCGGCTCGGGATCGCGCAGCCGGGCGGTGATCGTCACCGTCCCGGTGGGCGGCGGCTCGATGGCGGGCACCCGCGAGCCGTTGACCGGACGCACGTATCCGCGGTTGACCAGCACCGTCGGACCGTCCTGGACCGCGAACGGAACCAGCACCTCGAAGGCCGGGTCGCCTTCCACCGAGCGCAGGCGGGCCAGCACCTGTCCGTCGGGCAGGTAGCGGCCGGTGGCCGTCACGCGCTGCCACTGTTCGTCGGGAGCGGCGGAGTCCTGCTCCGGGAGCACGGCCGTCAGCGGTATCGGCTCGGCATCGAGCGACCGGGAGATCTGGGCGTTCTCCCGGGACGTCTGGGTGTTCTTGCCCAGCTGCCACGGCGCCAGGACGGTGAAGCACAGGTAGGCGAAGACCGCCACCACGACGTACAGCGCCAGCCACTGCGGCCGCAGCAGGAACGCCCAGCGCCTCATCAGCCGACCTGTTCCGTTCCGGCCAACCGGTCGTCCACCCACTCGTGCAGCCCGGGCAGTGCGGCGTCGATCACCGTGAAGACGTCCTCGAAGTCGTCCTGGGTGCCGTAGTAGGGGTCCTCGACGTCAGGGGTGTGGGCTCCCGATCTCGGGTCGAACGAACGCAGCATCACCAGCCGCTCGGCGGGTACCCCCAGTTCCTGCAGCATCCGGAAGTGGTTGCGGCCCAGCGCCACGACCAGATCGGCGGCCAGGTGATCGTCGCCGAGCTGCGCGGCCCGGTGCGCGCTCGGATAGCCGTGTTCGTGCAGCACATGCCCGGCGCGGCGGTCGGCCGGCTCACCTTCGTGCCAGTGACCGGTGCCCGCGCTGGTGACCCGGACCACCTCGGCCAGACCGCGTTCGCCGATCTGGTGGGCGAACATCTTCTCCGCCATCGGGGAGCGGCAGATGTTGCCCGAGCAGATGAACGTGACGTGCAGGCGCACCGACCGGTCAGACACCCAGCACCTCGCGCAGGTCGTCGACCGTCTCCACGTGGGCGACCGCTCCGCTGTCGGTGTCCTGGAAGTCCTGGCGGCCGTAGCCCCACTCGACGACGATGGTGCCGATGCCGTGCGCGGCGGCCCCCTCGACGTCGTGTGAGCGGTCACCGATCATCACCACCCGCTCGGGCAGCGGGTCCAGCTGGGCCAGCGCGTGGGCCAGCACGTCGGCCTTCGAGGAACGCGTGCCGTCCGGGCTGGCGCCGGCGATCACCTCGAAGCAGCCGTCCAGGCCGAAGTGGGCGAGGATTCGCCGGGCGGTCGGCTCGGCCTTCGACGTGGCCACGGCCAGCCGCGCACCGGCTGCCCGCAGGTCGGCCAGCAGCTCGCTGATCCCGGGGAACGGCCTGTTCATCGACCATCCGCGGGCGGTGTAGTCGGCGCGGTAGGCGGCGATCGCCGCGTCGGCGTGCTCGCCGAGGCCCAGTTGGCGCAGCGTGATGTGCATCGGGGGACCGACGATCCGGGCGGCCAGGTCACCGTCCGGAACGGGCGCACCCACGGTGTGCAGCGCGTGCCGGAAGCTGGCGACGATGCCCTCGGCCGAATCGGTCAGCGTTCCATCCAGATCGAAGATCACCAGGTCGTCGCGGTCCACCCGCGTCGCGCTGCCGATGCTGCCCAGCGTGTCCGTCACGGCTCCATTGTCCCTGAATCGCCCGCGTGGTCCGCAATCGGTCAGCGGTCGGTGGCCGGGGCGGGTGGACCCGAGCACTAGTGTCGTGATGTGGCAACTCGACTCGGCGACATCATCGACGTGCTCGACGCGGCCTATCCGCCCGCCCTCGCACAGAGCTGGGATTCGGTCGGACTGGTGTGCGGCGACCCGGCCGAGGACGTCGAATCGGTCATGGTGGCCGTCGACGCGACCGCCGAGGTGGTGGCACAGGTGCCCGAGGGCGGGCTGCTGCTGGCCCACCATCCGCTGTTGCTGCGCGGGGTCGATTCGGTGTCGGCGGACTCGGCCAAGGGGGCGCTGATCCACTCGATGATCCGCACCGGGCGCGCGCTGTTCACCGCCCACACCAACGCCGACAGCGCGGCACCGGGGGTGTCGGACGCGCTGGCCGAAGCGCTGGGACTGCAGGTGTGCGACGTGCTGGAGCCGGTGCCGGCGGGCCCGGCGCTGGACAAGTGGGTGGTGTTCGTCCCCACCACCGACGTCGAGGCGGTGCGCTCGGCCATGTTCGCCGCCGGTGCGGGCCATATCGGCGACTACTCGCACTGCAGTTGGAGCGTGACCGGCACCGGGCAGTTCCTGCCCCACGAGGGGGCCTCCCCGGCGATCGGCGCGGTCGGCACCGTCGAGCAGGTCTGCGAGCAGCGGGTCGAGATGGTCGCCCCGGCAGCGCGGCGCTCCGAGGTCCTGGCCGGGTTGCGCGCCGGCCACCCCTACGAGGAGCCGGCGTTCGACATCCTGGCGCTGCAGACCCCGGCCGGCGACGTCGGCCTGGGCCGCATCGCCGAGCTGGCCACCCCCGAGCCGCTGTCGGCGTTCGTCGCCCGGGTGCGTGCCGGCCTGCCGGACACCACCTGGGGGGTGCGCGCCAGCGGAGACGGCGCGGCGCCGGTCTCGCGGGTCGCGGTGTGCGGCGGCGCCGGCGACTCCCTGCTGGCCGCCGTCGCCCGGGCCGGGGTACAGGCCTACGTCACCGCCGACCTGCGCCACCATCCCGCCGACGAGCACCGCCGCGTCTCCGACGTCGCGCTCGTCGACGTCGCACACTGGGCCAGCGAGTACCCGTGGTGCGAACAGGCGGCCGACCTGCTGCGGAATCACTTCGGCCCCGCACTGCCGGTGACGGCCTGCGACCTGCGCACCGACCCCTGGAACATCGAGGAAAGCACTGCATGAAAGCTGACGTCTCACAGCAGCGGTCGCTGCTGGAACTGGCCGAGCTGGACGCCGAGATCAGCCGGATCGAACACCGGACCAAGACCCTGCCCGAGCAGGCGGCCCTGGAGACCGCGCAGACCACACTGCGCGAGGCCAACGATCGGCTGGCCGCGGTGCAGCTCGCGCTGGCCGACGTCGACGCCGTGGTCGGCAAGTCCGAGAGTGAGATCGACGGGGTGCGCCAGCGCGAGGACCGCGACCGGGCACTGCTCGACGGCGGAACCCTGGACCCCAAGCAGCTCACCGAGCTGCAGCACGAGCTCGACACCCTGCAGCGCCGCCAGTCCAGCCTGGAGGATTCGCTGCTCGAGGTGATGGAACGACGCGAGGAACTGGCCGGCGAGCAGGATCGCGAGCTGGCCGGCATCGAGGACCTGCAGACCGCGGTGGCCGATGCCCAGCGTGTCTGCGACCAGGCCCGCGCCGACCTGGCGCACCGCGCCACGATGGCGCAGACCCGGCGCGAGGAGCTGGTGGCCGGGATCGACGACGCGCTGATGGCGCTCTACGAGCGTCAGCGCGCCCGCAGCGGTGCCGGGGCCGGTGCGCTGCAGGGCCGGCGGTGCGGCGCCTGCCGGATCGAGATCGACAAGGGGGAGCTGGCGCGCATCGCGGCCGCCGCCGACGACGAGGTGCTGCAGTGCCCGGAGTGTTCGGCGATCCTGTTGCGCGTCAAGGTGTCCGGCGCATGAGGGTGCGGGTCGAGGCCGACGGCGGTTCGCGTGGCAACCCCGGGCCCGCCGGGTACGGCGCGGTGGTGTGGGACGCCGACCGGGAGTCGGTGCTGGCCGAGGCGAAGTCGGCGATCGGCACCGCCACCAACAACGTCGCCGAGTACCGCGGTCTGATCGCCGGCCTGGAAGCGGCCGCCGGCCTGGGCGCCGGCGAGGTCGCGGTGTTCATGGACTCCAAGCTGGTCGTCGAGCAGATGTCGGGGCGCTGGCGGGTCAAACACCCGGACCTGGCCCCGCTGTACCGGCAGGCCGCCGAGCTCGCCCGCTCCTTCGACCACGTCAGCTACACGTGGATCCCACGCGCCGACAACAGCGACGCCGACCGGCTGGCCAACGAGGCCATGGACGCCGCGGCCGGGGCAGGCGAGTCCAGCGATCCGCCGCCGAAGACCGAGGTGGTCACCAACCCGGCCGGCTGGACGGGCGCCCAGGGCGCGCCGACACGGTTGTTGCTGCTGCGCCACGGGCAGACCCCGCTGTCGGTGGAACGCCGCTACTCCGGGCGCGGCAACCCGGCGCTGACCGAACTCGGCACCCGCCAGGCGGATGCGGCGGCGAACTATCTGGGGCAGCGGGGCGGGATCGACGCGGTGCTGTCCTCACCGCTGCAGCGGGCCTACGACACCGCCGCGGCGGCGGGCAGGGCGCTGGACCTCGACGTCACGGTGCACGACGAACTGACGGAGACGGATTTCGGCGACTGGGAGGGGCTGACGTTCGGCGAAGCGGCCGAACGCGACCCGGAGCTGCACGGACGCTGGCTGCGCGACACCGCGGTGTCGCCTCCGCGGGGGGAGAGCTTCGATGCGGTCGCTGCCCGCATCAAGGCCGCCCAGCGCCGCATCCTGACCGAACACGCCGGCAAGACGGTGCTGGTGGTCTCGCACGTCACCCCGATCAAGACGCTGCTGCGCCTCGCCCTGGACGCCGGCCCGGCGATGCTCTACCGCCTGCACCTGGACCTCGCGTCGCTGTCGATCGCCGAGTTCTACCCCGACGGGGCGGCCTCGGTGCGCCTGGTGAATCAGACCGCCTATCTCTGATCGGTGTGCAGATGCACCCGTTCGCCGTGCAGGCCGAGCAGCGCGATGGCCTCCACCGGGCCGTCGACGGCCCCGAACCAGTGCGGGGTCCAGGTCGAGAACTCCACGGCCTCACCGGGTGTGATGGTGAAGTCGCGCTCGCCCAGCAGCAGCCGCATCCGCCCGGACAGCACATACATCCAGTCGTAGCCCTCGTGGATCGGTAGGTCGGCGGGCGGCGTGCGCCGCCGTGCGCTGATCCGGATCTTGTAGGCGTGCAGGCCGCCGGCCGGGCCGTTGCCGGTCAGCGGCCAGAAGGTGATCTGGTTGCGGGTGTGTGCGCCGCCGCGCACCCGCGGATCGTCCACCTCGGGTGCGCGCAGCAGTTCGTCGGCGCTGACCGACAACGCCGAAGCCAGCCGGGGCAGATGGTCGAGGGCCAGCCGCCGCTTGCCGGACTCGAGGCGGCTCAGGGTGGAGACGTCGATCGCCGAGCGGGTGGCCACGTCGTCGAGCGTCATGCCGCGCTGTAACCGCAACTCGCGCAGCCGCTTGCGGACCCGGGCGTCGACATCCCCGTCGTCGTTTGCCTGCATGGCAAAATATCTTGGCATCGGGTCCGGTTGGCAGGCAAGCTCGTGGCATGGACGAGCAATGGGAGTGCGTGGTCGTCGGTGGTGGCGCCGCCGGGCTGAGCGCCGCACTGGTACTGGGCCGCGCCCGCCGGCGCACCCTGGTCATCGACGGGGGCGCGCAGAGCAACCTGGCCGCGCACGGAATCGGCGGACTGCTGGGTTTCGACGGCGTCGCGCCCGGTGAGCTGTACGCGCGGGCCCGGGGCGAACTGGCCGGGTACCCGTCGGTCCAGGTGCGTGCCGGTGACGTGGTGGACGCCAGGGCCGCCGGTGGCGGCGTGCGCATCGAGCTGGCCGACGGCACGACCGCGACGACCGGGCACCTCCTGCTGGCCACCGGCATGCACTACGAGTCACCCGACATACCGGGCCTGGACGAACTGTGGGGGCGCTCGGTGTTCCACTGCCCGTTCTGCCACGGCTGGGAGGTGCGCGATCAACCGCTGGCCGTGCTCGCCCAGGGGGAGCGTGCCGTACACATGGCCACCCTGTTGCGCGGGTGGAGCGACGACGTGATGGTGCTGACCGGCGGGCCGGCCGGCCTGAGCGGCGACGACCGGGCCCGCCTGGCCACCGCCGGGATACCCGTCGACGAGCGTGCGGTGGCCGAACTCGTCTCGGCCGGAGGTGAACTGGAGGTGGTCATCTTCGCCGACGGCACCCGATGTGCGCGCAGCGGACTGCTGGTGTCCACCACGTTGCGTCAACGCAGCGCTCTCGCCGAAGGGCTGGGCGTGAAGCTCGCTGCGGTGAGCCCGGCCTCACCCGAGGCCGTCGAGGTCGACGCGATGTATCGGACCTCGGTACCGGGAGTATTCGCCGCCGGAGACATCTGCGCACCGATGCCGCAGGTCGCGGCCGCGATCGCGGCCGGTTCGGCGGCAGCGGCTTCGATCATGGCAACCATCACGGAGGAACGATGACCACGTCAGAAGACAGCAGCGCGGACGCCAAGACGCACTGGGAGAGCCGCTACCGAGAGCGCGACCGGATCTGGAGCGGACGGGTCAACGCCCGCCTCGCCGACGTCGCCCGGCAGCTCCCGCCGGGACGGGCGCTCGACCTCGGGTGCGGTGAGGGCGCCGACGCGATATGGCTCGCTGAGAACGGCTGGGAGGTGCTCGGTGTGGACATCTCCGAGACCGCGGTGGGCCGGGCCCGCGCCGAAGCAGCTGCGCGAGGGCTCGCCGACCGGGTGAGCTTCGCGCAGACGAACCTGCCCGAGGACTTCCCGCAAGGTCAGTTCGACCTGGTGTCGGCGCAGTTCCTGCACTCGATGGTGCACCTCGACCGGGACCGGATCTTCGCCCGCGCGGCACGCGCTGTGGCACCGGGCGGGACGCTGCTCATCGTCGATCACGCCGCTGCGCCGCCCTGGGCGGATCTCGCCGCACACGACCACGAATTCCCCACCGCCGGCGAGGTCGTCGACGCGATCGACCTCGGCGGCGGGCAGTTCGACCGGTTGCGCGCCGAGGCGGTGGACCGGGAAGCGGTCGGCCCGGACGGGCAGTCGGCGGTGCTCACCGACAACGTGATCGAGCTGCGCCGCTCACGGTAGCGACCATTCGTGCACCGGCGCGCCGGTGTGGCCGTTCTCCACATAGCGGCGGGTCATCTCGTGCAGCGCGGTGATGCGGGCAGCGCCGCGCTCCTGCAGGCGGCGCACCGTCTCGGTCTGCCAGGCGGCGCCGGTGCGCCCGAGCCGGACCCGCTGCTCGATCACCCCCAGGTAGTGGTCGCGATCGGCCCCGTCGACACCCCAGGCGTCGAGTCCGGCCGCAGCGGCCGGCAACAACGTGTCCCGCACCAGCCGCTCGACGTCGTGCTCGGAACCCAGCCAACTCAGCCGCGCCGTCAGCCCGTCCCGCGCCGCGCGATGCAGATCGCTCGCCGCCTGCGCGAAAGGGATGCGCCGCCACGGGGTGTCACCGCCGTCGACCACCGCGCGGACCAGGCCGTAGTAGAAGGCGGCGTTGGCGATCATGTCGACGGCGGTGGGGCCGCTGGGCAACACCCGGTTCTCGATGCGCAGCTGCGGGCCGTCCTCCTGCACGTCATACACCGGGCGGTTCCACCACCAGATCGTGCCGTTGTGCAATCGCAGCTCATGCAGCGCCGGGACCTGGCCGGCAGAGAAGCACGCATCCGGGTCCTCGTCGTCCAGCGTCGGGAACAGGGGCGGGTAGATGCCGACCAGGTCGTCGAACAGCTGCACCGGGTCGCGCACCCAGCCCTCGCCGAGCTCGACCCGGGCCGCCGCGTGGGCCTTGACCTCACCGGGACGACGAGTGTCGAAGAGCTGTTCCAGCAACGGGATCCGGGACTCCTGCCAGGCCTGTGCGGTGAGCAGGAACGGCGAATTGGCCGCGACCGCCACCTGGGCCCCGGCGATCAGCTGGGCTGCGTTGTAGTAGTCCGGGAACTGTGCGGGAGTCACCCGCAGGTGCAGCTGCAGGCTGGTCGCGCAGGCTTCCGGGGTCACCGAGTCGGGCGCGAAGTCCAGGGGTTCGGTGCCGTCGGCGATGTGCACCCGCAGCGGCCGGTGCCGCAGGGCCCGGATGCGCCGGCTCATCAGTGCGTAGCGCGGGTTGCTCGACAGCCGCTCCACGGTCACATGATCGGCGCTGGCGGTGGGCAGTGTGCCGACGGACAGCAGCCTGGCGCCCAGCGGGGCGATCCGGCCGGCCGAGGTGGCGAGCACCTCGGACAGGATCCGGTGGCTGTCCCGCAGCACCCCGCCGTGCAGCCGGTGCGGCGCGAAGTTGAACTCGACGTTGAACTGCCCGAGTTCATGCTTCATGTCCGCGCGGTTCAACCGCTCCAGAACCGCGTCGTTGATCAGCCGCGGCCGCCCCAGCGGGTCGACGAGGTCGAGCTCGACCTCCATGCCCATGGAGTCCTCGTGTCCGGCGAACATCCCGCACTCGACCATCTGGCGCAGCACCGCCACGGAACGTCGCAGGCGGTGGCGGACCTCGTCGCCGCGGTCGAGGACCAGGGCGGAAGCATCGATGCGGTCACCCACGGCGCACTCCTCGGGTGGCAGGCAACAACGGGTACTGCGGCATCGCCGACGCAGTTCGATTTTCTCACGCGCGCCGTCCGGTTGCCCCGGTCCCGACCGGATGCCCGGTGACCCCGCGCGTTCAGTGCGGGCCGGGGTGCGCCACCGGTGGGGCCACGGCGGTCACGACGCACATCTGGAAGAGGCGGTGCAGCTCTGCTGGGTCGATACGGCTGCCGATCGCCACGACCGCACTGGTCTGCTCCGACGCCGGCCGGTCGAGTTCGACAGGAGTGAGGTCGCAGCGCCGGCCGACGACCTGAAGGGAGTGCGGCTGCTCGGAGTCGGTGATGTAGATGATGCCCTTGCATCGGTACACCGAGGCGGGAAGTTCCCGGCTCACCATGCGCTGCAGCGCCGCGCGGGAAAACCGGTCCCGGGTGCGGTGGCTCCACCGCTCCAGCGGGGGACCGGCACGCTCCGGGGCCCCGCCGGGCAGGGCCGGGATGCCTGCCGGATCGAACCGACCCGCCCCCAGCAGCACGTCCAGCGCGACGTCGCCCCGCACGGCCTCGATGATGCGGATCCGCTTGATGTGCAGGTCGATCCAGTCGCGGATCACCTCGACGTGGACGTCGGCGACGAGGTCGGTCTTGTTGAGCACGACCAGGTCGGCGAAGGCGATCTGGCGCAGCTTCAGCGCAGTGAGCCGGTCGTCGTCACCGTGCCGGAACACCCCGTCGGCATCGACGAGGCAGATGACGCTGTCGATGTGCAGCAACCCGGCATACCGGGCGTCGAGGAACGTCATCACGATGCCCGCCGGGTCGGCGATCCCGCTGGCCTCCAGGATCACGTAGTCGACCGCTTCGGGCCGATCGAGCAGGCCTTCGACGGATGCCACGAGGTCGTCGCGGATCTCACAGCACACGCACCCGTTGGCCAAGCTGACGGTGTTCTCCTCGACGCTGCTCACCAGTGCCGCATCGATGTTGACCGCCCCGAAATCGTTGACCAGCACCCCGACCCGCAGCCCGTGGCTCCCGGTCAGGATCCGGTTGAGCAGGGTGGTCTTGCCGGCGCCGAGGAACCCGGTCAGCAGCGTCACCGGCACCGGTCCGCGGCTCGGGGCCGCCGGGGTGCGCGGAGCCGGCGCCAGCAGCCGGGCGTCGGGATCCATCAGGGTTTGCGCCACTGCGGGTCGAGCTCGATCCCCCGCTGGGCCAGCATCTCCCGGGGGTTGATCGTGACTCCCGGCCACGACTGCGTCGGAGCCCGCACGGCGTCGCGCGGATAGTACTTCTCCGGATCGATCTCCAGATCACGGACGAACTGCTGCTGCTGATCCTCCCGCGGGCTGCGCGGGGTGGGCAAGGCGATCGACTCCGGCAGCGGCTCGCCGGAACCGATGAACCAGCGGGGGTCCATCGAGGCGGGTGCGGCGCCGTTGGGCAGGACGGCCTGGCGCGACCAGATGGCGTCCTTGGTGATGTTGACGACGTTGAGGTCGAACCCGAACATGAACAGCCCGTCCCAGTGGGATCGGATCTCGGCCACGGATTCGGCCATCAGCGCGTCGTCGCTCCACTCGAAGTGACAGACCGCCGCCATCCGCGGCTGAGCCTGGGCGAACATGTAGCCCGCCGCGTAGTACGGGGTGTGGAAGATGTCCATCGAGTACTCCCACAGCTTGGCCGGGGCGCCCACCTTGAGCCCGGTGAGCCAGGGGGTGTCGATGGTTCCTTCGGTGACGAACAGGTCGGCGCCCGCGCCGTACTGCACCGACAGCTCATCGGGCCGCCCGTCACCCGTCCAGACGAACGACAGCCCGGCGTCCTCCCAGTCCAGCCGGTAGGCCGAGGCGCCGTCCTTGACATGTGAGCGCGGCCAGTGTCGGACGGTGACCCCGTCGCGCTGGTAGCAGACGCCGTTGCGCTCGGTCCAGTCGAACTCGTGCACGTCGATCTCGAGCCCGTCACCCACCGGGATTGCGTTGAAGTTCTCCTCGTGCCAGCGATTCATCCTGCGCATGTTCTCGATCATCGCCGCGGTGCCCAGCTCCGGCGTACGGCCGGACGGACCGTACACGCGAAGTGGTTCGAAACCGCCGGAGAACGCCCGGAACGGATACATGTAGGGCAGGTCGGCGAAGTGGTCGGTGTGCAGATGGCTGATGAAGATGTCGTTGATCAGCGCTGCGGGCACCTGCAGCGCGATCGCATGCCCGACGCTGCCGTTGCCCAGGTCGAAGAAGAAGCGCCGCGGCTGGTCGGTGCCGTTACCCAGCTCGACGAGCATCGACGTCCCCTTCTGCAGCCCGTTGGGCGGCCACGGCGAGCTGCCCAGAAACGTCACCCGCATCTCGTGCTCGGGCAGCACCTCGGTGCCCGGCAGGAACATGTTGCGGTTGGTGATCGCAGGCCACGGCCGGAAATAGTCGGGCAGGCTGATCCCGCCACCCGGACGGCCGCCGTAGGGGTTGGTCGGATCGGACATTCCGGGCTCCTTCGCGGTCACTTTCATGACTGGCTGGGGCACCGCTGATCGTCGTGCACCGGCGCCGCCGGGCGTCGCGTCACGCGAACGCACCGCACAGTAGATCCACCCGCAGGCGCATCCGCACGCGTTTCGGTGAACTGTGGTGGACACCGCACTCGATGCACGACCGCACGCCGAAAATGTCGGTCCAGCGCGGTAGTGTCGAACACATGTTCGAGTCGATGTTCGCCGGCGTCGCCGATGACGCGTTGGTGGGCACGATCGAGGACCTGCGCCGGCAGGAGGCGGTCATCGCGGCGCGTCGGCTGGCCGCCATCGCCGAACTGGTACACCGCACCGTCGACGAGGACGACGAGCGAGGCCGCTGGGCGTTCGATCCGTGGGACGGCACCGCCGCGCGGGTCGGTGCCGCGCTGAACATCGGCCACCGCCGGGCCTCGGGTCAGATGCACCAGGCGGTCGCGTTGCGCGATCGGCTCCCCGCGGTCGCCGAACTGTTCCGCCGTGGCGACATCGACGCCCGGCTGGTCTCGCAGCTCACCTGGCGCACCAACCTGATCGACAGCGACGAACTGATCGCCGTGGTCGACACCCAGTTGGCCGCTGCCGCAGCGCGATTCGGCCCGCTTTCGCAGACCAAGCTGCAGACGGCGATCGACGCGGTCATCGCCGCCCATGATCCTGACGCGGTGCGCCGGAGCCGAGACCGCCTCCGCACCCGGGAACTGAACATCGGGGCCTGCGACGACGCCGACGAGGTCACCGCGATCTGGGGGCGACTGTCGGCCACCGACGCCGCCGTGCTCGACCGCAAGGTCACCGCGATGACACGTCAGGTCTGCGACGCCGATCCCCGCTCCAGCGGTGAGCGCCGCGCCGACGCTCTGGGGGCTTTGGCCAACGACAATGACCGGCTGGTCTGCCGGTGCGGTGACCCGCACTGTCCTTCCGCCGGTGAGCAGCCTTCCTCGAACGTGGTGATCCGGGTGATCGCGGACCGGGCCGCGGTGGACGACGCCCGCGCGGTTATCGCCGCCGAGAAGGACGCGCCCGCTGTGCGTCGGCGCGGGACCGCGCTGCTGGCGGGAAAGGGCGCCCTGCCCGCGGTGGCGTTGGCCGAGGCGATTCGGGGCGGGGCCACGATCGCACCGTTGGCGCCGCCCGGCACCGAGGCCGAGCCGGGCTACCGGCCCTCGACCAGGCTGGCCGAGTTCATCCGGGCGCGTGACCTGTTCTGCCGGTTCCCCGGCTGTGATGTGCCTGCCGAGCGCTGCGACATCGACCACGTGACCCCCTGGCCGGCGGGTCCCACGCACCCCTCGAACCTGCACTGCAAGTGCCGAACTCATCATCTAATGAAGACCTTCTACGGCGGGCCCGGCGGCTGGCGTGACGTGCAATGCCCGGACGGCACCGTCATCTGGACCGCGCCCGACGGGCGTAGCTATATGACCCGGCCCGGCAGCCGGTTGTACTTCCCGGCCTGGGATATCACCTCCGCTGACCTGCCCCGGCCGTCAGCGAACGCTCCGCCCGGTCCGGGGCGCACCGCGATGATGCCCCGTCGGCAACGCACCCGGGCTGCCGAGGCCGCCGCGCGGGTCAGGGCCGAACGTGAACTCAACCGAGGGCAGCATCCGTTTTCGGAATAGCCGTCGCAACCAGTACCTTGTTAGAGCGGATGAGCTGGCCGGGCGGCCGCGGCACCCCTCGGGTGTCGAGGAAAGTCCGGACTTCACAGAGCAGGGTGATTGCTAACGGCAATCCGAGGCGACTCGCGGGAAAGTGCCACAGAAAACAGACCGCCACCCTCGTGGTGGTAAGGGTGAAACGGTGCGGTAAGAGCGCACCAGCACCCCGGGTGACCGGGGTGGCTAGGCAAACCCCACCCGAAGCAAGGCCAAGAAGGCCGCAACCTGGTTGCGGTCGCGCAGGCGCCCGAGGGTAGCTCGCCCGAGCCTGCGGGTAGGCCGCTCGAGGCACCCGGCAACGGTGTGTCCAGATGGATGGTCGCCGCCTCGCCGCCGTGGTCTCTCGCGGCGGCGAGGAACAGAATCCGGCTTACAGGCCAGCTCATCCGCCCTTCGCGGAGGTGCGGACGGTCTTGTCCAGGTCCTTGAGCGCGTCTTCGATCTGGGCTTCGCACTGCCGCGCGAGGTCATCCTCCTGCTGATAGAGCAGGCCGTAGGTGAACGTGTCCTCCCCGCCGGCGTGGGCGATGTCGGCCTGCCGGCTCAGGTGCGAACGGCTCACCACGCTGTCCTGATGGTCGCCGAGCAGCGTCTGGATCACCTTGGCCCGGTCGGCCACCTTGTTCTGGCCGGTGGCCGCCGCGGTGTAGCGGAGCTGTTTGGCCCGCTTACGGATCCGGTGCAGGACCTCGTCGCCGTCGACGTCGGGATCGGCGGCGGCCGCGCGGGCGGCCTTGGCGGCCTTCCGGACCCGGCTGTAGGCCGAGTCGATCGTCAAGTCGGCGGGGCGCTGTTCACCGGGAGCCTGCGCGGGAGGCTCGGCGGCGGTCAGCGCCTCCAACGCGTCGAGCAGGCGGAAATAGCGTTGCGACCGCATCGCCGTCAGCGACCGTTTCCAGCCGGTGTGGTAGCGCTTCTTGGCGCCGTCGACCAGTCGTTCGCGCACCGGCCCACGAACATTGGCCGGCGGCAGCGCATCCAGGGCGCGCTCGTAGCGCTCGGCGAGCACCTCGGCGTCCCGCGCCACACCCAGGACCGCGGCGAGCTCGCGCAGCTCGGCGAGCACCCAGTCGTCGTCGGAGATGCCGAACGAGCCTTCCGCGGACTGCAGCAGACTGCGGATCTTGCGCGTCGTCACCCGCATCTGGTGCACCGAGTCGTACACGTCGGAGCGCACCGCACGGTCCCATTCCAGGAGCTCGCCGACATGACCGGCCACGGCGCGGTGCAACGGATCCGACGACACCGGCGGCGGGCCCTCGCCCGTCGGACCCGAGTCGAGCACCCGGGCCAGCTTC
Organism: Actinomycetota bacterium; assembly: GCA_034190095.1. Classification (GTDB taxonomy): domain Bacteria; phylum Actinomycetota; class Actinomycetes; order Mycobacteriales; family Mycobacteriaceae; genus Mycobacterium. Next base: position 14,183 of record JAXHTL010000026.1, read on the forward strand.
GAGCCGTGCCCGGCCGGCAGCGCCCCGGCGTCGAAGAGCCGGTTGGACAGCCGATCCAGCAGCGCGGGGTCAGCCCCCTCGGCCAGCTCGAGTTCCCACTCCCGCCACTGCACTTCGTCGCCGCCCTCGGCGCTCGCGGTGACCTGGTCGTCGCAGAACTCGGCGACCGCGCCGCCGTCGGGCCCGTAGAGCATCTCGATGCTGCGTGAGGTGCTGATCCGCGCCACCGGTGACAGCGGGCGATCCCGCACGATCGCCAGCACCACGTCGCGCAGGGCGTCGGGAACCTCGTCACCGTCCAACGGTGCCCGCACCTCGGTGCGGGTGTCGGCGCCGGCGGGCAGTTTCAGATGCCAGCCGGCGTCGGACCCGCCCGTCCGTCGCCGCAGCGTGATCCTGTGGCGGGCCAGATCCCGGCCCGGAGTGTCGAAGTAGACGGCATCCAGCGCCTGTGCCGGCGCGCGCTCGACCCGGGCGATCGAGGACAGACCCTCGAACGACGGCGTCACGGTGGACTCGACCACGTCGAACTTGCGCTCGGTCTCCGTGTACCTGGAGGTTTCGCGGGATTTGGCGGCCATGGTCACCTTTGTCGAGGGCGGGTGGGGACCCATAGCGTGCCACATCGGGGTTAACCCGGGACCCCGCGGGCGAGGCCGCCGGCAGACCGGGCATTACAGTTTTGGCTGTGAGTGACTACCAGACCATCGCCTTCGAGCAGGCCGGTCCCATCGCCCGGATCACGCTGAACCGTCCCGACGCGGCCAACGGTATGAACGCCGCGCTGACCGGCGAACTCGCCCACGCCGCGGCGCGCTGCGACCGTCCGGGCACCAAGGTCGTGGTGGTCACCGGCGCCGGGCGGTTCTTCTGTGCGGGCGGCGATCTGAAGGAATTCGCGGCCGCGGAGAGCCGGGGAGCGCAGATCAAGGGAGTGGCCGACAATCTGCACCGCGCGATCTCGACGTTCGCGCGGATGGATGCGGTGGTGATCACCGCGGTCAACGGCACCGCCGCGGGTGCGGGCTTCTCGCTGGCCGTCACCGGCGACCTCGTCCTGGCCGCCGAATCGGCGTCGTTCACCATGGCCTACACCCGCGTCGGGCTCAGCCCCGACGGCAGCTCGTCGTACTACCTGCCCCGCCTGATCGGGATGGCCAAGACCAAGCAGCTGATGCTGACCAACCGCACCCTGTCGGCTCAGGACGCGTTGCAGTGGGGTCTGGTCACCGAGGTGGTGGACGACGAGGGACTGAGCTCGCGCGCCGACGAACTGGCCACCCAGATGGCCGCGACCGCCGCGGGATCCAACGGCGGGGTCAAGACGCTGCTGCTGGGCACCTTCGGCAACGGGCTCGAAGAGCAGATGGAACTCGAATCACGGCTGATCGCCGAGCGAGCCGAGTCCGCCGAGGGACGCGAAGGCGTCGACGCGTTCCTGGCCAAACGCAAAGCCGAGTTCGGCTAAAACGAGTGCTCTTCGGCCGGGAACGTCCCGGTCGCCACCTCGCTGGCGTAGTCGCTTGCCGCGCGGCGCAATTCGTCACCCACGGCGCCGAACCGCTTGACGAACTTCGCGGTCTTACCGGTGGTCATGCCGGCCATGTCCTGCCACACCAGCACCTGCGCATCGCAGTTGGGGCCGGCGCCGATACCGACGGTCGGGATGGTCAGCTTGCCGGTGATCTGGGTGGCCAGCTCCGCCGGGACCATCTCCATCACCACCGCGAACGCGCCCGCCTCCTGGACCGCGATCGCGTCGTGAATGGTCTGCTCGGCGGCATCGCCGCGGCCCTGCACCCGGAAGCCGCCGAGGCCGTTGACGCTCTGCGGGGTGAAGCCGATGTGCGCCATCACCGGGATACCGGCCGCGCTCACCGCGGCGATCTGATCCGCGACGCGCTCGCCGCCCTCGAGCTTCACCGCGTGGGCGCCGGTCTCCTTGAGGAAGCGCGTCGCGGTCTCCAGGGCCTGAGCCGGCCCGCCCTCGTAGCTGCCGAACGGCAGGTCGGCCACCACCAGCGCGTGCGGTGCGCCCCGCACCACGCCGCGTACCAGCGGGATCAGCTCGTCGATCGTCACCGGAACGGTGGTGTCGTAGCCGTAGACGACGTTGGCGGCCGAATCGCCGACCAGCAGGACCGGGATTTCGGCCTGGTCGAACACCGAGGCGGTGGAGTAGTCGTAGGCCGTCAGCATGGCCCACTTGTGGCCTTCGGCCTTCCACTTGTGCAAATGGTGGGTGCGAACCTTCGTCCGCGGGGCGGCAGGGCGCGCATCGGTCGAATCGGCGACAGCACCGTAGACGGTCTGCTCAGACATCGTTGTCCCCTCATCGGGTGGGTCGTTCGAATCCTCGAGGCCGAAAGAAGTGGTCCCCGGGTTTCGCTGACGTCTTCAGTCTGCCACCACGTCACCAGAAGTTGAACGGCGCGTTAAGTGGAATCGCTCACACCGGCACCGGACCCGCCTAACATCGGCGGCATGCAAAGGCTCAGCGGGCTCGACGCAAGTTTCCTGTATCTGGAGTCGGCCGCACAGCCGCTGCACGTGTGCTCGATCCTCGAACTCGACACGGCGACGATGCCGGGCGGCTACACCTTCGACCGGCTGCGTGACGGACTGACCCTGCGGATCAAGGCGATGCCGGAGTTCCGGGACAAGGTGGCCGACAACCGATTCAACCTCGATCACCCGGTGTGGGTGGAGGACAAGGACTTCGACGTCGACCGCCACCTGCACCGCATCGGGCTGCCGTCCCCGGGCGGGCGCACCGAGCTGGCCGAGATCGCCGGGCACATCGCTTCGCTTCCGCTCGACCGCACCCGACCGCTGTGGGAGATGTGGGTGATCGAGAACGTCGCCGGAACCGACGCGCACAACGGTGGCCGCATCGCGGTCATGACCAAGGTGCACCACGCCGCCGTCGACGGCGTCACCGGGGCGAACCTGATGTCCAAGCTGTGCACCACCGAGCCGGATGCGCCGCCGCCGGACCCGGTGGCCGGGTCCGGGGACGGCAGCGACCTCGAGATCGCGATCAGCGGTGCCGTCCGGTTTGCGGCACGGCCGCTGAAGCTGGCCAACGTCGTGCCGACGACGGTGTCCTCGGTCGTCGACACCGTCAAGCGGGCCCGCAACGGCCTGGCGATGGCGCCCCCGTTCGCCGCGCCGCAGACCGCTTTCAACGCCAACGTGACCGGGCACCGCAACGTGGCGTTCGCCCAGCTCGACCTCGAGGACGTCAAGACGGTCAAGAACCACTTCGGTGTCAAGGTCAACGACGTGGTGATGGCACTGGTGTCGGGTGTGCTGCGCAAGTTCCTCCTCGACCGCGGCGAGCTGCCGGCGAACTCGCTGGTCGCGATGGTGCCGGTGTCGGTGCACGACAAGTCGGACCGCCCCGGCCGCAACCAGGTGTCGGGGATGTTCTCCCGGCTGGAGACCAGCATCGAGGACCCCGCCGAACGTCTGAAGGCCATCGCAGCAGCCAACTCCGTTGCCAAACAGCACAGTTCGGCGATCGCGGCGACGCTGTTGCAGGACTGGACCCAGTTCGCCGCCCCGGCGGTGTTCGGCGCGGCGATGCGCGTCTACGCCAGCAGCCGGCTGTCCGGCGCCAGGCCGGTGCACAACCTCGTCGTGTCCAACGTCCCCGGACCCCAGGTACCGCTGTACCTGCTGGGGTGCGAGGTCACCGGGATGTACCCGCTCGGCCCGGTCTTCCACGGCTCGGGGCTGAACATGACGGTGATGTCGCTGTCGGGGAACCTCGACGTCGGGATCGTGTCCTGCCCGGAGCTGCTGCCCGACCTCTGGGACATGGCCGACGACTTCGAAGTGGCCCTCGGCGAGCTGCTCGACGCGACTCGATAGCCGCCTCGCCAGGGCTGATGTGGGTTCATGGCAGCATGTGGTGCCATGAGGCTCACCACCGGGGTCGTTCGATCCGGTTTCGCACTGATCACCGCGGCGTTGCTGGTTGCCGGCTGCAGCACGGTGGTGGAAGGCCGCGCGCGGATCGCGGTGCCCAGGCCGGGCACGCCGATCGAGTGGGCTCCGTGTCAGGTCGGCTCGTCGGACGAGTCCCGCATCCCGCCCGGTGCCGAGTGCGGGCTGCTGTCGGTGCCGGTCAACTGGGACAACGCCGAGGACCCCAACGGTGAGGTCGCCCAGATCGCGATGATGCGGTTCCCCGCCACCGGCGACAGGATCGGCTCGCTGGTGATCAACCCCGGCGGACCGGGGGAGTCCGGGGTCAAGGCCGCCGCGTCGATGGCCGCGACGCTGCCGGAATCGGTGCGTGAGCGTTTCGATCTGGTGGGATTCGACCCGCGCGGGGTGGCGAACTCGACGCCGGCGCTGTGGTGCAACAGCGACGAGGACAACGATCGGCTGCGCGCCGACAACGTGGTGGAGTACACGCCCGAGGGTGTGGCACACATCGAGCAGCAGACCAAGGAGTTCGTCGACCGCTGTGTGGAGAAGATGGGCAAGGACTTCCTCGCCAACGTCGGAACCTCCAGCGTGATCAAGGATCTCGACGCGATACGGGCCGCGCTCGGCGACGAGAAGCTGACCTATCTCGGCTACTCCTACGGCACCCGGATCGGCGCCGGCTACGCCGAGGAGTACCCGGAGCGGGTGCGGGCGATGATCCTCGACGGCGCGGTGGACCCCAACGCCGATCCGATCGAAGCCGACGTCCGCCAGGCGGCGGCCTTCCAGCAGGCGTTCGACGACTACGCCGCCGACTGCGCACAGAGCCCGGACTGCCCGCTGGGCACCGACCCGGACAAGGCCGTCGACGTCTACCACTCCCTGGTCGATCCGCTGGTCGACGACCCGGCCGACACCACCGACCCGCGCGGGCTGAGCTACAACGACGCCATCGTCGGCACGATCCTGCCGCTCTACTCGCCGAGCCTGTGGCGCCACCTCACCCAGGGGCTCGAAGAGCTGCAGGAAGGGCGCGGTGACACCATGCTCACGCTGTCCGACCTGTACATGGGTCGCGACGCGGACGGGCACTACAACAATTCGACCGATGCGCGGGTGGCGGTCAACTGTGTGGACAAGCCGGCCATCACCGACCGCGAGAAGATCGTCGAGCTGGACCGTCGGCTGCGCGATGCCGCGCCGTTCATGAGCTACGGCGAGTTCACCGGCTACGCGCCGATGTCGACGTGCGGATTCTGGCCGGTGCCGCCGACCAGCAGCCCGCACGAGCTCGAGGTCAGTGGCCTGCCGCCGATTCTGGTGGTGTCCACCACCAACGATCCGGCCACCCCCTACCAGGCCGGGGTGGATCTGGCCGAGCAGCTCGGCGGCACGTTGGTGACCTACGAGGGCACTCAGCACACCGTGGTGTTGCAGGGCGACAGCTGCATCGACGAGATCGCGGCGAACTATCTCATCGACGTGACGGTCCCGCCCGCCGGCACTCGATGCTGACCGTCTCCGACGTCGTCGAAGCAGACCTGCCCGAGTTGATGCCGATGATGCGGGCCTACTGCGACTTCTATCGGGTGCAGCCCGCCGAGGAGAACCTTGTCGCGATGTCGCGGTCGCTGATCGCCGACCCCTCCGAAGGGGTTCAGCTCATCGCGCGCGACCCCGATGCAACACCGGTGGGCTTCGCGACGATCTTCTGGTCATGGCAGACCCTGTACGCCGCGCGTGTCGGCGTGCTCAACGACCTGTTCGTCGCACCGCGGGCGCGCGGGGCCGGCACGGGGCGGTCGCTGATCACCGCCGCTGTGCAGCGGACCCGCGAGCGCGGAGCGGCCAAGCTGGTGTGGGAGACCGCCCCGGACAACACGACGGCGCAACGCCTTTACGACTCTCTGGGCGCCGAGAGGTCGACGTGGCTGACCTACGAGCTCGACGCCGGATAACGGCCCGGTCACCGTTGCGCTCCAGGGGAAGACCCGTGTCCGGGTCGCATGTCACGATGGCTGCCATGTGGCGGGTGGGCTGGCTGACGATGGCGTTCGTCGTCGCGGCGTCGGTGCTGTCTGCGCCGGCCGGCGCCGCCCCGCAGCCGGCATGGCGCTCGTGCGCCGACTGGGTGGGCGACGTCTCCCGGGTGCCCACCGCCGAGTGCGCGACGGTTGCCGTCCCGGTCGACTACGCCAATCCCGAAGGGGCGCAGGCGCAATTGGCGGTCATCAGGGTTCCCGCCGCCGGGCCGAAGATCGGCATGCTCGTCGTCAACCCCGGCGGGCCCGGCGCGTCGGCGGTCGACACCGTCGCCGGGATGGCCGCGGCGCTGGCGGGCAGCCCGATCACCGAGCGCTTCGACCTGGTGGGCATCGATCCGCGCGGGGTGGGGCATTCGACGCCGCAGTTGCGCTGCCGAACCGATGCCGAGTTCGACGCCGACCGGACCGAGCCGATGGCCGACTACAGCCCGGCCGGCGTGGCCCACATCGAGGACCTCAACCGTGAGTTCGCCGCACAGTGCCTGGACCGCATGGGTGCGGACTATCTCGCCAACGTCGGCACCGCACCGGCAGTGCGCGACATGGACGCGGTGCGGGCCGCGCTGGGGGATGAGCAGCTCAACTACCTCGGCTTCTCCTACGGCACCCAACTCGGCGCCGCCTACGCCGAGCGCTACCCCGAGCGGGTGCGGGCGATGGTGCTCGACGGTGCGATCGACCCGAGCCTGGACCCGATCACCAAGAGCGTCAACCAGATGGCCGGCTTCCAGCGCGCCTTCGACAAGTACGCCGCGGACTGCGCCCAGTCGCCCGGGTGCCCGTTGGGCACCGACCCGGCCCAGTCGGTCGCCCGGTTCCGGGAACTGGTCGACCCCCTGGTCACCAACCCGGCGCCCACGTCGGACCCGCGGCCGCTGAGCTACCAGGACGCCATCACCGGCACGGTCAGCGCGCTGTACTCCCCGCGCTTCTGGACCTACCTGACCAGCGGCCTACTCGGGCTGCAGCGCGGCACCGACCCGATCGACCTGCTGCTGCTCGCCGACGACTACCAGCGCCGCGACGCGACCGGGCACTATCAGAACCGCCAGGACGCCTTCACCGCCATTCGCTGCGTCGACGCGGTCTATCCGAATGACCCGGCGGTGTGGGCTGAGGCGGACCGGCGCATCCGCGAGGTGTCGCCGTTCACGTCCTACGGCTCCTTCACCGGCTACGCCCCGCGCGACGAGTGCGCGCTGTGGCCGGTGCCCCCCACGACACAGGCCGCCCCGGCGACCTCACCGGGGCCCGGCAAGGTCGTCGTGGTGTCCACCACCGGTGACCCGGCCACCCCGTACGAATCGGGGGTGGCGCTGGCGCGCCAGATGGAGGCGTCGCTGATCAGCTTCGACGGGGCCCAGCACACGGTGGTGTTCAACGGCGACGCCTGCGTCGACACCGCCATCGTCGACTTCCTCATCGACTCGGTGCTGCCGCCGGCCGATCTGTGGTGCTAGCGGTTCGTCGCCGCGATCACCCGAACCGGCCCGGCACCGCCGAGCGCAGGAAATCGGACTGCTCGGTGTGCATCTGTCTGGGCAACTCGGTGAACCAGCCGACCTGGTCGGCCTCGTCGTTGGGCTCGACGGGGCCGCGGTAGTCGTCGACCTCGAAGACGATCCCGACCGGGCAGTCCAGCCCGTTCTCGTAATGGCTGGGGTACTCGATGTAGCCGAGGGCGTGGGCGGCGCCGACCTCGATGCCCAGCTCGCGCTTGGCGATACGGCGCACCGCGTCGATCAGAGGTTCGGCGAAGCGGACCGTCCCCCCAGGTAAGTGCCACAACCCGGAGCAGGGCTCGATGCTGCGCAGTGTCAGCAGGACGCCGGCCTCAGACCGGACGACCACCTCGACGGTCAGCCGCGGAACTTTGCTGTATATGGTGTGGAACTCGTCGGGTGTCAGCGGGTGCCGAGCGCTGTCCATGGGCGTCTTCGCACCTCCCGGAGTCTCATGCGACGCTGCCTGCTCAGACGTAACCGAATCCTTGGACCGGGACGAACGGACGTAACACGGATTTAACAGGCGGAACCTACGCTGCGGGCATGGATCGGCAGAAGGAATTCGTGCTGCGCACGCTAGAGGAGCGCGACATCCGCTTCGTCCGGCTGTGGTTCACCGACGTGCTCGGATTCCTCAAGTCCGTGGCCATCGCGCCTGCCGAGCTGGAGGGCGCGTTCGAGGAGGGCATCGGTTTCGACGGTTCGGCGATCGAGGGCTTCGCCCGGGTCTCCGAGGCCGACATGGTGGCCCGTCCCGATCCCTCGACGTTCCAGGTTCTGCCCTGGACCAGCAGCGCCGGCGAACACCACTCGGCGCGGATGTTCTGCGACATCACCATGCCCGACGGGTCCCCGTCGTGGGCCGACTCCCGGCACGTGCTGCGCCGCCAGCTGTCCAGGGCCAGCGATCTGGGCTTCTCCTGCTACGTGCACCCCGAGATCGAGTTCTTCCTGCTCAAGCACGGGCCGCACGACGGCACCGAGCCGGTGCCCGCAGACAGCGGCGGCTACTTCGACCAGGCCGTGCACGACTCGGCCCCCAACTTCCGCCGCCACGCCATCGACGCGCTCGAGCAGATGGGCATCTCGGTCGAGTTCAGCCACCACGAGGGTGCACCGGGCCAGCAGGAGATCGACCTGCGCTACGCCGACGCGCTGTCGATGGCCGACAACGTGATGACCTTCCGCTACATCGTCAAGGAGGTCGCACTCGGCGACGGCGTCCAGGCATCCTTCATGCCCAAGCCGTTCGCCCAGCACCCGGGCTCGGCGATGCACACCCACATGAGCCTGTTCGAGGGCGAGAACAACGCCTTCCACAGCCCCGAGGATCCCCTGCAGCTCTCCGAGGTCGGAAAGTCCTTCATAGCAGGCATTCTCGAGCATGCCACCGAGATCAGCGCGGTCACCAACCAGTGGGTGAACTCCTACAAGCGGCTGGTCCACGGTGGCGAGGCGCCGACGGCCGCCTCCTGGGGGGCGGCCAACCGTTCGGCGCTGGTGCGGGTGCCGATGTACACGCCGCACAAGGCGTCGTCGCGGCGGATCGAGGTGCGCAGCCCCGATTCGGCGTGCAACCCCTACCTGACCTTCGCCGTCCTGCTGGCCGCCGGGCTGCGCGGTGTGGAGAAGGGCTACACCCTGGGGCCGCAGGCCGAGGACAACCTGTGGAGCCTCACCTCGGAGGAGCGCCGCGCCCTGGGCTACAAGGAACTGCCCGGCAGCCTGGGTGTCGCGCTGTCCGAGATGGAGAATTCGGAGTTGGTCGCCGAGGCGCTCGGCGAGCACGTCTTCGACTTCTTCCTGCGCAACAAGCGCACCGAGTGGGAGAACTACCGCAGCCACGTCACCCCGTTCGAGCTGAAGACCTACCTGTCGCTGTAGCCGTTTCGCCGAAGCCTCGGCAGCCCCGGCGGAGGACTGCACTACATTCCTAGGCGTGGCCAAACCCGCGACGCAGCGTCCCAAGTTGCCCGGCGTCGGGCGGCTCGGACTGGTGGGGCCGACGGCACACGTCGACCTCGACCAGCTCGGGTGGAACACCGATGCGCACATCGAACTGCTGTGGTCGCTGTCGCGCGCACCCGACGCCGACACCGCGCTGCGCGCGGTCGTCCGCCTGGCCGAGGCGCTGGGCTCCGGATGGGATGAGCTCGACGGCGCCCTGCTCAAGGATCGCGGCCTGCGCGGGCGGCTGTTCGCGGTGCTGGGTTCGTCGTTGGCGCTCGGCGACCACCTGATCGCCAATCCGCAGAGCTGGCACCTGCTGGCCGGCAACGTCACGCTGCCCACACCCGAGGAACTCGGCGAGCTGTTCACCGCCGAAGCCGAGCGGTACGACACGGCGATCGCCGCGGTGTCGCCGCTGCGCGTGCTCTACCGCGACCGTGTCCTGGTGCTCGCGGCGCTGGACCTGGCCCCGACCGTGGAGAACGAGCCGGTCGTGCCGTTCACCGAGGTCGGCGCGCACCTCGCCGACCTGGCCGACGCGGCGCTGGGTGCCGCCTTGAACGTGGTGACGCGCTCGGTGTGCGGCCAGGATGCCCCGCCCGCGTTGGCCGTCATCGCGATGGGCAAGTGCGGGGCGCGGGAACTGAACTATGTCAGCGACGTCGACGTCATCTTCGTCTCCGACGACGGATCGCAGCGCAGCCTGGCGCTGGCCACCCGCATCGCCGGAGAGATGATGCGCCTGGCCTCGGATGCGTTCTTCGAGGTGGACGCCGCGCTGCGGCCCGAAGGCAAGCAGGGCCAGCTGGTCCGCTCGCTGGACTCCCACATCGCCTACTACCAGCGGTGGGCCAAGACCTGGGAGTTCCAGGCGCTGATGAAGGCCAGGCCCGCGGTGGGCGACATGGACCTGGGCAGGCGCTACATCGAGGCGCTCGAGCCGATGGTGTGGACGGCCTGCGAACGAGACGATTTCGTGCCCGAGGTCCAGGCCATGCGCCGCCGCGTCGAGGAACTGGTGCCCGCCGCGGTCCGCTCGCGTGAACTCAAACTCGGCACCGGCGGCCTGCGCGACGTCGAGTTCGCGGTGCAGCTGCTGCAGCTGGTGCACGGCCGCAACGACGACTCACTGCACGTCGCCTCCACCGTGGACGCGCTCGACGCGCTCGGGATGGGCGGATACGTCAGCCGCGACGACGCCGCCAACATGACCGCGTCCTATGAGTTCCTGCGCCTGCTCGAGCACCGGCTGCAGCTGCAGCGCCTCAAGCGCACCCACATGCTGCCCGAGGCCGGGGACGAAGAGGCGATGCGCTGGCTGGCGCGCGCCGCGCACATGCGCCCCGACGGCACCCACGATGCGCTCGGGGTGCTGCGCGAGGAACTGCGCCGCCAGAGCCGCCGGGTCTCGCGGCTGCACGCCAAACTCTTCTACCAGCCGCTGCTGGAGTCGGTCACCGAAGCTCCCGTCGGCCTGGCCGCCAGCATGAACACCAAGGCCGCCGAACGTCAGCTGGCCGCGCTGGGCTACGAGGGACCGACGAGCGCGCTGACCCACCTGGCCGCCCTGACCGGCGGCGGCAGCCGCCGCGGCCGGGTGCAGCGGGTGCTGCTGCCGACGCTGCTGGACTGGCTCTCCGACACCCCCGATCCCGATGCGGGCCTGCTCAACTACCGCCGCCTCAGCGACTCGATGGCCGACCACCGGTGGTTCCTGGCGACCCTGCGCGACGAGGGTGCCGTGGCCAAACGGCTGATGCACGTCCTGGGCACCTCGGCGTATGTCCCGGACCTGCTGATCCACGTCCCCGAGGTCATCCAGCTCTACGCGGACGGCCCCAACGGCCCCAAGCTGTGCGACGCCGACCCGGACGGTGTGGCCCGCTCCCTGGTGGCCTCGGCGGCCCGGCACAGCGACCCCACCCGGGCGATCGCGGCGGCGCGGTCGTTGCGCCGTCGCGAACTGGCCCGCATCGCCTCGGCGGACCTGCTCGGGATGATGAGCGTCACCGCCGTCTGCAAACAGTTGACCTCGGTGTGGGTGGCGGTGCTGCAGGCCGCGCTGGACGCGGTGATCCGCGCGAACTCGCCCGAATCCGGCCCGCCGGCGCGCATCGCCGTGATCGGGATGGGCCGGCTCGGCGGGCGAGAACTCGGGTACGGGTCGGACGCCGACGTGATGTTCGTGTGCGAACCCAACGAGGGCGTCGAGGAATCGGCGGCGGTGCGCTGGTCGGTCACGGTGGCCGAGCAGGTGCGCTCGCGTCTGGGAACCCCCGGTGCCGACCCGCCGCTGGAGGTCGACACCAACCTGCGTCCCGAGGGTCGCAGCGGCCCGCTGGTCCGCACCCTGGCCTCCTATCGGGCCTACTACGCGCAGTGGGCCCAGTCCTGGGAGATCCAGGCGCTGCTGCGGGCGCACCGGGTGGCCGGTGATGTCGAGCTCGGCGAGCAGTTCCTGCTGATGATCGACGACACCCGGTATCCGCCCGGGGGCGTGTCGGCCGAAGCGGTGCAGGAGATCCGCCGCATCAAGGCGCGGGTGGACGCCGAACGGCTGCCGCGCGGTGCCGACCCCAACACCCACACCAAGCTGGGTCGCGGCGGGCTGGCCGATGTGGAATGGACCGTGCAGCTGCTCCAGCTGCGTTATGCGCACCGGATTCCCGCGTTGCACAACACGTCCACGCTGGAGACGCTGACCGCGATCGGTGCAGCCGAGCTGATCGCCGAGGGTGACATCGAACTGCTGCGCGACGCCTGGCTGACCGCGACGCGGGCGCGCAACGCGCTGGTGCTGGTGCGCGGGAAGCCGACCGACCAGCTGCCCGGCCCGGGCCGCCTGCTCAACGCGGTGGCTACCGCGGCGGGCTGGCCCGACGGCGACGGCGGGGAGTTCCTGGACAACTATCTGCGGGTGACACGGCGGGCCAAGGCCGTCGTGCGCAAGGTTTTCGGAGGCTGAGCCGACTATGGATATCGGAGGCTGAGCCGGTGGACTTCTCGTTCGATGTCATCAGCGCAGACGAGTACGACAGGCAGCGGGGAACCTACGGACCGTTGACCGACGCCCTGCGCACCCTGATCGACGTCGGTATCCATACCGAGGTCGACGACGCGACGGTGCAGGAGGCTCTCGGGCATCTGCAGGCCGCGACGGCGTTGCTGCAGCGCGATGTCCGTCAGGGCAGGTCCACGCTGCGTCACGCCGACACCGGCGGCCCGGTGTCGTGGGCCAATCCCGCAGTCGGACTGCGCAACGCGATCGCACCGCCGATGATCATCGAGCACGACGCCGACGGCAACTGCTGGAGTGAGTTCACCCTGGGGCCGGCCTACGAGGGCCCGCCGGGCTGGGTGCACGGCGGTATTTGCGCGCTGGTGCTCGACCACATCCTCGGTGAGGTGGCCAGCGAGGGGCTGCGGCAACCGAAGTTCACCGGGACGATCAGCCTGCGCTATCTGCGCGGCACACCGTTGGGGCCGCTGCGTGCCGAGGCCTTCGTCGAACGCTCCGAAGGTGTCAAGACGTTCGCCCGGGGTTACCTGCTCGACGGGGAGGGGGCCACGGTGGAAGCCGAAGGCGTGTTCATCAAGCCCGCGTGGGCCCGCGACGCCGGATGAGGTTCTATGTCAGCACGGCGTTCCTGGACACCCGGGAAGCCGTCGAAATCGCCAGAGCTGCCGATGATCTCGGCTACCACGGAATGGCGATCCCGGACCATGTGGTCAACCTCGAAACGCTGCAGACGCCGTATCCGTACACCAAGGACGGCGCGCGACGCTGGGAGGCCTTCACCGACTGGCCCGACCCGTGGGTGATGATCGGTGCGATCGCGCTGGCCACCAGCCGGCTGCGGTTCGTCACGACGGTGTACCTGCCCGCGATGCGCGATCCGTACTCGGCGGCCAAGTCGATCGGCACCGCGGCGGTGCTGGCCGGCGGGCGGTTGGAACTCGGCGTCGGGGTCGGTTGGTGCCGGGAGGAGTTCGAGCTGCTGGGCCAGCGGTTCGAGAAACGTGGCCGGCGGACCGACGAGATGCTCGAGTTGATGCAGGCGCTGTGGTCGCCGGGGTGGACGGAGTTCGCCGGCGAGTTCTACACCGCTCCGCGGCTGGAGATGGAGCCCACCCCGCCGCCCATCCCGATCTACGTCGGCGGGCTGTCGGACATCGCGCTGCGCCGCGCGGCGCGCCACGACGGCTGGATCGGTGACCTGATCACCACCGACAAAGCCCTGGAACGGGTCGAGACTCTGCGGAAGCTACGTGCGCAAAACGGCCTGGGGATGGACGGTTTCGAGGTGATCACGCCGTTGACCGACGCGTTCACCCCCGAGCACTACGCCCGCGCCGAGCAGGGCGGGATCAGCGGGATCGTCACGATGCCGTGGATGTTCTACGGCGGGCCGGACGCGTCCACGGCGGACAAGATCGACGCGATGCGTCGGTTCCGCGCTGATCTGGCGCCGGATTAGCTCCGGCGGGCTCAGGTGCCGGCGGTCGCCGACGTGCGCCCACCGCGGATGCCGTCGATCGACAACGCGCCGGCGCCGGTGGCGGCGAGCAACAGGAACCCGAAGCAGTAGATGACGGGCAGTTCGCCGCCGTTCTCGGGGGGCCAGAAGCTCCCGAGTTCGCCGCCGACGATGCCCCAGTGCTGCCAGAAGTAGGCCACCGCCATCGTGCCCGAGGCGAGCAGCGCGGCGATGCGGGTGAAGAGGCCGACCGCGATCAGCAACCCGGTCACCAGCTCGATCAGGCCGGCCCACCAGTACGGCCAGGTACCGACCGGGATGGGCTCACCGGACGGCCAGCCGAACAGCTTCATCGACCCGTGCAGGGCGAACAGCAGGCCGAGAACGATCCTGAAGAGCGCCAGGGCGGGGGAGTGGAGGCGCGCCAGCCCGGCATCCAGCTTTTGTGTCATGACTGTCAGAATACCTCGCCGGGCGGTTGTGCCCATTGACTTGTCGTGACGTCGATGTTTCGAGATGGCGAAAGAATCGGGTGGGCCACTGGTGCTACAGCACCGTGATGCCGTGTGCGGCGAACTGGCTCTTCACTCTGTCGACGAGCGCGGCGTCGGGCGGGTCGGCGCGGGCGAGCAGGTACGGCTCGCCCGTCGCCGCCCACTTCTCCCGCCCCAGCTGATGGAACGGCAGCACCTCGAGTCGCTCGACGCCGTCGAGCGAGGAGACGATTCCGGCGACCGCTTCGACGTTGTCCGGCGCGTCGGTCAGGCCGGGCACCAGCACGAACCGGATCCACATCGCATTCCCGTGGTCCGACAGGCGCCGGGCGAAATCCAGAGTCGGCTGCAAAGGCCGGCCGGTCACCTGCCGGTAGGTCTCGGGGAGACCGGACTTGATGTCGAGCAGCACCAGGTCGATGGCGTCGAGATCGTCGTCGCTGAGTCGGGCGCCCATCAGGCCGTTGGTGTCCAGCGCGGTGGCGATCCCGAGGTCGCGACAGCGGCCGAAGATGTTCATCACGAACTTCGCCTGCAGCAACGGCTCTCCGCCGGAGATGGTCAGCCCCCCTCCGGTGACGTTCATGATCGTGGTGTAGCGGCAGACCCGGTCCATCACCTCGTCGACGGTGTGGCGGATGCCGTCGCGCATCCGCCAGGTGTCGGGGTTCTGACAGTACTGGCAGCGCATGCCGCAGCCGGCGAGGAACAAGGTCATCCGCGTTCCCGGGCCGTCGACGCCGGTCACCAGATCCCAGGAATGCACCGACCCGCTCTGGTGGTCGCTGATCCGTTCGCTGGCAGCGACCTCCAGATCGGCGACGTGCATCGGCGGGGCGGCCGGCAGGTCGGCGGCGCCATCGGCCACCACGCCGCTACAGCCCCGCGTGGAAGGTTCGCGACAGGACGTCGAGTTGCTGTTCGCGGGTCAGCCGGACGAAGTTCACCGCGTAGCCCGAAACCCTGATCGTCAGCTGCGGATACTTCTCCGGATGTTCCATCGCGTCCTCGAGGACATCACGGTTGAGGACGTTGATGTTGACGTGGAATCCGCCCGAGACGTTGTAGGCGTCCAGGATGCCGACCAGGTTGTGGACCTGCTCCTCGCGGGTTCGGCCCAGGCCGGAAGGAACGATGGACGTGGTCAGCGAAATCCCGTCCTGCGCCTGGCCATAAGGGATCTTGGCCACCGACAGCGCCGAGGCCATCACGCCGTGCACGTCGCGCCCGTTCATCGGATTGGCGCCGGGGGCGAACGGTTCACCGGCCCGGCGGCCGTCCGGGGTGTTGCCGGTGTTCTTGCCGTACACCACATTCGAGGTGATCGTCAGCACCGACTGGGTGTGGGTGGCGTTGCGGTACGTCGGTTGCGCCCGGACCTTGTCCATGAAGCGGCCGACCAGATCCACCGCGATGTCGTCCACCCGGTCGTCGTCGTTGCCGAAACAGGGGAATTCGCCGTCGACCGAGTAGTCGACCACCAGGCCCGACTCGTCGCGGACCGGTCGCACCGTCGCGAACTTGATCGCCGACAGCGAATCGGCGACCACCGACAGCCCGGCGATGCCGCAGGCCATGGTGCGCAGGACGCTGCGGTCGTGCAGCGCCATCTCGATGCGCTCGTAGGCGTACTTGTCGTGCATGTAGTGGATGCAGTTGAGGGCGTCGACGTAGGTCTCGGCGAGCCAGTCGAGCAGTGTGTCGTAGGCCGCCAGCACCTCGTCGTAGTCGAGCACCTCACCGGTCAGGGGCGGGCTGGCCGGCGCGATCTGCTTGCCCGACATCTCGTCTCGGCCGCCGTTGATCGCATAGAGCAGCGCCTTGGCGAGGTTCACCCGGGCGCCGAAGAACTGCATCTGTTTGCCCACCGCCATGGCCGACACACAGCACGCGATGGCGGTGTCGTCGCCCCAGTACGATCGCAGCAGCTCGTCGGATTCGTACTGGATCGCCGAGGTGTCGATCGAAGCGGTGGCGCAGAACTCCTTGAAACCCCGGGGCAGGCGATCGGACCACAACACCGTCAGGTTCGGCTCCGGGGCGGGTCCCAGGTTGTACAGCGTCTGCAGGTAGCGGAACGACGTGCGGGTCACCAGCGGCCGGCCGTCCTCGCCGACACCGCCGATGGTCTCGGTGACCCACGTCGGGTCGCCGGAGAACAGGGCGTCGTAGTCCGGGGTCCGCAGGAACCGCACGATGCGCAGCTTGATGACGAAGTCGTCGATGATCTCCTGGGCCTGCGCCTCGGTGAGCACCCCCTCGGCGAGGTCGCGCTCGAGGTAGATGTCGACGAAGGTCGAGGTACGCCCCAGCGACATGGCGGCGCCGTTCTGTTCCTTGACCGCGGCGAGATAACCGAAGTACAGCCACTGGACGGCCTCCCGGGCCGTCGCCGCCGGGCCCGAGATGTCGAAGCCGTAGCCGGCCGCCATCTCCTTGAGTTCGCCCAGGGCCTTGATCTGTTCGGCGTTCTCCTCGCGGTCCCGGATGACGTCCTCGGTCGAGCGCTCCATGTCCATGTCCATGCGCTCGAGCTTCTTGCCCTCGATCAGAGCATCGACCCCGTACAGCGCCACCCTTCGGTAGTCACCGATGATCCGGCCACGGCCGTAGGCGTCGGGCAGCCCGGTCACGACGTGCGAGCTGCGGGCGGCCCGGACGTTCGGCGGATAGACGTCGAACACGCCGTCGTTGTGGGTCTTGCGGTACTTGGTGAAGATCTCCTCGAGCTCACCGCTGACCGGATAACCGTAGGTCTGCAGTTCCTTGGCGACCATGCGCCAGCCACCGAGCGGCATGATCGCGCGCTTGAGCGGCGCGTCGGTCTGCAGGCCGACGATGATCTCGTTCTCCCGGTCGATGTAACCCGGGTCGTGCGCGGTGATGGCGGCCGGCGTCGTGAAGTCCACGTCGTAGACGCCCTTGCGGCGCTCTTCGGGAAACAGCTGGGACAGCGTGCTCCAGATGCCGGCCGTGCGGTCGGTGGCCCCGGCGAGGAAGGAGCTGTCGCCTTCGTAGGGGGAGTAGTTGCGCTGGATGAAATCCCGGACGTCGATGCCGTCACACCAACTGCCGGGTTCGAAGCCCCGCCAGGCGTAGGGACGCGCGGCGGAGTGTTCGTCGACGGCGGGTGTGGTCTCGGTGCTCATGGCTCGTGCTCCTCATCCCGGGTGGGACTGACAGTCGGTGCCGACACCTACAAAACTACGGCTGTGCGGGGGATCGTGCACGCCACAGGCCGCCCGTACAGACGAGTCCACCCGCCCGGCGATGGCCGAACGGGTGGACTCGGTTGCGATCCGGTGGGATCTCGACTCAGACGCCGACTTACACGTCGTAGTAGAGCGAGAACTCGTACGGATGCGGACGGATCTGCACCGGCATGATCTCGTTCTCGCGCTTGTAGGTGATCCAGGTCTCGATCAGGTCGGGGGTGAACACGCCACCCTCGGTGAGGTACTCGTGGTCCTCTTCGAGCTTGTCGATCACCGACGACAGCGACGTCGGAGCCTGCGGGATGTTGGCGGCCTCCTCGGGCGGCAGCTCGTAGAGGTCCTTGTCGACCGGCGCCAGCGGCTCGATCTTCTTCTTGATGCCGTCGATGCCGGCCATCAACATCGCCGCGAACGCCAGGTACGGGTTGCCCGAGCTGTCCGGGCAACGGAACTCGAGGCGCTTGGCCTTCGGGTTGTTGCCGGTGATCGGGATACGCACGCACGCCGAGCGGTTGCGCTGGCTGTAGACCAGGTTGATCGGCGCCTCGTAACCGGGAACCAGTCGCTTGTAGGAGTTCACCGTGGGGTTGGTGAACGCCAGCAGTGACGGCGCGTGGTGCAGGATGCCGCCGATGTAGTGCCGGGCGAGATCCGACAGCCCGGCGTAGCCCGACTCGTCGTGGAACAGCGGCTTGCCGTCCTTCCACAGCGACTGGTGGGCGTGCATACCCGAACCGTTGTCACCGAACAGCGGCTTGGGCATGAAGGTCACGGTCTTGCCGTTGGCCCAGGCGGTGTTCTTGATGATGTATTTGAACAGCAGCACGTCGTCGGCAGCGTGCAGCAGGGTGTTGAACTTGTAGTTGATCTCGGCCTGGCCGGCGGTGCCCACCTCGTGGTGGCCGCGCTCGAGCACGAAGCCCGCGTTCTGCAGGTTGGTGGCCATCTTGTCGCGCAGGTCGACGTAGTGGTCGTACGGCGCCACGGGGAAGTAGCCGCCCTTGGGGCGGACCTTGTAGCCGCGGTTGGGGGAGCCGTCGGCCTCCAGCGGCTCACCGGAGTTCCACCAACCCGACTCCGAGTCCACCTCGTAGAAGGTGCCGTTCATCCGAGAGTCGAAGCTCACCGAGTCGAAGATGTAGAACTCGGCCTCGGCGCCGAAGAAGCAGGTGTCGGCGATGCCGGTGCTGGCGAGGTAGTTCTCGGCCTTGCGGGCGACGTTGCGGGGGTCGCGCGAATAGGCCTCGCGGGTGAACGGGTCGTGCACGAAGAAGTTGAGGTTCAGGGTCTTCGCGTGCCGGAACGGATCGATCTGAGCGGTCTCGGGGTCCGGCAGCAACATCATGTCGGACTCGTGGATGGACTGGAAGCCGCGGACCGACGAACCGTCGAAGGCGAGGCCGTCCTCGAACACGCTCTCGTCGAAGGCCGAAGCCGGGATCGAGAAGTGCTGGACAACGCCGGGCAGATCACAGAACCGGATGTCGACGTATTCGACGCCCCCGTCCTTGATCAGCTTCATGATGTCGTCGGCGGTCTTTTCTGCCACTGATTGCTCTCCTTTATCTGGTAAGCCCGCGCGTTGACGCTATGGACCCGATGTTGCACTCTCGTCAACCATATGTTGCGCCGACGTTACGCATGCCCCTTCTGGTGGTGGCTCCAGCACACTCGTGGCCCGCACATATCCTGGCATCATGGCGCGCACAACTGGCTCCGGTTTGGGGTCCTGGCTGTCCGGTCCGGGAGCTTCCGAGCCCGGCAGCTATCCGGGGGAGCGCCTCGGCCTGCCCGAGCGCGGACCCGGTTCGATCGCCCGCTTCGGGCGCCGTACCGCCGCCCTGAGCCTCGACTGGCTGGTGTCCTACGGGTTGGCGGCGCTGGCCATGACGATGGGGCTGTTCGGCATGGGAATGCTGTCGACCGCGGTGCTGATCGTCTGGCTGATCCTCGGAGTCGTCTCGGTTCGCTTGTTCGGGTTCTCCCCGGGACAGCTGGCGCTGGGATGCAAGACGGTCGCCTTCGACGGCCGCGGGTACGTGGGCGCCGGCCGGGCGCTGGGCCGCGGGCTGCTGATCGCGCTGGTCATCCCCGCGCTGTTCACCGACTCCGACCTGCGTGGGCTGCACGATCTGGCCACCAAGACCGCGGTGGTCCGGCGATGAGCGCTTGCGCGAAGAGGGTCAGCGCCGGCGTACGGTGCGCTGAACGCCCTTCATCTTCGCCGCCGTGGGCATCGGGCCCTTCGGCATCGCGGCCGGGCCGACCTTGCTGCCGAGCGCGGCGAGCCGGGACTCGAGGGAGTCCATCTGTTTGACGGTGATGTTGGACGGCAGCTTGGTCAGATGCCGTTCCAGCTTGGACAGCGGGACCTCGCCCTCGCCGTTCCCGACGATCACGTCATAGATGGGCACGTCGCCGACGATGCGGGCGGTGCGCTTCTTCTCCTGCGCCAGCAGCGGCTTGATCCGTCCGGCCGCACCCTCGCCGACGAAGATCACGCCGGGACGGCCGATCACCCGGTGCACCGCGTCGAAGTGGCCGGTCGCGGCGACACCCGGGGTGACCCGCCACTTACCGCGCAGGTTCTCCAACGCCCAGGCCGCGGCCCCGGTCTGGCCCTCGGCCTTGCGGTACACCGACTTCTGCGCGCGGCGGCCGAAGATGATGAACGCGACCAGCGCCCCGAGCACGACGCCGAGCGGGATCAGCATGTACATCGTGAACCCGCCGGCGTAGAGGCCGGTGGCCACCGATGCCGCCACGATCAGGACGAACGCGCCCGCCATGTACGGGATGAGGCGTTTGTCCTCTTTGCGTTGGATCTGGAATGCCTGCCACAGCTGACTGCGGCGCTGCTTGGACGCTGCCTTGCGGGCAGCCTTCGCTTCGGCCTTGGCGGCCTTGGCCTGAGCGGGATTGCGCGATTTCGCCATAACACACCCAGCATACAAATCCGGGGGGCCCGACGTCGCCGCCTGACCGGGTGGCGGTGTTCAGCCGGCCAGGCTGCGCTTGCTCGCCTGCTCGTAGAGGCGCCCGGCGCGGTAGGACGAACGCACCAACGGCCCGGCCAGGACTCCCGCGAAGCCGAGGTCAGCGGCGTATTTCTGGTGCTCGACGAACTCGTCGGGATGCACCCACCGTTCCACCGGATGGTGCCGCGCCGAGGGGCGCAGGTACTGGGTGATGGTGACGATGTCGCAACCGGCCTCGTGCAGGTCGCCCAGCGCCTCGCGCACCTCCTCGGGAGTCTCGCCCATCCCCAGGATCAGGTTGCTCTTGGTCACCAGACCGGCCGCGCGCGCCATGGTGAGCACCGACAGGCTGCGCTCGTAGCGGAAGCCAGGGCGGATCCGCTTGAAGATGCGCGGCACCGTCTCGACGTTGTGCGCCAGCACCTCCGGTCGGGCGTCGAACACCTCCGTGAGCAGGGCCGGCTCGGCGTTGAAGTCCGGGATCAACAACTCCACCCCGGTGTTCGGGTTGAGCGCCTTGATCGCACGGACCGTCTCGGCGTAGAGCCACGCTCCGCCGTCGGGCAGATCGTCGCGGGCCACCCCGGTCACCGTGGAATAGCGCAGCCCCATCGCCGCAACGCTCTCGGCGACCCGGCGCGGCTCGTCGCGGTCGAGTTCGGCGGGCTTACCGGTGTCGATCTGGCAGAAATCACAGCGCCGCGTGCACTGCTCACCACCGATCAGGAAGGTGGCCTCGCGGTCTTCCCAGCATTCGTAGATGTTCGGGCAGCCCGCTTCTTCACACACCGTGTGCAGGCCTTCGCGCCGGACCAGCCCCTTGAGTTCCTTGTACTCCGGGCCCATCCTGGCCCGGGTCTTGATCCACGGCGGTTTGCGCTCGATCGGTGTCTGCGCGTTGCGCACCTCGAGCCGGAGCAGTTTGCGGTTTCCGGGATCGACACTCACTGCGTCGATCCTACTGCGTCGGCCGGCCGGCCGCCGCAGCCCACCGGGAGCCCGTCGAGCGCGGCACACACCGCGTCGGCCACCCGGTCGACGACGTCGTCGACGCAGACCCGGCGGCCGAGCTCGGCGGTCAGCGACGTCACCCCCGCGTCGGCGATACCGCACGGCACGATCGAGCCGAACGCGCCGAGGTCGCAGTCGCAGTTCAGCGCGAACCCGTGCAGGGTCGTGGCGCGAGCGACCCGGATCCCGATGGCGGCGATCTTGCGGGCCGGGCCACGCTCGTCGGCCGGCACCCACACACCCGAGCGACCCTCGACCCGGCCGGTCTGCAGGCCCAGCCCGGCGCACACCGAGATCAACGAATCTTCAAGTCGACGAACGAAATTCACCACATCGAGCGGTTCGGCCAGACCGATGATCGGGTAGCCCACCAGCTGACCGGGTCCATGCCAGGTGATCTTGCCGCCGCGGTCGGTGTCGATCACCGGGGCGCCGTCGGTCGGCCGCTCCTCGGGCAGGGTCCGCCGGCCCGCGGTGTACACCGCCGGGTGCTGAAGCAGCAGCAGCGAGTCCGGGCCGCCACCAACCCGCGCATCGGCCAGTTCGCGCTGCAGATCCCAGGCTGCCTGGTAGTCCAGCGTGCCCAGCCTGCGCACCGACACCGGCGCTGCGCTGGAGCGGATCGACACCTGCATGGATTCGACGCTACCCGCGCTCAGGTACGGCTGGGGGAGGTGGCGAAGGACAGCGCCTCGCCGATGGTGTGGTGGTGGAACTCGAACCCCGCCCGCTCGAGGGCCGCGGGAATCGCCCGCTGCCCGCCCAGCAGACCCTCCTCGGCGAATTCGCCGAGGGCGGCGCGCAGCGCGAATCCGGGAAGCACCAGCGCCGTCGGCCGGTTCACGGTTCGCCCGAGCGCCGCGGTGAACTCTGCGTTGGTGACCGGCGCCGGACCGGTGAAGTTCACCGGTCCGGACACCTCGTCGTGCGAGATCGCGAACAGCAGCGCACGCACCTGATCCTCGAGGCTGATCCAGGACAGGTACTGGCGCCCGTTGCCCAGCCGCGCACCCAGACCCAGCGCGAACAGCGGTCTGAGCCGGCCGAGCATCCCGCCCGAGGGGGCCATCACCAGTCCGGTGCGGGTCAGCACCACCCGGGTCCCCCCGCGCGCCGCCAGCGATGTGGCGGCCTCCCAGTCCACCGCCAGCCGGGCGAGGAAGTTGCTGCCCGCCGCTGCGGTCTCGTCGACCGGGCTGGCTCCGGTGTCCCCGTAGTAGCCGACCGCACTGGAATTGACCAGGACCGGCACGCCGGCGTCGACCACGGCGCGCGAGAGCACCTCGGTCGGGCCGATCCGGCTGTCCCGCAGGCTCTGCTTGAACGCGCCCGACCAGCGCTTCTGGGCAACGTTGACGCCGCACAGATTGACCACGGCGTCGACCCCGCGCAACGCCCCGGCGTCGAACTCCCCGGTGTCGGGGTTCCAGAACACCTCGTCGGCGTTCGACGGGGCGCGCCGCACGATGCGCAGCACCCGATGGTCGGTGGCGCGCAACGCGTACACCAGCGCGGTGCCGATCAGACCCGAAGAACCGGCGATCGCAACGACCGAGTCTGCAGATATCGACGAGGGCATCGACACCGCCGTCTACAGCCCGAGGTCGGCCTCGAAGGCACCCTCTTCCAACCGGCGCTTGATCGTCGTCACGAAGCGACCGGCGTCGGCTCCGTCGATCAGGCGGTGGTCGTAGGTCAGCGGCAGGTAACTCACCGACCGCACCCCGATCGACTCGTTGCCGAAGTCGTCGACGATCACCCGCGGACGTTTGACGATGGCGCCCGTGCCCAGCATGGCCGCCTGCGGGGGAACCAGGATGGGAGTGTCGAACAACGCCCCCTGGCTGCCGATGTTGGTGATGGTGAAGGTGCCGCCCGACAACTCGTCGGGCTTGAGGTCACCGGACCGGGCCCGCGCGGCGATGTCGGCGATCGCACGGGCCAGCCCACCCAGCGACAGGTCGCCGGCGTTCTTGATGACCGGGGAGAGCAGGCCCTGCTCGGTGTCCACCGCGAAGCCCAGATGCTCGGCGTCGTAGTAGGTGATCTCCTTGGCTTCCTCGTTGTAGCTCGCATTGACGTTGGGGTGGACCTTCAACGCGTCGATGACCGCGCGGGCGATGAACGGCAGGTAGGTCAGGTTGACGCCTTCGCGCTCGGCGAACTTGGCCTTGGCCTTGGCCCGCAGCGCCACGATCTTGGTCATGTCGACCTCGTGGGTCTGCGTCAATTGCGCTGTGGCTTGCAGGGACTCGCGGGTCTTCTTGGCGGTGATCTGCCGGATCCGGTTGGCCTTCTGCGTGGTTCCACGCAGGTGGGCGAGGGCGGACTCGGGTTGGGCGGCCGGTGCCGCCTTCGCCGGCGCGGACTCGGCGGCGGGCTCGGGCGCCTTCGCCGACTCGGCCTTCTCGTTGGCCGCAGCCAGCACATCCTGCTTGCGGATCCGTCCGCCCACGCCGGTGCCCTTGACGGTGGACAGGTCGATGTCGTTCTCGTTGGCGAGTTTGCGCACCAGCGGGGTGACGTAGGGGCTCGAGTCGCCCGACGAGGCCTCTGCCGCGGCCGGTTTCGGCTCGGGCTTGGGCTCCGGCTTGGGTTGCGGTTTCGGCTCCGGTTTGGGTTCGGGCTTGGGCTCCGAC
>JAXHTL010000260.1:0-5777 GCA_034190095.1 Actinomycetota bacterium
ACCGATCAGGGCGTTGCCGGTCTGGACGGTGATGCTGACGGCGAACGCGGCGGCCAGGGCCAGGATCGCGCCGGCCATGTAGGCCCGGATCAGGGTGTCACGGGTGGACATGTTTGCTTTGGCTGCGCCGGCGTCGATCATGTCGCCGACGAAGTCCTTCGGTTTCAGATAAGACATCTCGGGCCTTCCGGGGGCGGGGAGAAGGAAAAACAGGACCCTCCACGTATTCCCGGGCGATATTGCCGATCCGAGACGCTTCTTATACGGCTGTGTTGCTCCGTGTTGCCTGGTTTTCACAAACCCCTCACGTGCGCTGTGAGTGTGCGGTGTTTCACTGGCGGCCGATTTGACAACCCTGCAGCCGTGGAACAGAACAACATCCCTCCGCCCACTCCCAAGGACGCCACCGAGGCCACCGAGGAGCAGCGCGAACTACAGGAGAAGCTCGAGCATCAGGACGAGGACCCCGACGCCCCCGCGCGCAACCAGACACGCCACGACATTCCGGACGAGAGCTGAGGGCTACTTGAAGGCCACCGCCGCGCTGGACGGGCCGTCGAGCGCGATGGTGTCGAAGGCCCGGAAACCGGCCTCGGTGCACCACTGCCGGAAATCGGCGGCGGTGTAGTCGAAGGCGTCGCCGAACTCGATCAGCATGTTCAGCGACATGGTCAGCCCGAAGGTGTTGGTGCGCCGGGCGTCGTCGATCAGGGACTCGATCACGATGAAGGCGCCGCCCTCGGGCAGTGCGTCGTAGGCCTTCGCGACCAGGGCACGTTTCTGCTCGAGGTTCCAGTCGTGCAGGATCATCCCCATCGTGACGACGTCGGCGGTGGGCAGCGGGTCGGTGAGGAAACTGCCCGCCACCGCCCGCACCCGCTCCCCCAGCCCGCTCTCGGCCAGCCTGCGGCGCGCGATCTCGGTCACCGCCGGCAGGTCGAAACTGACACAGTCCAGGTGCGGGTGCGCCGCGGCGACGATGCGGGTCAGCAGGGCGTCGGCGCCGCCGACGTCACACAGCCGCCCGTAGCGCCCGAACGGGAACCGGGTGGACAGCATCTCGAAGTTGCGCCGCGACGAGGAGTCCATGGCGGCCATGAACACCTCGAGCCGCTGCGGATCGGCGTACAGGGTCTCGAAGAACGGGCGGCCGGAATGTTTGACCTCGCTCTGCGCCCGGCCGGTCCGCAGCGCCTCGGTCAGATCCGCCCAGTAGCGGTAGTTGCGCTCCTCCCAGATGTCGAGCAACCCGCCCTGGTAGGCCGGGCTGTTCTCGTCGAGGAAATGCGCGGTCTCGGCGGTGTTGCGGTACCGGGCCTGCGGGCCATCGCCATCGCGGCCGAGCAGATCGACCGATACCAGGGTGTCGAGGAAGTCGGTCGCCGGGCGCACCACCAGGCCGAGCCGCCCGGCGATCTCCCCCGCGGTCAGCCGCTGATCGCCCAGCACGGTGAACAACCGCATCCCCACCGCCGAGAGCAGCACCTTGGCCGTCGTCCACCCGGCGCCGATGGCCATGATCCGATCCGGGCGCAGATCGTCCATCGCGGGCCTCCGCTCGTGCGCACTCCGTGAGCCGACGCTGCCACGGTAGCCAAGCCGGATGCGGCCGGTGCCGGAAACCGCCGGCCGCTTTGTCAGGTCTTCTCCGGGACCTCGGGGGGCATGCGTTCGCGCAGGCTGTCGTAGATCGGCGGGGACCCGACCAGGGTGGCGGTCAGGACCGCGGCCGCGGTGGCCGCCAGCATCGGGATGGCGGCCTCGGTGGTCGCGGTCATCTCGATGACGAGCACGATCGCGGTCACCGGGGAGCGCACCGTCGCGGCGAAGAAAGCGGCCATCCCCACCAGCGCCGTCGGGATCTCCAGGCCGGTCAGATCCCCGGGCCACACGGCGTCCACGACGCCGACGAACAGCATTCCCCACAGTGCACCGAGGGCCAGCAGCGGCGCGAACAGCCCGCCCGGCACCGCCGCCGAGTAGGACAGCGGTCCGGCGACGAAGCGCACCAGCAGATAGCCGACGATCACCGGCAACACGAAGGTCTGCCCGCTCAGGATCATCTCGGTCAGCACGTCCCCGCCGCCGACGGCGAGGGGATAGACGAACATCGCCAACCCGACGACGGCACCGACGATGGTGGCCTTGCCCAGCGGGTGTACCCGCCCGATCGCGCCGACCCGGTCGAGGAACCACAGCACCAGGTGGTTGTAGACCGCACCGAGAATTCCGGTCAGCACACCGAACAGGGCGAACAACCACAGCCAGCGCAACTGCGGGGCAGCGATCGCCTCGACCAGGAAATCCGGCCGGTTGCCCAGCATCCAGCGCATCACGCCCACGCCCGAGGCCGCGGCGCACAGGGTGGCCAGCACGGTCTTCACCCGGAACGACTTGGTGACTTCCTCCAGGGTGAACAGCGTGCCGCCCAGCGGGGCGTTGAACGCCACGGCCAGGCCGGCCCCGCCGAGCGCGGTCTGCATCATCCTGATCTCGTGGTCGGGCAGCCGCACCCGGCGCGCGGCCTCGGACCCGATGGCCGCACCCATGTGCACCGTCGGCCCCTCCCGGCCCAGCACCAGCCCCGAACCGATACCGAGGACGCCGCCGACGAACTTCGCGGGCACGAGCCGGATCGACGGGGGCTTGGCCTCACGCCGGTAGACGGCCTCGACGTGCTGGATGCCGCTGCCCGCGGCCAGCGGCACCCACATCACGATCAGTCTGGCCAGGGTCGCGCCGAGGGCGGCGGCGGCGATCGGGATCAGCCAGCTCGGGCCGGGCAGGCCGTGCGCCCAGTCCACCAGGTGCAGCCGCAGGTGCTCGGCCTGTTCCAGGCACCACCGGAAGGCGCCGCCGACCAGTCCGATGACCGCACCGGCGACCAGTGCGGTCAGACAGATCAGGACCGCCCCCCGCATCGAGTCGTCGGGATCGGCGGGTCCGGGCGTCGACGTCGATTCGGTCATCGTGGAAGTCTGGGTCCGTCCGTCGTGCCGCGAGATCCGCGCGCATCCGTACGCTGGGCCGACTCAGTCTCGCACACCACCGCGATCCGCTCAGAGCACCGGCAGCAACCTGCGCAGAATGGCCGCCGAGCTGGCCGACACCTCGTCGACGAACGCCGTGAAGTCGAAGCTGGAGTCGCGGCCGGCCAGGTCGGACAGCGCCCGGATGACCAACCAGGGAACACCGAATGCCTGGCACACCTGCGCGACCGCCGCACCCTCCATCTCGACGGCCGATCCGCCCAGTTCGCCGTGCAACCGTTGTCGGGTGGGCTCGTCGTGCAGGAACTGATCTCCGGTCAGCACGGTGCCGTAGACGATCCGCGGCGGGCGTTCGGACCCGCCCGCCGCCCGCGACACCGGCGGCAGCGTGAGGCCGTCGAGCCGGTCACGAACCCGCGAGAGCAGGTCGTCGTCGCCCCGATAGCCGAACTCCTCGGTCGGATTGATGAAGGGGACGTGCCCGGCCTGGTAGTGCTGCAGTCCGCCGGCCTCGATCACCCCGGCGTCGTGCTGGATCGCACGGTCGGCGACGACGATGTCGCCGATGCCCAGGGCCGGATCGAGGCCGCCGGCGACCCCGGAGAAAACGATTGCGCGGCAACCGAACCGGTCGGCGAGCAGACTGGCCACCACTGCGACGTTGACCTTGCCCATGCCCGCGCCGACCAGCACCACCTGGTGGCCGTCGAGGACTCCGGTGTCGAACCGCGCGTGGGCGACGACCTCACTGCGGGCGGCAACCAGCTCCCGGCCCAGATGGGCCCGTTCCTCTTCGATCGCGCAGATCAGTCCGACGGTCACCCCCGTATTGTGTCCTGCGGCCCGGCGCCGCCGGTGTGCGGATTCCCAGGATCGGCCCCGGACGGCGGTCGAGCGACCGATAATTCCCTGGTGACCGAATC
Organism: Actinomycetota bacterium; assembly: GCA_034190095.1. Classification (GTDB taxonomy): domain Bacteria; phylum Actinomycetota; class Actinomycetes; order Mycobacteriales; family Mycobacteriaceae; genus Mycobacterium. The sequence continues at coordinate 3,914 of JAXHTL010000260.1, forward strand.
GAACGGGCCGTCCCGCTCACGGCTGCGCTTTCTGCGTCACCCCGTCACGATCGCCGGCCTCGTGGTCCTGATCGTGGCCGTCGGGTTCGCCGCGTACTGGTTCCAGCCGTGGAAGCTGTTCACCACCACCACCGTCGACGAGGCGCCGCCCGCGGTGGCCGCCGGCCCGGATGGTGCGGGCCCGCAGGTCACTGCCACCGGCGCCGCGGTCACCGAGGTGGTCGCGCAAGGGGATCTGGTGAGCCAGGAGCACGACACCAGTGGCACGGTGCAGCTGCTGCGGCTGCCCGACGAATCGCTGGTGGTGCGCGTCGCCGATCTGGAGACCAGCGACGGTCCCGATCTGAAGGTGTGGCTCACCGACGCACCCGTCACGCCCGGACTCGACGGAGCCGGAGTCTTCGACGACGGCCGCTGGGTGGATCTCGGCTCGCTGAAGGGAAACCGCGGCAGCGCCAACTACCCAGTGCCGGCGGGCACCGACGTCGACGGCCTGAGCAGTGTCAGCATCTGGTGCGACAGGTTCAACGTGTCCTTCGGCGCCGCGGAGCTCACCCCGTCGACCTGACCGGTCCGGAACATCATCTGTCAGCGAATATTTCGTCGTCGACAGGCGCGAACGAGCTGGACGTTTCCTGCAAACCGGCTGTAGGTCACGATCCGATAACGTACTGGGCCGATGCTGCTCAGGCCGTGATCGTTCACTTCGCGTTCATCGGATGACGACCTTCACTCCACCTCAGGGGCTATGTGCACTGCAGCCGGGCACATGCTTGGCAAACCCACCCAGACTGAGGAGGACGACCATGGGACAGCGGCACAGTCCGCGAACGGTAGCGATGAGCGTGGTGGCGAGCTCCGCCCTCCTGCTCGCCGCGTGCGGTTCGGGCGACGACGGCGGCGGCAGCGATGCCGGCGGCGGCGAGAACTTGTCCGGCGACATCATCATCGACGGCTCGAGCACGGTCGCCCCGCTGACCGAGCCGGTCGCGGCGATGTTCCAGCAGGAGAACCCGGACGTGCGGGTGTCGGTCGGCACCTCCGGCACCGGCGGCGGCTTCGAGAAGTTCTGCAACGGCGAGACCGCGATCTCGGATGCGTCGCGCCAGATCAGCGACGAGGAACGTCAGGCCTGCGAGCAGGCCGGAATCCAGTGGGAGGAGATCACCGTCGCCAACGACGCACTGTCGGTGGTGGTGAACCCGGACAACCCGGTCACCTGTGTGTCGGTCGATCAGTTGCAGGCCATCTACGGACCGGAGGCCACCGCGGCGTCCTGGGCCGACGTGCCGAACCTGGATCCGCCGTTCACCGAAGAGCTGCAGATCTTCAGCCCGGGTGCGGATTCCGGCACCTTCGACTACTTCACCGAGGCCGTCACCGGCGAGGAGGGCGCGCAGCGCTCCGAGGGCGTCAACATCGTCGGCGAGGACGACAACGCCACGGTCACCGGTGTCGCCGGCTCACCGGGGGGTGTCGGATACTTCGGCTACTCCTACTACCAGGAGAACGAGGACCGGTTGAAGGCGCTGGAGATCCAGAACGACTCCGGCGAGTGCACCGCGCCGACGGTGGACGCCACCCAGAGTGGGGCCTACAACCCGCTGGGGCGCCAGCTCTACATCTACCCGTCGGCAGCGGCGCTGCAGCGTCCCGAGGTCGCGGCGTTCGTGAACTACTTCCTGGACAACGTGAACGAGGTCGCCCCCAAGGCCGGCTTCATCCCGCTCACCGACGAGCAGCTGCAGGAAGCCCGGGACAAGGTCGAAAGCCTCACCTCCGGCTGACCGCCCGTCCCGTTCCGAGGCACGTGCCCGACCCGGTCGGCCGGTCCGTTGCGAACACCGGCCGACCGGGTCGGGCA
>JAXHTL010000261.1:0-5774 GCA_034190095.1 Actinomycetota bacterium
CCGCCGGGGCACGCGGTTGTTCTGGCCGCGCGCGTGGCCGCCGCCGGGTGCGCGCCGGCGGCCCTGGTGTTCTCGTCTGTGGGTCACGCCGCGCACGGCGAGGCCGCCCCGGCGGCGGATTCCTGCGTGATCGTCGACACCGACTTCGACATCGACGACATGATGACCATTCCCACGGTGATCGGCTCCCGCCGTGTCGCGGCGATCGTCACCACCGAGGGCTACACGCGCCCGGAGCTGGGCGCCTCGGCGGTCTCCCGGCTGATCGCCGAGCCTGGTCAACGCGCGATCCCGGTGATCGTCGGTGCGGCAACCGGACGCGCGGAGCCCGAGGTCGCCGCGACGTTCGGCGACTACGTTCTGGTCTATCGCGCCCTGATGAACCGGCTCAACAACTTCCTGCCCGCGGCGTTGCCGCCGGCTCCGACCGGTGCCGACTACGTCGCGCAGGTCAGCGACGCCGTGGCCGATTGCGCGCAGGTCGACATCCTGCTCCTGGGCGCCTTCTCCTCGTTCGCGCACTACAGTCCGGCGGTCGGCCCGAAGGTCGGCCGCGTCGTCATCACGGGCCGCCCGTTGCGCGGCGATCCCGAGCTGGAAGCGGGTGAGTCGTTCAACTGCCTCTACGACCGACCGGCCTGTGAGAAGGTCTTCGACCAGCAACTTCCCGCTTTCGACCACGCCTTCGTCGACGTTCCCCGCAGCGATTGCGACACCACGCCCAACCGGCCGGGGTGCACCGGGACCGTCTACGGCCCCACCTTGGCGATGGCGCGGGCCCTGGGCCCGGCCGGGCTGCCCAACACCCTCAAACAGATCCTGCTCAACGACTCGGCCACCTGGGCGATCGACACCTGGGAACGATCCGGCTACGGCGGGCGCTCGCTGTTCTGGGACCAGTCCACGGCGCTGGCGCTGCTCGACCCCGGCCTGTTCCGGCCGGTGGGGGCACACCTGGAAACGGTGCTGAGCCCGCAGGATTTCCAGGACACCTGGGTCGAGTACACGAACCGGGCCGTGTCCTACCCCTGACCAGTCCTACCCCTGACCCGACGCGGAGCCCGCCGGGAAAAACCCGTGGACAACCCGTGGGAGAATCGTCGACGTGACTACCCATCCGGCACCGTGGCAGGCGAGCAGCCACCACTCGCGCCCGCGTGTGTTCACGCAGTCGAGCAAGCTGCAGGACGTCCTCTACGAGATCCGCGGTCCGGTACACGAACACGCGTCCCGGTTGGAGGCCGAAGGGCACCGCATCCTCAAGCTCAACATCGGCAACCCGGCGCCGTTCGGCTTCGAGGCGCCCGACGTCATCATGCGCGACATCATCCAGGCGCTGCCCTACGCGCAGGGGTACTCCGACTCCAAGGGCATCGTCAGCGCGCGCCGTGCGGTGTTCACCCGCTACGAGCTCGTCGACGGGTTCCCCCGCTTCGACATCGACGACGTCTACCTCGGCAACGGTGTGTCCGAGCTGATCACGATGACGCTGCAGGCACTGCTCGACAACGGTGACCAGGTGCTCATCCCGGCGCCGGACTACCCGTTGTGGACGGCGTCGACGTCGCTGGCCGGCGGCACCCCGGTGCACTACCTGTGCGACGAGACGCAGGGCTGGCAGCCCGACATCGCCGATCTGGAGTCCAAGATCACCGACCGCACCAAGGCGATCGTGGTGATCAACCCGAACAACCCCACCGGTGCGGTGTACAGCCGGGAGGTGCTCGACCAGATCGCCGAGCTGGCCCGCAAGCACGACCTGATGCTGCTGGCCGACGAAATCTACGACAAGATCCTCTACGACGACGCCGAGCACATCGCGCTCGCGTCGGTGGCGCCCGACGTGCTGACGCTGACGTTCAACGGGCTGTCCAAGGCCTACCGGGTGGCCGGCTACCGGTCCGGTTGGCTGGTGATCACCGGCCCCAAGGAGAACGCCACCAGCTTCATCGAGGGCATCAGCCTGCTCGCCAACATGCGGTTGTGCCCGAATGTGCCCGCCCAACACGCCATTCAGGTCGCCCTCGGCGGGCACCAGAGCATCGAGGACCTGGTGCTGCCGGGCGGACGGCTGCTCGAGCAGCGCGACGTCGCATGGGAGAAGCTCAACGAGATCCCCGGGGTGTCGTGTGTGAAGCCCGAGGGCGCCCTGTATGCCTTCCCGCGGCTGGATCCCGAGGTCTACGACGTCGTCGACGACGAGCAGCTGGTGCTCGATCTGCTGCTCCAGGAGAAAATCCTGGTCACCCAGGGCACCGGATTCAACTGGCCGACCCCGGATCACCTGCGCATCGTGACGCTGCCCTGGTCCCGCGATCTGGCCAACGCCATCGAGCGGCTGGGCAACTTCCTGGTCAGCTACCGCCAGTAGCGATCGCGAGATTGCGCTGAGGGGCGCCGTTGCGCCGCCACCACGACCCTGAGGGCAATCTCGCGACAACTAGCCTGTCGAGGTGGCGCACTCGCACTCGCACTCCCATTCGCTGAGCGGTCCGTCTCCGGTCGGCCCGCTGGCCGCCAAGATCGTCGTCGGCCTCCTGGTCGCCGCCGGGGTGGCGGTGCTGGCGGGCGCGGCACTGCTGTGGCCCAGCGGACAGCAGACCGACATCCCGCTGCCGTTCCAGAACGCCGCGGGCGGGGCGGTCACCACCGAGTCCGGGCAGGTGCTGTCCAGCGGCGCGGCATCGTGCGGCAGCCCGTCGGCGGGTGCGGTGCTCACCGCCGACCCGAGCCCCGCCCCCGCCGGGACCTCCGCGACATGCGTGCACACCCTGGTCGCGATCGAGTCCGGGCCCAACCAGGGCGCCCGGACCCTGCTCGAGTTCGGCGGCGGGCCCGGCCAACCGCGCCTGGCCCCGGGCGACGACATCCGGATCAGCCGCCAGGTCGACGCGACCGGCACCACCAGCTACGCGTTCTACGACTACGAGCGGACCTGGCCGCTGGTCGCGTTGGCGGCGGTGTTCGCGGTGGTCGTGGTGGCCGTCGCCCGGTGGCGCGGTCTGCGCGCGTTGATCGGCATCGTGGTGGCGTTCGGGGTGCTGGTGGTGTTCCTGCTACCGGCGCTGCGCGACGGGGCGCCCGCGGTCCCCGTCGCACTGGTGGCCTCGGCAGCGATCCTCTACGCGGTGATCTACCTGGCCCACGGGGTGAGCCTGCGCACCAGCGCCGCCCTGCTCGGCACGCTCGCCTCACTGGTGCTGGCCGCGGTGCTGTCCTGGGCTGCCATCGAGACGGCGCAGCTCACCGGGTTGTCCGAGGACCAGAACAACGAGGTCGCCGCCTACATGGGCAACGTGTCGATCACCGGCCTGCTGCTGGCCGGGTTCATCATCGGGTCGCTGGGTGTGCTCAACGACGTCACCGTCACGCAGGCCTCGGCGGTCTTCGAACTCGCCGCCCTCGGCGACGGCTCCGACCGCCGCGACGTGTTCGTCGGGGCGATGCGGGTCGGGCGCGATCACATCGCCAGCACCGTCTACACGCTGGTACTGGCCTACGCGGGCAGCGCGCTGCCGCTACTGCTGTTGTTCAGCGTCGCCAACCGATCCCTGGGCGACGTGCTGACCAGTGAGAGCGTGGCCATCGAGATCGCCCGGTCGGCGGTCGGCGGCATCGCGCTGGCCTTGTCGGTGCCGCTGACCACCGGCATCGCCGCCGTGCTCGCCACCCCGCAACGATCCGCCGGTTGACCGGTCACGTCCGGCCCCGACGCCGCGGCGGGCCCACCGTCCCATCGGCAAATCTCCGTTCCTGCCACACAAAGCTGGCGTTCAATCCCGCGCATTTGTCCACGACGCAATTGAGCGCCCCAGCCGGTCACCAATTTTCACTGTTGAAGAGGCTTTCTGCACAACTGCTCAGCGCACTCGCCGGCATTCAGCAGCTTTCGCTTTCTGGACAGGCGCCGAACGCTTGACCGCCATCATGGCAAACACATAGATTTGCTGCGCGTTCCACGCACTCCCGCGCCGGCGGGCCTGACACTCGTCGTCGAAGGAGCCGAGTATGTCCGAACACCGAAAGATCCGGTCCCAGTACGGGTCGGCCCGACAGTGGGCGGCAACCGGGATCGGGGGCGCCGCGGTGATCGGCGCCGGGCTGCTGTCCACCGGTCTCACCGAGCAATCGGCGGCCACTACGGCGCCACAGGTGCAGCTTGCGTCGGTCGAATCGATGCCGGCGGTGCCGCCGCTGTCACCAGCCACCGACTGGTGGTGGCTGCTCGAGCCCGGTGATGGGCGGGATTCCACGGCAGGATCGGCAACCGAATTTGCCCCCGGCGCTCTTCTGGCGGGCAGCTCCATCCCCACCGGATACGACGTCCTACGGCCCTTCGGGCCGGGGGGATGGCTGATCGGAGACGGTCTGGACGCTGCGGCGGACTGCACCGGCGCGGCCTGCAATGGCGGTAACGCCGGATTGCTGCTCGGCAGGGGTGGCGATGGAGCAAACGGCGGAACCGGTGGTTCGGGCGGCTTCTTCTTCGGCGGGGGCGGCGCCGGCGGTCAGGGGGTGGCCGGCGGCAACGGTGGTGCGGGCGGTCACGGGGGCTTCTTCTTCGGCGCCGGTGGTAGCGGTGGGGCCGGCGGGACGGGCGCTGATGGCTCCGGTCCCGGCGAAGCGGGCCAGGCGGGCGGAGACGGCGGAGCCGGCGGCCATGGCGGGTTCTTCTTCGGCGCAGCCGGGGACGGTGGCCGGGGCGGAGACGGCGGAGACGGGTTCAACGATCCGCTGTCCACATTGTCGCCCGGCAACGGGGGCAAGGGCGGCGACGCAGGTAACGGCGGCCGCGGTGGGCTCTTTCGCCACGCTGGGGCCACCGGCGACGGCGGAAACGGTGGAAACGGCGGCGACGGCACCACCGGCGTTCACACCTTCGGCGGTGCCGGTGGATCCGGTGGCGACGGCGGTTCCGGCGTGGTGGGCGGAACCGGCGGTGCGGGCGGTCTGGGCGGCCTCGGTGACGAGGGTTATGGCGGCGGTCCGGGAGGTGACGGCGGCACCGGCGGCGACGGCGAGACGGGCGGCGCGGGCGGGCCGGGCGGCACCGGGGGCACGGGCTCAGCCGGCCTGCCCGGCGGCGTGGGCGGCGCGGGCGGCGACGGCGGCACCGGGACCGTGACCGGTGGCAGCGGCGGCGCGGGCGGCGACGGCGGGTACGGCGGTCAGGATCTCGATGACAACGCCGCCGGTGGCCATGGCGGCGACGGCGGCGACGGCGGCGACGGCGGCTCCGGCCCCCTGGGTGGGACCGGCGGGACAGGCGGCGGCGGCGGGGTCGGCGGTGAGGGGGGTCAGGACGGCACCGGCGGCGACGGTGGCACTGGAGGCGACGGCGGGACCGGTGGAAACAGCAGCCTCGACGAAGGCGGCACCGGCGGCTCGGGTGGTACCGGCGGCCTGGGGGGCGATTCCCTCGGCGGCGGGACCGGCGGCGTCGGCGGCACCGGAGGCGACGGCGGGAGCGGGGGCGACGGCGGCAGCGGCGACGCAGGTGAACCCGGCGGCCCGGGCAGCGCGGGCGACGGCAACACCGGCAACCTCGGCGGGGCAGGAGGTAGCGGTGGTGCTGGCGGTGAAGGTGGCGCCGGCGCCAGTAGCGCGGACTGAGCGAGAACACCCGGCGCCACGCGCCGCTCGAGGCCGCGACCGACCGTTCACGTTTGCGCCCCGGACCGCCGGGTACTAGTCGGCCGTGAGCCAGCCCCATCACGAATCGGACGTAACTTTCCAGGTCGACGGACGCCGCTGTGCGCTGCGGCTCGACCACC
>JAXHTL010000262.1:0-5723 GCA_034190095.1 Actinomycetota bacterium
GTCGGTTGCGGGGTCTGCGTCTGGGTGCGCGTCGGCTCGACCGTGCGGGTCGGCATCTCGGAGTCCCCGTCGTCGCCGTCCTGACCCTGGCCGCTGTCGTCGGCGTCGTCCCGCTGGTTGGGCCACCAATCGGGCCGGCTCGGCCTCAGGTCGGGCCAGCGCGGCTGCACGATCACCGGCGGGGGCACGATGACCGGAGGAGCGACCACGGGTGCGGGCGCCGGCGCCGGCGGCGGTGGGGCTGCCGGTGGCGGCGGCGCGGCCGGAGGCGGCGCGGGCGCGGGGGCCGCCGGTTCCGGCGCACGTTCCACGTACACCGTTCGCGGCACCTGCTGGGGGGCCTCCTGCACCACGGGCACCGGTGGCTTGATGGTCTCGGCCGGCGGCGGCTCCACAGGTGCGGGCACGGCCTCGGCCGGCGCCGGGGCCGGCAGCTGCGGGCTGGGCACGATGGCGTTCTGGGCCGGACTGGGCCGCTCGTCGGCGGTCGGGCGGATGCTGACGGCCAGCGAGATCGCCAGCGCGACGACACCGATGACGAAGACGGAGGTCAACGCACTGCCGACCAACAGGAACGGCTTACGACCGTCGTCGAGGGCGCGGGCCTCGGTGGCGGCGAACTCGTCGACAACATCGTCGTCCACGCTGACCGCAGCGGCGCCGGCCGGTGCCAGCTGTGTCTCCGCTCCGGCGGGATACTCCGAGCCGGCGGTGGGGCCGTCGGGGTCCTGGGAATAGGCCAGGCCCACGGTGGTGGCCTCGAAGGCCGGCGCCGAGGCCGAGGCCAGGGCCGCGCCGCGGGCCAGTGCCAGCTCGGCGTCCTCGGGCGCGTTGACCGGGATGTCCACCAGATGCTCGAGATGCCCCTTGATCGAGGCGATGTCGACGCCGGCGCCGACGACGAACATGCCCTGGACGGCGTCGGCGTCCACGGCGGCGGCCATCTCGGTGAGTACGGCCATCGCGTCGGTGCTGTGCAGGGTTCGGCTGAGCACCTTGACCACCGAGCCGTCGTCGGTCTGCACCACCGACAGGGTGGCCGCGTCGCGGTCGACGAACATCAGCGCCGTGGTCTGGTATCCGACCGCCTGGCCGACCGCCTGCGCCAGTGCGGCGGCGGCGTGCCCCTCGGAGACCAGCATCACGTCGTCGACCCCGTGCGCGGACAGCGCGTCGCGCAGTGCGGTCGCCTCGCCGTGATCGCTCCAGGTGACACCGATCGAGCGCAGGTGATGCCCCCCGGCCTCAGCGCTTTCCCTGGTGCCCAGCACCGCCGAGACAACCTGCTCGGCAACGTTTGCCGAGCCCTCGGCTGTGTCGACGTCGAAGACGTCGTGGTCGACGGTGACCCCGTCTGCCTTCTCGCCTTCAACCAGCACCATGCGGACCGTTGTAGGTGTCAACGACACACCTAGCACGATGTCCACAAGCCCTCCAAAATTGTTTGCTATGCCTACACGGCCGCCCCTGTTGTCTCCAGCACGGCGAGCCGACAACTAGTACTTCATCGCCACGACCAGCGGCCGCGTTACACCTCGAGCAGTTAGCTGACGGCAACGACAATTGCGCTGGCCGGCGCCGGAGGCACCGACTGTACAAGCGCCTGCTGAGGGCCGGCTGTGCCTGCCCGGTCAGCTCGACTTGATGAAGTTCTGATACGAGCGCGACGGGGTTGGACCGCGCTGCCCCTGGTACTTCGAGCCCACCGAGGCACTGCCGTAGGGGTGTTCGGCCGGGCTGGTCAAGCGCAGCAGGCAGAGCTGGCCGATCTTCATGCCGGGCCACAGGGTGATGGGCAGATTGGCCACGTTGGACAGCTCGAGGGTGATGTGCCCGGAGAACCCCGGATCGATGAAACCCGCCGTGGAGTGGGTGAGCAGCCCCAGCCGCCCCAGCGAGGACTTACCCTCCAGCCGCCCGGCCAGGTCGTCGGGCAGGGTGCAGCGCTCCAGGGTGGCGCCGAGCACGAATTCGCCCGGGTGCAGCACGAACGGTTCGCCCTCCTTGGGCTCGACCAGTGAGGTCAGGTCGTCCTGGCGCAGCGCCGGGTCGATGTGGGTGTAGCGGGTGTTGTTGAACACCCGGAACAGGTTGTCCAGCCGGACGTCGACGCTGGAGGGCTGGATCAGGCTGTCCTCGAAGGGGTCGATGCCGAGCCGGCCTGCGGTGAACTCGGCCCGGATGTCGCGGTCGGAGAGCAGCACGGCATGAGCGTAGCCGCCGGGACGCCGCACGGGGCGGCCCGGCGGTCTACGGCTACTCGGAGTCGCTGTCCCCGGATGCGGCCTTCTTGACCTTCGTGGGGCCGTCAGAATCCGCGGCGCCACTGTCGTCACCGGCGTCACTGCCGTCACTGTCATCGCCCGTGTCACTGTCGGACGTGCCGCCCTCGGCGTCGCCGTCGGCGGAGCCGTCCCCGGCCTCGTCGAGATCGGCGTCGAGATCGGCATCGAGATCGGCCTCATCCAGCGCAGCGTCGCCGTCCTCCGGCTCGTCGGACACCTCCTCGTCGGCCTCGTCGACCAGCTCCGGAACCTCGGCGTCGTCGACGGTCGGGACTTCCTCGGCGGACTCGGCGGTGGTCTCGACAGCATCCGTGGCGGCCAGGCGGTCGGCGACGCCCACCGACGCGACCTCGCTCACCTCGCCGAGCGGCGCCGACTCCGGGCCCACCTCGGCCTGCTCACCGGCCTCCTCACCGGTCTCCTCATCGGTCTCTTCGGTGTCGAAGACACTGCGGTCCTCGGGGAACTGGCCCCACGGGGTGAGCAGGCCCGGCGCCGCGATGCGCTCGCCACCGATCTCGCCGGTGATCAGCGGGCTGATGTCGCCGTACCCGCCGAACAGGAACCCGTCGATCATGTGCCCGGGGGCGCTGAGAATGCCCAGCCACTGCCCGGGCGGGTTGCCCGCCATGCCGGCGTCGTAGATCGCGCGGTGCGCCACACCGAACGCTCCGACCGCACTGACCACCGGACCGACCAGCCGGGCGAAGGCATAGTCGACGGCCTGCGGCAGGCTTTCGCGGATCTCCTCACCGTGCGAAGGGAACGTCTGGGCGAGCACCTCGGTGACCGCGTCGGTGAACGGGCCCACCACCAGGGGTGCGACCGGCGAGAGCAACGCGTCGGCCAGCAGCGAATAGTTGTAGGGCAACAGGTCCGGGTCTTCCCACTGCGCGCCGGGCTGGCCCCAGCCGACCTGGTTCCACAGCGCCGGGATCTCGTCGCTGAACGTGCCGATGCTCTCCTCGACGGCGGCCAGTGCCCCGACCCCGAGGATCTCCACGCGGCGCAGCAGCGACAGCAGCTCCACGTCGGCGGTCACCGCCCGGGGGGCCGCCTGGGACGTCTCGGTGAGCGGCGCCTGTGCGTGGGCTTCGTCGGCAGGGAGCGCAGCTACCGAGGAGAAGGTGATGACGCTGGCGCCGGCGAGGACGACCCCTGTCGTGACCGATCGATGAAACGCTCTATACACCATGACGTGCTCGACTCCATGCCTGTGCTGGGGATGCGGACCGGGCGCAGCCTAACCAACCAGGCAGCAAATGTGGGGCCTACCTCTGCGGGCACCGGCGCACCCGGGCGCCGAACCCCGACCGGGGCACGGCACCGATGCTGCTAATCTGACTAGCCACACCGCCGATGTAGTTCAATGGCAGAACATCAGCTTCCCAAGCTGAATACGCGGGTTCGATTCCCGTCATCGGCTCCACGACTTCCCGGGCCGGTCCGTCCGGCCACGGCAGCAATGACGTCAGTCTGACGTCGAGGTCAATTCCCACCCCCGCGGGCGACGCCGGGGTTAGATTCCGGACGTGACTCGGGGACACGTGCTGCTGTGGTTGGGGACGGTCGGCGCGAGCGGTTGCATCGCGCTGGGGGTCGGGTGCGGTGTCGCGTCCGCCGACACGGATTCCTCCGACAGCCCGACCAAGACCAGTCAGTCGAGCTACCGCGACGCGCAGCGCTCGAATGAATCCCGGGCCTCGGCGTCCACCGACACCGACACCGGGGACGCGGACAGTTCCACCGACACCGGGGACGCGGACACCTCCGCGTCGTCGGACGGACCGGCGCAGGCCCGCCTCTCGGCCGAGCCCGACACCATCGATCTGGACACCGAGGCCACCGAGGACACCGTCGACCTCGACGCGGTCGAGGACACCGAGGACGCGGACGACCTGTCAGCGATTGCTGACGAGGTGACCGAGGAGGGCGACGACGTCCCGGCCGCCCCGACCCGCAGTCCCGGTACTCCCGCAACGGCCGACGCCACCATCGAGCCCGTCACATCGACCGGGGACGAGGAGACCGACACCGCGTCGGGCACCGACCGCAGCAGCGACTCCGCGTCGACGCCGACGGCCGAACCGGTCACCGCCGCTGCCGAACCGGAGACCACCGAGGCGGCAGAGACCGAGGAGCCCGCCGTTGCGGCTGCCGCGGCGGCGGTGAGCACGGTGACCGGTGTCCAGACCGGCCGCTCCACGCTGACCATCCCGATCGGCCCGCACGGCTTCACCACCCGCGCGGACTGGTACTTCCCCACCCAGGCCGACGGCTCGGTGCAGGCAACCGGCGTCATCTGGCTGCAGCACGGCTTCCTGGCCAGGAACTGGTTCTACTCGGATCTGGCCCAGACCCTGTCGCAGCAGACCAACAGCATCGTGGTGGCACCGAACCTGCCGTCGTTCCCGGCGCTGCTGCGCTGCGGCGGCTGCTGGATCAACGACCCCTGGACACAGCAGGCCGTCGCCTCCATGTTCGACGGGGACGAGGCATCGCTGACCGCCAGCGCGAACGCGGCCGGCCTGGTGGGGGCGCTGCCGCAGGACTTCGTGTTGTCCGGCCACTCCGCCGGCGGCGGCTTCGCCACCGCGACCGGCGGTTACTACGCCGCCGATCCCGACAACAACGGCAACCTGCGCGGCGTGGTCATGTACGACGGCGTCTCGTTCGCCGGGCTGACCGGTTCCCTGCAGGACCTCGACGATCCGTACATCCCGGTCTACCAGATCGCGGCACCGCCCCAGTTGTGGAACGCCCTGGGGTCCACCACCGACGAGCTGGTGGCCGCGCGCCCGGACCGGTTCGTCGGCGTGACGCTGGCCAACGGGTCGCACGTCGACGCCATGCTGGGCGGCCATCCGATCCTGGACTTCTTCGCCCAGCTGGTGACGAAGTTCTCCCCGCCCGGCAACACCGCGGCCGTCCACACGCTGGCCACCGGCTGGATCAACGACATGTACGCGGGCCTGGGCCCCACCGACGGCACCGGGATCTACGGGGCTCCCGACGAGTACATCGTGCTGGGTGACGCGGCTGCGGTGGTGCTCGCTCCCCCACCGGTCGTCGACGTCGACCGCTACCTGGGCACCTGGTACGAGGTGGGCAGCGTCAAGCAGTTCTTCTCGATCGGCCTGGTGAACACCACCGCCGAGTACAGCCTCAACCCCGACGACTCGATCAGGGTCGTCAACTCGGGCAACTACTTCTTCAACAACGGGCCGCTGTCCCGGATCGTCGGGGCCGCCCTGCCGGTCAACGCAGACAACAACAAGCTGAACGTGAGCTTCTTCGGCCCGGTCTCGGCCAACCCGCCGGGCAACTACTGGATCGTCGACCTCGATCCGGACTACGAGTGGGCCATCGTCAGCGACCCCACCGGCTTCAGCGGGTTCCTGCTCAGCCGCACCCGGACCGTCTCCGACGACCAGTATC
>JAXHTL010000263.1:0-5709 GCA_034190095.1 Actinomycetota bacterium
GGTGCAGGTGTCCTTGATGAACGTGTCCTGCTCGGGTTCGGGCGGCAGGGCGTCGGGGAAACGCTCGGCGAGGTTGACCGCGCCGGTGACCTCCATCGCGTGGGGCGCTGCGCAGTCCACCGGGATGTCGGTGGGCTGGTTGGTCGCCGGGTCGATGCCCAGGCAGGTGCCGGGTGGCCAGACCTTGGACTGGTCGATCTCGGCGATCTTGCCGGTGAACGCCAGCTGCTGGTTGTTCGGCCCGGGCAGCTGCAGACCGCACAGCATCCTGCGCTCGCCGGTGGTGCGCCAGGCCTTCTCTCCGGACCACAACATGCTGACCGTGAACCGGCTGTTCGGATCGAAGCGGGGGCCCAGGTAGCGCTTCACCGCGGCCGAACACTGTTCGGCGCTGATCTGCTGGATGCGGGCCGCCGACGGCGGGGCCGCCTCGGGGCCGTACTCGCTGCCCGGGAAGGTGCGCATGTCCACCGACTCGGCGACCTCGAACCGGTGCTCGTCGGCGCAATCGACGATCTCGGCGGCGTCCGGGGTGCGGTCCGGCCAATTCAGGCAGTCCCCGGCAGAGGCGTGATCGAAGGTGTCGTTGCCGCGGGGTCCCAGGGAGATGGCGTTGGCGGTCAGCCCGCTGGTCCGCTCAGCTTGCGGCAACGCGGTGATGACCCCGGCGATCAGCAGGCCGCCCAGCGCCGTGAGCGCCAGCGCGCGCCGCGTCGAGTCGGCCTGCAGGCTGTGCCGCCATCGTCTCGTGCGCCCCGTCGTCTGTTCGGGGCCCTGGGCCAGGTCGGCCCCGGAATCGTCGTGCATGTGTACGGGTCCCTCCACCATTGCGCTCCATTGTGACAGGCGTGTCAGGTGTAGTGACAAGAGATGCAGTTGTAACGTAATGCGGTTGTGTCGGCCCAGCCGCCGACCCCGTAGGGTTTCCCGCGTGATCGACCTCAAGGTGTTGCGAGAAGACCCCGACCGCGTGCGCGCCTCGCAGCTGGCCCGCGGTGAGGATCCCGGCCTCGTCGACGCGCTGTCCAGTGCCGACGCTGCGCGCCGGGCGGCCATCTCGGCGGCCGACGCCCTGCGGGCCGAGCAGAAGTCGGCCAGCAAGCTCGTCGGTAAGGCCTCGCCGGAGGAACGCCCCGGCCTGCTGGCCGCGGCCAAGGAGCTCGCCGAGCAGGTCAAGGCCGCCGAGGCCGCCCAGACCGACGCGGAGAACGCGTTCACCGCGGCGCACATGGCCATCTCCAACGTGATCATCGACGGGGTGCCCGCCGGTGGCGAGGACGACTGGGTGCTGCTCGACACCGTGGGTGAGCCGCCGGCGATACCCGAGCCCAAGGACCACATCGAACTCGCCGAATCGCTGGGGCTGCTGGACATGGAACGCGGAGCCAAGGTCGCCGGTTCGCGGTTCTACTTCCTGACCGGCCGGGGGGCCCTGCTGCAGCTGGGGCTGCTGCAGCTCGCGGTCCGGGTCGCCACCGAGAACGGCTTCACGCTGATGATCCCGCCGGTGCTGGTGCGTCCCGAGATGATGGCGGGAACCGGCTTTCTCGGCGCCCACGCCGACGAGGTGTACCGGGTGGAGGCCGACGATCTGTATCTGGTCGGGACCTCCGAGGTGCCGCTGGCCGGTTACCACGCCGACGAGATCCTGGACCTCTCGGCCGGCCCGAAGCGCTACGCCGGCTGGTCGTCGTGCTTCCGGCGGGAAGCGGGCAGCTACGGCAAGGACACCCGCGGCATCATCCGGGTGCACCAGTTCGACAAGGTCGAGGGATTCATCTACTGCCGCCCCGAGGACGCCGAGGCCGAGCACGAGCGGCTGCTGGGCTGGCAGCGTCAGATGCTGGCCCACATCGAGGTGCCCTACCGGGTCATCGACATCGCGGCCGGTGACCTGGGCTCCTCGGCGGCGCGCAAGTTCGACTGCGAAGCGTGGGTGCCGACCCAGAACACCTACCGGGAGCTGACCTCCACGTCGAACTGCACGACCTTCCAGGCCCGGCGGCTGGCCGTGCGCTACCGCGACGACAACGGCAAGCCGCAGACCGCGGCGACCCTGAACGGCACCTTGGCCACCACCCGCTGGCTGGTGGCGATCGTCGAGAACCATCAACAGCCCGACGGCAGCGTGCGCGTGCCCGCCGCGCTGGTGCCCTACGTCGGAACCGAGGTGCTCGAGCCCGCCTGATCGAGTGACGGCCTTGTTAGGGTTGGACATGACCGCGACGGTGGCCCAGCTGTGGCGATTTCCGGTGAAGTCGATGGGCGGAACCACAGTCGACCGCCTTCACATCGACCGGCGCGGTGTACACGCCGACCGGCTCTGGGCGGTGCGCGACCTCGAGCGTGACATCACCGCCTCGGCCCGCAAAATCCCTGGCCTGCTTGGCTGTTCGGCGCGCTACGCCGCCGAGCCGGGGCCCGATGCCGGCCCGGGCAACGTTCCCGAGGTGATCGTCACGCTGCCCGACGGCGCCGAGTGGTCCAGTGCCGATCCCGGTCTGGACGACGCGCTGTCGGCGCTGCTCGGCCGGGCCGTGCGGCTGACGCCGCTGCCGCCGGTCGGCGACGTCCGGCTGCACCGGTTGTCGGTGCGGCAGAGCCGCGCCAGCTTTGCGGCCGCCGAGGTGCGCAGGGATTTCGGGCTGACCGATTCCGAGGCGCTGCCGGACACCTCGGTGTTCTCGACCAAGCAGGTGATGACCCTGGCGCGCTACGCGACCCCGCCGGGCACCTTCGTCGACCTGAGCCCGGTGCATGTGCTCAGCACCACCAGCCTGGCGTCGCTGGCGGCCGAGGGCGTGCCCTACGACGTGCGGCGGTTCCGTCCCAACATCCTGGTCGACATCCGGGCCGACGGCGCCGAGCCCGGCGGCTCCGGCTATCCCGAGGCGGACTGGGTGGGCGCCGTCGCGACCCTGGGTGGGGTCACCGTGCGCGTCACCAACCCGACCATCCGGTGTGTGGTACCCACCCGCGCCCAGCCCGGGCTCGACCTCGACCGCGGCCTGACCCGGCGGCTCGCCGAGGCCACCGACCGGTTCCTCGGCGTGTATGCCGACGTGACCACTGCGGGCGTCGTGCGGGTCGGTGACAGCGTGCAGGTTCGCCGCCCCGCGCCGCCCGGTGCGCTGCGCCGGGCGGCCACGACGGTGGGACAGTCGACGATGCGTCGACTGCAGGGTGTGCTGGAGGCGACGATCCTGCGGGAACGGTGATGACGCGCTCGCGTGTCGGGGCCGCGCTGCTGTGGGCGGTGGCAGGTCTCGGCCTGTTCCTGGCGGTGCTGTCCGCCGCGATGGCCTACGGCAGTTACCACTACGGCAGGTATCTCGAACAGTACGGCGTTCCCACCACGGCCTCCGTCGTCGGCGACGTCGACGTGCTTTCCCGGTACGCGACCGTCGAGTTCGTGACCCCGCGCGGCTACGTCTACGTCACCCAGGTGCGCAGCTGGATGCTCGACCCGCCCCGGGAGACAGCCGACGTCGACATCGTCTACGACCCGTCGGACCCGCGCGACGCCATGCTGGCCGGAAGTGCGGAGAACCGGGTGCTTGCGGCGCTGTTCGCGTTCGGCGCCGCGTACGCGACAGCGGTCGCGGCCGGTTCGGCCGTGGGAGCGCTGCTGCTGCGGCGGCGCTAGCGCTCGAGCAGTTCGTCGAGCAGTTCGAGGAACTGGGTGGGCCGCACCGGCGTGCAGGCCGGGTCGGGGAAGGCGCCCTCGACATCGAAGGTGACCAGGGTCGACTTGATCGGCCGGTAGATGTCCAGCGGCAGCCAGCGGCGCAGATCCGAGCTGCCCCAGATCCGGAACCTGTGCAGGAACATCCCCAGCGGCTCGGCGCGATAGCTGCGGATCTCGCGTAGCGGGATCACCTTGGAGGTGCCGGACGGAAAGTGGTAGCGGCGCAACGTCAGTGCCTCACGATCCAGCTGGATCCGGCCGTCGTCGTAGTACTGCCGCGACGGGGCGCTCATGACTTCTCCGCTCTGAGCTCGTGACCTTTGGAGGTCAGGCACCGGCCGTTGGTCAGATTCCACTGCCAGCCGTGCAGATTGCAGGTCAGGGTGTTGCCCTCGATCACCCCGAACTTGGACAGGTCGGCCTTCAGGTGCGGGCAGCGCCGCTGGATCTCCCAACCGTCGAGCGTGATCGACGCGCTGTCGTCGTGCGCCTCGGCGAACCAGCCGTCGGCGTAGGCGATTCGCTCGTCGGTCAGGCATTTGAAGAACGTGTACAGGTACTCGTTGTAACCGCCCACCCGCCATGCGGTGAACCGGGTGGACAGGAAGATCGTGTTGACCCAGTCCGGTTCGGCATCGCGCAGCACGGTGCGCACCAGCTCCGGGGCGATGCCGAAGCCGTAGCGGAACTTCTCGTCCGGAACGGGTTCGCGCACTGCGCGTTTCGGAAAATCGATGACCACGGTCTCCTGGTGGCCCTCGGAGTTCAGCCGTAGTTCGACCGGATAGCCGATGCCGTCGCAGATCTGGTCGCTCTGGACCATGATCGGTTCGAAGAGCTCGCGCAGCGGTTCGAGCAGCGACTCGCCCGCCGCCGGCGCCCACCGGGCCTTCTCGGCGGCCAGGACCGGAGCCATCCGCTGCGCGTAGGCCTCGATGTAGTCGGCTTTTCCGGTGGTGAAGATGGCCTCGACCTCGTCGTCGGGCAACGGATGGGTCAGCGAATGCAGGTGCGAGCCGGTCAGATCAGCGCTGGATCCGGGAATCATCAGCAGGCCGCCGTGATGGTCGTGTGCCTTCATCTGGTTCAGGAACACGATCTGGTCGGGAAAGATGTTCGCCGGGTCGCCGTGGTCGTCGTTGAGCTCGCGCAGCGCCGGATCCAGGAAGCACGGCGGCCCCGCCGACGGGATCACCCACGTCGCACCGACCTGGGCGATGTACTGACGGCAACGGTCCATCTGGCGCTGCCGTTTCTGGACGCCGAAGGCCTCCTTCGCCCGGGCCGGCATGTCGTAGACCATCGGGTACCAGATCGCGCCCGAGTACTGCAGCATGTGCACGTCGATCTGACCGAAATCGGCGTGCAGCAC
Organism: Actinomycetota bacterium; assembly: GCA_034190095.1. GTDB lineage: Bacteria > Actinomycetota > Actinomycetes > Mycobacteriales > Mycobacteriaceae > Mycobacterium. The sequence goes on from JAXHTL010000263.1 coordinate 5,061, forward strand.
GTCGAGATCGACGGGCCGCGCGTCGTTCATGTTGAACACCGTGGTGGCGCCGTCGTCGACGACGAGGGCCGAGTCGCCGATCGGGCCGTCGGCGGGTGCGCGCAGCGCGATGATCATCACCTCGAGGTCGCCCTTGGGCCCGCTGACCCGGTGCTTGACCGAGTCGGTGGTCTCGAAGAACCGGGTGAAGCCGAGGTTCTCCAACTCGCGGCGCAGATCGGGCACCGGGAAGTCCGGCAGCAACACCACCGCGTCCTTGTTGACGTGTTCGGCCAGGTTCTGCGGATCGAAATGATCCTTGTGCAGATGCGAGACGTACAGATAGTCGACCTCGCCGAGGGCCGCCCAATCCAACTCGCTGTTGTCGGGAAACGGGAACCAGGAGGCGAAGTAGGCCGGATTGACCCACGGATCGCACAGGATGGATCCGGCCTCGGTGTCGATCCGGAAGCCGGCGTGCCCGACACTGGTGACCTGCACAGATACCCCTTCGGTGGTCGCCCACGCAGCTGCGTGCTCCGCATGGGAGTTTAGTCCTGCCGGCCAGGGCCGTCGTTTGGCGAGCCGGTTCGGCCGATTACTCTTGCGGCTGTGGAACCGGTATACGGCACAGTGATCCAGCTCGCCCGGCTGGTCTGGCGGGCCCAGG
>JAXHTL010000264.1:0-5696 GCA_034190095.1 Actinomycetota bacterium
ATCGCCCCCGCCGTACCTGCCTGTCGGTGCCCGGCAGCAGCGCGAAGATGATCCAGAAGGCCAAGGCGCTGCCCGCCGATCAGGTCTTCCTCGACCTCGAGGACGCCGTCGCGCCGGACGCGAAATCCCAAGCGCGGGCGCAGGTCGCGGCTGCCCTGGACGAGCCCGGCTGGGCGGGCCAGTTGCGTGGGGTGCGGGTCAACGACTGGACCAGCCCGTGGACGCACGCCGACGTGATCGAGGTGGTCTCGCGCGCGGGCGCGTCGATCGACATCGTGGTGCTGCCGAAGGTGACCGACGTCTCGCACGTCCAGGCGCTGGATCTGCTGCTCAGCCAGCTCGAGCTCACCCACGGTCTGCCGGTGGGCGGTATCGGGATCGAGGCGCAGATCGAGGATGCCCGGGGGCTGACCAACGTCGAGTCGATCGCCGCGGGTCCGCGGCTGCAGGCGCTGGTGCTCGGGCCGGCGGATCTGATGGCCAGCCTGAACATGCGCACCCTCGAAGTCGGTGAGCAGCCGGTGGGATACGACGTCGGCGACGCCTACCACCACGCGCTGATGCGCATTCTGGTGGCCGCGCGCGCACACGGCATCGCCGCCATCGACGGTCCGTACCTGAAAGTCCGTGACACCGAAGCGTTCCGGCGGGTCGCGGGGCGTTCGGCGGCGCTGGGCTATGACGGCAAGTGGGTGCTGCACCCTGATCAGATCGAGGCGGGCAACGAGATCTTCAGCCCGCGGCAGGAGGCCTACGACCACGCCGAGCTGATCCTCGAGGCCTACGAGTGGCACACCTCCCGCGCGGGCGGTGCCAGGGGCGCGGTGATGCTCGGCGACGAGATGATCGACGAGGCGAGCCGCAAGATGGCGCTGGTCATCGCCGCGCAGGGGCGCGCCGCGGGAATGCAGCGGGCCGGTGAGCGCTTCAGCCGGCCGGCCGGTCAACCCGCCGACGGGCCGGACACCACCGCGAACACGACCACATAGGCCGCGTAGCCCACGATCACCAGTGCGCTGATGAGCACCGCCGCGCCGGCGAGGCTGTGGCCGTCCTGGCCGGTGCGCCTGGTCTCGTTGCGCGCGATCAGGCCGAGGACCAGGCCCACCAGCGACGGCAGGCAGCACGCCACCCCCGCGACCGCGCACACCAGTGCCACGATCGCCTTTCGGTTTGTGCCTGGCGGCGGCGCGGGGCGCTGGTAGGCCGCGAAATCCGGGTAGGGACTGTGGTAACCCGACCCGGGCAGCCCGGGGTGCGGGACGGGGTAGACCGGCGGCGGCAGGCCGGCGCCCTCGGGATAGTCGAGCGGTTCGTCGGACTCACCCGGGTACCGGGGTGGCCCGTTGTCGGTCATGCCGCCAGCACTGTCGCGTCAGCTGGCGATCAGCGAGAAGGTCCAGACCAGGCTGATCAGCATCGTCACCGCGCCGACGGCGATCCCGGCGACGGCCAGGCCGTGTCCACCCTGCCCGCGCTCCTTGATCTGGTTGAGCGCGATGATGCCGAGCACGATGCCGACGATCGACCCGAGCCCGCAGCAGACGCCGACGATCGAGGCGATCAGGGACGCGATCGCCAACTGATTGGTTCCGGGTGTCGCCGCTGCGCCGTAGCCCAGATCGCCGGACGGGTAACCCCCCGGCCCGTACGGGGGAGGCGGCGGGTAGGACGGTGGGCCGTAACCGGGGTAGGGCGGTGGCGCCCCCGCGTCGGGATACGGTGGCGGGTATCCTCCGGGCGACGGTGGAGGGTATCCGGAGGACGGGGTGTAGGCCGGAGGGACGTAGCCGGACGGTGGCGGGTTGTAGGCCGGCGGGGTGTAGGACGGGGGCGTGTCGTCTGCGGATCCGGGTGGGGGCGACGAGCTGGGAGATTGCTCGCTCGAGGCTGCTTCGCTCCCGCCGAATGGAGGTTCGGACCCACCCGTGGTGGACTCGGGGCGTTCGTTTCGGCCTGCGTCGTCGTCCGGATTTGTCATGCTGATCAACCTAGCGTAAGTGCAGCTACCCGAGGTGCGCGTCAGGCCGGGCACCTTTCGGCTACCAGGAGCGTTGACAATGGAGACAGCCGCTGACACGCCGCGTTATCGAAGGAGTACAAGGACATGACCAGCCCGTTCCAGCCCGGACAGAATCCAGGTGCGGCAGCCGGCGTCCCCGCCTCAGGACGCGGCCGCCCTGTCGGCCTGCCGACCCCGCCGAAGGGGTGGCCCGTCGGCTCGTATCCGACCTACGCCGAGGCGCAGCGCGCCGTCGATTATCTTTCTGATCAGCAGTTCCCGGTCGAACAGGTGACCATCGTCGGCGTCGACCTGATGCAGGTCGAGCGGGTCACCGGCAGGTTGACGTGGCCGAAGGTGCTCGGCGGCGGTGTGCTCACCGGTGCCTGGCTGGGCCTGTTCATCGGCCTGATTCTGGGGTTCTTCAGCCCCAATCCGTGGAGCGCGCTGGTGACCGGTCTGGTCGCCGGTGTGTTCTTCGGGCTGATCACCTCGGCGATTCCGTACGCGATGGCTCGGGGCACAAGAGATTTCAGCTCGACCATGCAGCTCGTGGCGGGGCGCTACGACGTGCTCTGCGACCCGCAGAGCGCTGAACGCGGCCGGGATCTGCTGGCGCGCTTGACGATCTGAGCCGGCCGTCGCGCTGAGGGGCACGGCGACGGCACGCCGATGATGTTGCACGACGCGAGTCGCTCGCTCTACGGTGTGCCCTCGATGACGCACATGGTGTTCGTTTCCCGCATGGGGCCTGCCCTGGTCGCAGGGGCCGGGCGATGACCGACGTCCTCGCCGCGGTCCGCGCCCATCTGGGGGAGCACTTCGCCCGGGCCGGTGTGCTCTCGGAGCCCGGCGTCGCCAGCGTCACCTTCCTCGGGTCCGACCGTATCGACGTGCTCAGGTTCGAGTTTCCTGACGGCGCTGCGGCACAATATGTTTCGCTGGGATGTAGCCGGAACCCGATGGTCGACCCGGCGGAACTGGTCGCTGATCCGGTGCGGGGTCCGCGCGCCGAGGTCGTGGTGGCCCTGCGCGGGCCGGTGCCGGTAGGCCTGGCGCGTTCCATCGCGGTGCTGGCCGCCTCTCCCGCGGTGGAGGGGCTGATCCTGGAGCCCGATGCCTTGATCGACCTCGAATCGCCGTTGTGGCAGGGGGCATCGTTCAGTGCATTCCTGCTGGGCGGCAGCGACATCGAGGATGTGGTGCTGCCGGAGCCGCTGTCCGCGGTGACCCTGTTGTCGGCGGTGCCCATCACGGCGACGGAGGCGGCCTGGGTGCGGCTCAAGGGTGCCGCTGCGATGCGCGAGGCGTGGGCGCAGGACGGGGTCGATACCGCGGACCCACGGCGGCGAGCCGCCAGTCCGGCGTGAGCGGCGAGCCGCCAGTCCGGCGTGAGCGGCGAGCCGCTACAGCCAGTCGTTGCGCCGGAAGGTGCGGTACAACAGCAGGCAGACGATCACCATCACCAGCAGTGCCGACGGATAGCCGAACGACCAGTCGAGTTCGGGCATGTCCTTGAAGTTCATCCCGTAGATCCCGGCCAGCGCGGTCGGGACGGCGGCGATGGCCACCCAGGCCGAGATCTTGCGCATGTCCACGTTCTGCTGCATCGCCACCTTGCCCAGCGCGGCCTGCACCAGCGAGCTGAGCAACTCGTCGTAGCTGGCGATGGTCTCTGAGGCCTTGATGGTGTGGTCGAGGACGTCGCGCATGTAGCGCCGGATCTCCGCGTTGATCAGGTCGTCGTGTTCGCGGCTGATGCGCTGCAGATCGTTGGCCAGCGGGGTGACCGCTCGGCGCAGCTCGACGACCTCACGCTTGAGCAGGTAGATGCTCTCGATGTCAGTGGGGGTCAGCGGGGAGAAGATGTCTCCCTCCATGGCGTCGATGTCGGTCTCGATCAGGTCGGAGACCGCCAGGTAGGTGTCCACCACGTGGTCGGCGATGGCGTGCATGACCGAGTACGGGCCGAGTCGCAGCGAGGCCGGCGAGTCCTCGAGCTGCTTGCGGACGCCGGCCAACCCGCCATGCTCACCGTGGCGCACGGTCACGACGAAGTCGGATCCGACGAACATCATGACCTCGCCGGTCTCGACGATCTGGCGCATGTTGGCCATCGACTCGTGATCGACGTACTTCACGGTCTTGAGCACCATGAACAGCGTCTTGTCGTACCGCTCGAGCTTCGGCCGCTGATGGGCGTGCACGGCGTCCTCGACGGCGAGTTCGTCGAGGCAGAACACGTCGGCGACCGCCTGCATCTGGTGCTCGTCGGGCTCGTGCAGGCCGATCCACACGAACGCGTTTCTGCCCTCGGCCTCGATCTCGTGCACCTTGCTCAACGCGGCGGCGTGGGTGTACCGGCCGGGCAGCCGGGTTCCGTCGCAGTAGACACCGCAGTCGACCGTGGCGGCCGACACCGGGACGTGGATGCGGGTCGCATCGGGTTCGCTGCTGTCCCGCTCACGGGTGCCCGGGCGTAGGCGCGACGGTGGCAACGCACGAAACGACGGCATCCGCTGGCTTCCCTTTCTGGACCGCTCCCGCTGATCGGCTAGCAGGATCGTACGCGCCGGCGGGGGTGGTCAGCGCCTCACGGAAGGGGAACCCGTCACTGTGAGACGGCGGGTTCGGTTACCCTGACGGCCGTGGCCGATAACGTCGTCGTCACCTCACGCGGAGATTCGCAGCAGGTGCGCACACCCCAGGTTGTCATCGAGGACAGCGAGATCTTCGAAGCCCACGAGGGCGGCAAGCTCTCGGTGGAGCTGAAGTCGCCACTGGACACGCAGCGGGCGTTGTCGATCGCCTACACCCCCGGTGTCGCCCAGGTCAGCCGCGCGATCGCCGGTGACAAGACCCTCGCCGCCAAGTACACCTGGGCCAATCGGCTGGTGGCGGTGGTCAGTGACGGCAGCGCGGTGCTGGGGCTCGGCGACATCGGTGCGGCGGCCTCGCTGCCGGTGATGGAAGGCAAGAGCGCGCTGTTCAAGTCCTTCGGCGGCCTGGATTCCATCCCGATCGTGCTCGACACCAAGGACCCCGACGAGATCGTCGAGACGCTGATCCGGCTGCGTCCCACCTTCGGGGCGGTCAACCTCGAAGACATCTCGGCGCCCCGCTGCTTCGAGATCGAGCGCCGCGTCATCGAGGCGCTGGACTGCCCGGTGATGCACGACGATCAGCACGGCACCGCGATCGTGGTGCTCGCCGCGCTGATGGGCGCCTGCAAGGTTCTCGACCGGGACATGCACGACCTGCGCGTCGTCATCTCCGGTGCCGGCGCCGCCGGGGTCGCCTGCGCAAACATCCTGCTGGCCAAGGGCGTCACCGACATCACGGTGCTGGACTCGAAGGGCATCATCCACAGCGGACGAACGGACCTGAACCCGTTCAAGGCCGAGCTGGCCGAGTCCACCAACCCCAGCGGTCGCACCGGGGGCGTCGCCGAGGCGGTGGACGGCGCCGACATGTTCTTGGGTTTGTCGGCGGGAGTGGTGCCTGAGGAGATCATCGCGACGATGGCACCCGGCGGCATCGTGTTCGCGCTGTCGAATCCCGACCCGGAGATCCATCCCGACGCGGCGCGCAAGTATGCCGCGGTGGTGGCGACCGGTCGCAGTGACTTTCCCAATCAGATCAACAATGTGCTGGCCTTCCCGGGTGTGTTCCGCGGAGCGCTCGACGCGGGTGC
>JAXHTL010000265.1:0-5661 GCA_034190095.1 Actinomycetota bacterium
GGTAAGTGCCATTGGACCCCGACCTGCGTCGACCCCTTCCTCTTGAAGGGTTGGCCGGCTGCGACGACGATGAAGCCATGGACGCCACCGAAACATCTGGAGACCCGGTCACCGAACTCACCGAGGCCGAGAGCTGGGATCTGCTCTCCAGCATGTCGCTGGGCCGCCTCGTCACCACGGTCGACGGCTGGACCGAGATCTTCCCGGTCAACTTCGTCGTGCAGGACAAGACGTTGTTGTTCCGCACCGCCGAAGGCACCAAGCTGCTGACCTCGGTGCTCAACGAACACGTCGTGTTCGAGGTCGACGACCACAACGTCGCCGGCGGATGGAGCGTGGTGGTCCGCGGCACCGCGCACGTACTGGCCACCTCGGAGGAGATCGACAAGGCCGAGCGTGCCGGCCTGTACCCGTGGGTGGCCACCCAGAAGCTGCGCTTCGTCCGGGTCACCCCCGACTCGCTCACCGGCAGGCGGTTCGTCTTCGGGCCCGAACCCGAGGGCGGCGTCGCGGGCTGAGGCCCTGGGACGTCGGGGGCTGAACGCCCTAGACCCAGTAGGGCACCCGGGCGCGGTACTGCCGCATGGCCAGCGCCGCGAAGACCCAGCCGATCACGGTCAGTGCCACCACCACGACCCAGTGGTGCACCTGCTGTTCGGCGCCCAGCAGCGGTGCGCGCACGATGTCGAGGTAGTGCAGCAGGGGGTTGAGCTCGACGATCCTGGCCCAGTCGCCGGCGCCCTGGCGTTGCAGCGTCGCCTCGTTCCAGATGATGGGCGTCATGAAGAACAGCAGCTGCACCAGCGAGGTCAACAGCGGTCCGATGTCGCGGTAGCGGGTGGCCAGGATGCCGAAACACAGCGCGACCCACACGCAGTTCAGCGCGATCAACGCCAGCGCGGGGATGAACGTCAGGTCGGCCCAGCTCCACGGTTTGGGGAAGATGATCGCGATGATGACGAAGATCACGATGTTGTGGGCGAACAGAATCATCTGCCGCCACACCAGCCGGTAGACGTGCACCGACAGCGGTGTGGGGAGCTGTTTGATCAGGCCTTCGTTGGCGATGAACACCTCGGCGCCCTCGAGGATGGACGCGTTGATCAGATTCCAGACGATCAGGCCGAGCGTCACGTATGGCAGGTGTTCGGCCAGTTCCAGGTTGAACAGCTTCGAGTACAGGCCACCCATGGCGACCGCGGTGGTCCCGGTGGCGATGGTGATCCAGAACGGGCCCAGCACCGATCGGCGGTACCGCTGCTTGATGTCCTGCCAGCCGAGGTGCAGCCACAGCTCGCGCTTGCCGAAGCCGTCGACGAGGTCACCCCACGCCCGGCGGAAGGTCTTGGACTGCGCGGCGGCGTCCATGAACGTCATGGTCTGCTGAACCTTTCGCGTCGACCGAGGCGCCGCAACCGCATCCATTCCCGCAGTCCGGCCGGGTCCCGTCGCGACACCAGGAAGAACCACCCGAACCGCACCCACTCCTGGGGGAGCAGCCTGCGCATACCCGGCTGCGACAGCAGATAGCCACGGTTGCGGTAGGTGTAGTACCGCTTGGTGGCGTTGTCGGTGTACTGGGTGTGCATGCGGCCGCCCAGGATCGGCTTGAACTCGTCGCCGCCCTGCGGGTGCAGGTACACCGCATCCAGGCAGGTGCCGAACGGCAGACCGGTGCGCAGCAGCCGCCGGTGGATCTCGGTTTCGTCGCCGCGGATGAACAGCCGCAGGTCGGGCACCCCGGTGGCCTCCAGCGTCGCGGCGCGGAACAGCGCGCCGTTGAACAGGTGTGAGATGCCGGGCAGGAAGTCCTCGCCCGGTGCCTCCGCGCGCAGTTCGCTCACCCACCGCCGCCACACCACGCCGCGGCGCAGCGGGAAGGCCAGGCGTTCGGGCTCGTCCAGGTCGCAGATCATCGGCGACACCTCGGCCAGCCCGTACCGTTCGGCGCAGGCCAGCAGCGTTGCGAGCACCTCGGCGTTCTGGGGCCGGCCGTCGTCGTCGGCCAGCCAGAGCCAGTCGGCGCCCAGGCTCAGCGCGTGCAGCATGCCCAGCGCGAAGCCGCCGGCGCCGCCGAGGTTGCGGCGCGATCCCAGGTAGGTCGTGGGGACCGGCTGTCGCTCGACCAGCTCACGCACCCGGTCGTCGTGGTCGTTGTCCACCACGATCAGGTGGTCGGGGCGCCGACTCTGCGAGCACACCGCGTCCAGCGATGTGGCCAGTTCGTCGGGGCGGCGGTGGGTGACGACGACCGCGCAGATCGCCGGGACCGTCACGCGGGCCGGCTTTCGCGCCGCGTCTCCTCCAGCACCTCGCGGACGTGCCGGGCTGCGTCATCACCCTCGTAGGCGCGGACCACGTCCTCGATGCCGCCGGACAACTTCACGGTGCCGTGGTCGATCCACATCGCGGTGTTGCACAGCCGGGCCAGGAATTCGTTGGAGTGGCTGGCGAACACCAGAATCCCGGAACGCTCGACCAGACCGGCCAGCCGCGACTGGGCCTTCTTCAGGAACTCGGCGTCCACGGCGCCGATGCCTTCGTCGAGCAACAGGATCTCGGGGTCGATGCTGGTCACCACGCCCATCGCCAACCGCACCCGCATGCCGGTGGAGTAGGTGCGCAGCGGCATCGACAGGTAGTCGCCCAGCTCGGTGAACTCGGCGATCTCGTCGACCTTGGCCAGCATCTGCTTGCGGGTCTGGCCGAGGAACAACCCGCGGATGATGATGTTCTCGAATCCCGAGATCTCGGGATCCATCCCCACCCCGAGGTCGAAGACCGGCGCCACCCGGCCCCGGACGGAGGCGACCCCGCGTGTCGGCTCGTAGATGCCCGACAACAACCGCAGCAGCGTCGACTTGCCGGCGCCGTTGTGGCCGACCAGACCGACCCGGTCACCGAGCTTCAGTGACAGCGTGATGTCCCGCAGCGCCTCGATGACCACGACGTTGGACTCGTTGCGGCCGATCGCACCGCCCGCCTTGCCGAGAAAGGCCTTCTTCAGCGAGCGGGTTTTCGCGTCGAAGATGGGGAACTCGACCCACGCGTTGCGGGTCTCGATGCAGGGCTGCTCCGGGTTGTCGGCTGGATCGGCCATGTCACAGGTACTGGCCGGTGCCGGGGTGCCCGGGACCGCCCCGTTGACCGGGCACGCCCACGCCGGGCGGCAGCGCGCCCTGGCGCATCTGCTCGAGCTGCTGACGCGCGGCCATCTGCTGGGCGAACAGTGCGGTCTGGATGCCGTGGAACAGTCCCTCCAGCCAGCCCACCAGCTGGGCCTGGGCGATCCGCAACTCGGCGTCCGAGGGAACGGCGTCCTCGGTGAACGGCAGGGTGAGGCGCTCCAGTTCGTCGCGCAGCTCGGGGGCGAGGCCGTCCTCGAGCTCGGAGATGCTGGTCCGGTGGATGTCGCGCAGCCGCCCACGACTGGCCTCGTCGAGCGGCGCCGCCCGGACTTCCTCGAGCAGCTGCTTGATCATGGTGCCGATCCGCATCACCTTGGCGGGCTGCTCGACCAGGTCGGTCAGCGCCTTGCCGTCGGCTCCGTGCTCCTCGTCCACCTGGTCGGGACCGCCGCCGATGATTTCGATGTTGTCGTCGTCGGTGTTGCTCGTCATGTTCCTAGGGTGCCCCACCCTCGCTGTTCCACCGCGGCTGGGCTGCGCGGTTTGGGAGTCGATCTTCTCACGGCGGCTGCGGTGCCGGGTCCGCGCTGTGCACGAGGATTGCCCCGGCTGGTCTCAGCAACGTCGGGGCCGGTAGAACTCGGCGCGGTCACAGACCTGGTCTAGTATGGCTGCGCAGATGACTTGTTCCGGGTGCGGAACGGGCAGCGAGAACTGGTCGAGCATCCGCCAGACTGGCCCCGAGCGGGCGGTACGGGGGAATTCCTCGACGCACTAAGGTGGGCTGGCATGGCATACGACGTCGCCCGGGTGCGTGGCTTGCATCCATCGTTGGGTGATGGGTGGGTGCACATGGACCCGCAGAACGGCATGCTGCTGCCCGACACCGTGAGCCGCGCGGTCTCCACCGCGTTCCGCGGGTCGATGCCCACTGCGGTCGGTCCGCATCCGGCAGCTCACCGTAGCGCCGCGGTGCTCGCCGCAGCGCGTCAGGCGGTCGCCGATCTGCTCAACGCCGATCCGGCCGGGGTGGTGCTCGGGGCCGACCGTGCGGTCCTGCTGACGTCCTTGGCCGACGCCGCCTCGGCCCGGGTGGGCCTCGGCTACGAACTGGTCGTGACGCGCCTGGACGACGAGGCCAACATCGCCCCCTGGCTGCGTGCGGCGAACCGTTTCGGGGCCAAGGTCAAGTGGGCCGAGGTCGACATTGAGACCGGCGAACTGCCGACCTGGCAGTGGGAGGCGCTGGTCACCCGGCCCACCCGGCTGGTGGCGATCGCCTCTGCGTCAGCGACTTTGGGAACGGTCACCGAGTTGCGCGAAGTCACCAAGCTGGTCCACGAGGTCGGCGGTCTGGTGGTCGTCGACCACTCCGCGGCGGCCCCGTACCGGCTGGTGGACATCACCGAGATCGACGCCGACGTGGTCGCGGTCAACGCGCTGGCCTGGGGTGGTCCGCCGATCGGGGCGCTGGTCTTCCGGGACCCGTCGGCCATCGACGCCCTCGGGTCGGTCTCGCTGAACCCGTACGCCACCGGGCCGGCGCGCCTGGAGCTCGGATCCCACCAGTTCGGACTGTTGGCCGGTGTGGTCGCCAGCATCGAATACCTTGCTGGGCTTGATGATTCGGCTCAGGGGAGCCGCCGTGAGCGGCTGGCGGTCTCGATGCGGTCGGCGGCCGCGTACATGAGTGGATTGTTCGACTACCTACTGATGTCCTTGCGGTCACTGCCCACCGTGATGGTGATCGGCAGCCCGGAGTTGCGTATTCCGGTGCTCAGCTTCGCGATCAGCAACGTGCCCGCCGAGCGTGTCGTGCAACGCCTGGCCGACAACGGCATCCTGGCGATCCCGAACGCGAGCTCACGGGTGCTCGACCTGATCGGCGTCAACGACATCGGCGGCGCCGTCACCGTCGGGCTGGCGCACTACAGCACCACCGCCGAGGTGGACCAGCTGGTCCGGGCGCTGGCATCGCTGGGCTGAGCTGTAGCTAATCGCCAACCCGCAGAATGACTTTGCCCGCCACATCGCCGGACTCGAGCAGCTCGTGGGCGGCCTGCGCTTCGGCGATCGGGAATTCGGCGCCGATCACCGGTCGCACCATGCCGTCGGCGATCATCGGCCAGAGGTCGTCGAGCACCCGGGTGACGATCGCCGCTTTGCCGCTCGGGCCGTCCACCGGTCGTGAGCGAAGGGCTGTCGCGATGACCCCGGCCCTTTTGGCCAGCAGCTTGCCGAGATTGAGCTCGGCCTTGACCCCACCCTGCATGCCGATGATGACGAGCCGTCCGTCGGCGGCCAGTGCGTCGACGTTTCGCTCGAGGTAGGCCGCGCCCATGATGTCGAGGATGACGTCCGCGCCGCCGGCGTCCCGGACGATCTCGACGAAGTCCTCGTTGTGGTAGTCGATGGTGATCTCGGCGCCCAACTCCGCGCACAGGTCCAGTTTGTTGCGTGAGCCGGCGGTGACCGCGACACGGCAGTTCAGCGCGCGGGCCACCTGGATCGCGTGGGTGCCGATGCCGCTGGC
>JAXHTL010000266.1:0-5611 GCA_034190095.1 Actinomycetota bacterium
CGAACCCCGACGCGCCGAGCGCCTCGATGTCGATCGGGACGTCACCACCGACCGCCGCGGTCGACCAGGACGCCTCGAGGAACTCCCGGCCGGTCTTGATGAGGTCCGCCGCGCGGCTGCGCACCTTCTCCGGATCGCAGACCAGCAGCGGCGTGCCGGCCGGCAGATGGTCGGGCAGGGTCGCCAGCTCGGCCGGGTGCAGCAGCGGCAGCAGGGCCTCCATGCCGTCGACCGGAATGCCCTCGGCCAGCTTGGCGAGCATGTCGGGCACCGACCCGGGAACGCTGTTCTCGGCGGGCGGGTGCTCGGCGGACAGTGCGGCGGCCCGCTCGCGGACGTCGTCGGTGAGCAGCAGTTCCCGGCAGGGCACCGCGATGACGCTGTCGATGTCGATCTCGGGGATGGACCGCTGGTCGGCGACCGAGAACATCCGCATCTCGGAGACCTCGTCGCCCCAGAACTCGACGCGCACCGGGTGTTCTGCCGTGGGCGGGAACACGTCCAGGATGCCGCCGCGCACCGCGAACTCGCCGCGCTTTCCCACCATGTCGACCCGGGTGTAGGCCAGCTCGACGAGCCGGTGCACCAGCGCGTCGAAGTCAGCCTCCACACCGACGGTCAGCGTCACCGGCTCGGTCTCCTCGCCGGCACCGGGCCGCTGGGCCATCGGCTGCAGCAGCGAACGCGCGGCGGTGACGACGACCCGCAGCGGCGGACCCAGCCGCGCGTCGTCGGGGTGGGCGAGGCGACGCAGCAGCATCAGCCGGGCGCCGACGGTGTCGGTGCCCGGCGAGAGGCGCTCATGCGGCAGCGTCTCCCAGGACGGGAACATCGCCACGGTGTCGCCGAACACGCCCCGCAGTTCGGCGGTCAGGTCGTCGGCTTCGCGTCCGGTCGCGGTGACGACCAGCAGCGGGCCCGCCTGGGCCAGCGCCGACGCGGCGAGGACCCGGGCTCCCACCGGGCCGACGAGGTGCAGATCGGCGGGCCGCTCGGCGGCGCGTCGCGACACCTCCTGCAGGGAGGGGTCACGAAGCGCCAACTCGACGAGGCCCGCGATCGGGGTGTGGACATCAAGGGTCCCCGATGCGGTCATGATGGCCTCCATCGTAAGCACCCCGGCCGACAGCGGCCGCCCCGGTACCGGACGTGGTCTGGGTCACGAATTGGCCGCCTGCAACGGCGGTTTGGCTACTCCTGGTGCAGCACCGGATCGGACTCGAGGTGGGTGAGCCCGTTCCAGCACAGGTTGACCAGGTGCGCGGCCACCACCTCCTTCTTCGGCTCGCGCACGTCCAGCCACCACTGCGCGGTCATCGACACCGACCCGACCAGCGCCTGGGCGTACAGCGGGGCCAGGTCCGGGTCCAGGCCGCGCCGGGAGAAATCCCCGGCCAGGATGGAGGCCACCTGGCTCACGGCGTCGTTGAGCAGGGTCGAGTAGGTGCCCGAGGTGATGCTGGCCGGCGAGTCCCGGATGAGGATGCGGAAGCCGTCGGTGTGCTGCTCGACGTAGGTCAGCAGCGCCAGCGCGACCCGTTCGACCCGCACCCGCGAGCGGTTGTTGGTCAGCGAGGAGGTGATGCCGTCCAGCAGTGCGGACATCTCCCGGTCCACGACGACGGCGTAGAGCCCCTCCTTGCCGCCGAAATGCTCGTAGACGACCGGCTTGGAGACGTTCGCCCGCAACGCGATCTCCTCGATGGACGTGCCGTCGTAGCCACGCTCGGCGAACAGCGATTTGGCGATCTCGATGAGCTGCTGGCGGCGTTCGCTGCCACTCATCCGGGCGCGCGGAGCACGCATCTCCTTCTCAGGGCCAGCCACGCTGGTAAGGGTAGTTCCTTGCACTAGAGTCTCTGGGTGATCGGTCCGTCGTGGTGTAATCGGCAGCACCTCTGATTTTGGTTCAGATAGTTCAGGTTCGAGTCCTGGCGACGGAGCAGAAGAAGCGCTGAGCGTGCGCGAACTGCCCATGCTGACCGGTGTGTCGCACCGCAGACACGCACGCTCGCGACGGAAGGACATCCATGCGTGAAGCCGCCGTCCTGATCCTGGCCGCGGGTGCGGGCACCCGGATGAAGTCGGACACCCCCAAGGTGCTGCACACCCTGGCCGGGCGCAGCATGCTCGCGCACTGCCTGCACGCGGTCACCAAGGTCGCCCCCACCCACCTGGTGGTCGTGGTGGGCCGTGACCGGGAACGCGTCGGGCCCGCCGCCCAGCAGGCCGGCCAGGAGCTGGGCCGGGCGGTGCAGATCGCGGTGCAGGACCAGCAGCTGGGCACCGGCCATGCGGTGGCCTGCGGGCTGGCCGCGCTACCCGACGACTTCACCGGCACCGTCGTCGTCACCTCCGGCGATGTGCCGCTGCTGGACGCCGACACCCTGGCCGACCTGATCGCCACCCACGGCGCCCAGGAGGCGGTGGCCACCGTGCTGACCACGACGCTGGCCGACCCGACCGGCTACGGCCGGGTGCTGCGCACCCAGGACGGCGATGTCATCGGCATCGTCGAGCAGGCCGACGCCAGCGAGTCGCAACGGGCCATCACCGAGGTCAACGCCGGCGTCTACGCCTTCGACATCGACGCGCTGCGCTCGGCGCTGAGCCGGCTGAGCTCCGACAACGCCCAGCACGAGCTGTACCTGACCGACGCCATCTCGATCGTGCGCGCCGACGGGCACCGGGTACGGGCCCGGCACGTCGACGACACCGCGCTGGTCACCGGGGTCAACGACCGCGTGCAGCTGGCCGATCTGGGCGCCGAACTGAACCGCCGCCTGGTGGCCTCGCACCAGCGCAACGGGGTGACGATCGTCGACCCCGCCTCGACCTGGATCGATGTCGACGTCACGATCGGCCGCGACACCGTCGTGCGGCCCGGCACCCAGCTGCTGGGCGACACCCGCATCGGCGGTCGCTGCGAGATCGGGCCCGACACGACGCTGGCCGATGTCACCGTCGGCGAGGGCGCCGAGGTGATCCGCACCCATGCCACCTCGTCGGTGATCGGCGACGGGGCCACCGTCGGCCCGTTCACCTATCTGCGGCCGGGCACGGTGCTCGGCGAGGCGGGCAAGCTGGGCGCGTTCGTCGAGACCAAGAACTCCGCCATCGGCGCGGGCACCAAGGTGCCCCACCTGACCTATGTCGGTGACGCCGACATCGGCGAGCACAGCAACATCGGCGCCTCCAGCGTGTTCGTCAACTACGACGGGGAAACCAAGTCGCGCACCACGATCGGCTCACATGTGCGCACCGGATCGGACACCATGTTCGTCGCGCCGGTGACCGTCGGCGACGGCGCCTACACCGGAGCCGGCACCGTGATCCGCGACGACGTCCCGCCCGGCGCGCTGGCGGTGTCGGCGGGGCCGCAGCGCAACATCGAGGGCTGGGTCGAGCGCAAACGCCCCGGCAGTGCCGCGGCGAAGGCCGCCGAAGCGGCGCGCGGCGACGACGCCGCGCACTGATCCCCGCGCCCGGTGTGGGACCGCTACGCCGGTTCCGGGCTGCGCCAGCGCCCGGCCAGCGCCTCCTCCACCGCCAGGGCCAACTGCTCGAGGCTTTCCCGTTCGGCGGGGTCGAAATCCTGCCCGGCCACGGTGCGGCGCATCCGCGCCAACTGACTGGTGATCGCCTGTTCGTGGCGGGTTCCGGCACACCAGGCCAGGTCGCGCAGCAACCGGGTCAGCGCCGCGAGCACCGCGGCGTCCTCGACGCCGTAGTGCCGGGGCTGGGTGACGGCCTCGTCGAGCAGGTCGGCCAGCTCCGGCCCCTGCACCACCACCCGGGCCACACCGTCGTCGTCCCGGCACACCGCGGCTCCCAGCCGCCGATCGGCCAGCCGGCACAGCAGGGCCGAGAGGTGGCCGATGCCGTGCACGGCGGTGGTCGGATCGTTGATGCCCGGTGACAGCGCCTTGACCACCACATCGGTCAGCTGGCGTATCGCGTAGCCGATGTCCTGCACCGGGGTGCGCTCCTCGCCGATGTGGATGACCTTGGCCACGCAGGTGCGCAGCTCCTCGACCGCGTCGTCGTCGAGCCCACCCCCGGGGCCGGCCCACACCATCGCCACCGGCGTCCCGGCCACCACCCAGTCGCCCGGCTTGCGGCTCAGGGCAACCACCGCCCCGGCGCCGGCCGCGGCGTCGACCAGCGGCTGCTGATTGACCCCGGTCAGAAACCCGGTGCTCGGGGCGCCCACCGGATAGGCACCGGGCGGCGGGGCGGGGGCCGCATCGTCCTGGGCGGACTCGTCCATCTGCTCGAGGCTGGTCTCGGCGTTGCGCAGGGCTTCGTCGAGCACCGACCCGAGCAGCGTCTCCACCCGGATCTGGCGCACCAGATGCGCCAGGAACAGCACCAGCGCGATCACGCTGATCACGGCGAGCAGATAGCCGACGGTCACCGAGATCTGCGGCACGAACACGGTGCCGCCGTTGTCGCTGTCGCGCACCGTGCGCAGCACGGTCAGCGCATAGGCGAACGTCGCCACGAACAACCCGAGGGTGCGCTGGACGAACTTGTCCTGCGCGAAGGTGCGCAGCAGCCGCGGCGAGAACTGCCCGCTGGCCAGCTGCAACGTCACCAGGGTCAACGAGAACGTCAGCGACGTCACCGTCATCACCGACGCGGCGATCGCGGCCAGCACCTCCCGGGCCGCTGCGGGGCCACCACCGAAGATCCAGCGCGACAGCTCCGCGGGCATGGCGCCATCGAGGGCCTCGTCGAGCTCGGGCAGCAGCGCGCCGATGACGATGGCGATGACGATGGCCATCGCCGGCACCGGCCACAACCGGGTCCGGATCCCGTCGAGAACCCACGTTCTGCGGCGGTTGACCGCCGTCCAGAAGGGCACCTGCACCACCTCCGCGTGACCGGCGGTGTCGCCACCACCGCTGCGTCGAGGCTACCCACTGGTAGCTATCGGTCGCGCAATGTTGGCATTCTGGTAACCCGCCAGCAGGTGCGCATCAGCGCTACGTACGATGGCGCGAGAATCGATCCGCATCGATCTGAGAAGCCGAGGACAGCCCGTGAGGCACGAGTGGACTGACAACCGCAAGAACCTGATGTTGTTCTCGGGTCGCGCGCACCCCGAACTGGCCGACCAGGTCGCCAAGGAACTCGACGTCCCGGTGACCGCGCAGACCGCCCGCGACTTCGCCAACGGCGAGATCTTCGTGCGATTCGACGAGTCGGTCCGCGGCTGCGACGCGTTCGTGCTGCAGAGCCACCCGTGGCCGCTGAACCAGTGGCTGATGGAGCAACTGCTCATGATCGACGCGCTCAAACGGGGCAGCGCCAAGCGGATCACCGCGATCCTGCCGTTCTACCCCTACGCCCGCCAGGACAAGAAACACCGCGGCCGCGAACCCATCTCGGCGCGCCTGGTGGCCGACCTGCTCAAGACCGCCGGCGCCGACCGCATCGTGACCGTCGATCTGCACACCGACCAGATCCAGGGCTTCTTCGACGGCCCCGTCGATCACATGCGCGCACAGAAGCTGCTGACCGGCTACATCGCCGACAACTACGCCGGCCACGACATGGTGGTCGTCTCCCCCGACTCCGGACGGGTGCGGGTGGCCGAGAAGTGGGC
>JAXHTL010000267.1:0-5589 GCA_034190095.1 Actinomycetota bacterium
GGCCGTTGGTCTGCTTGATGGCATACAGGGTCACCGGTGAGTCCGCCGACATGGCATCGGCCTGACCGAGCACCACGGCGTTGGTCGCGGCGTCCTGGCTGTCGAACGGGACGATCTCGATCGGCGGCTGCCCGGCGGCGGTGCACTCCTGGCTGCGGGCCGGCAACTCGTCGGTCTCCTGCACCGTGGTCGCCTGCACCGCGACCTTCCTCCCGCAGGCGGTCTCGGGGGTGATGTCCGAACCGGCCGGCTTGGCCCACAACGTGCCCGCCGAGAAGTAGGTGACGAAGTCGACCTGCTCCTCGCGCTCCTTGCTGTCGGTGAACGAGGACATCCCGACGTTGAAGGTGCCGCCCTGGATCGACGGGATGATCCGGGCGAAATCCGCTTCGCGGTACTCCGGGGTCAGCCCCAGCGTGCCGGCGATCGCATTCATCAGGTCGACGTCGAAGCCGACGATCTGGCCGTCGGGATCCTTGAACTCCATCGGCGCATAGGGGATGTTGACACCGATGATGAGTTTGCCCGACGACTTGATGGCCTCGGGCACGGTGTTCGCGATCTCGTCGACGGTCTCGGCCTGCACGCTTTCGGTCGGTGACTCGGGGGCGCTCGAATCGCCGCTGCTGGAACAGCCCGAGAGCGCCAGGGCGCCGCTAGCGGCGAAGACGGCCGCAATACGCCAGACACTCTTCCGGCGGTCGTGGATTCCACCCAACACGGTTGCCTCAACTTTCTGCTTCGGGCCGTCAGCCCCGTGACCAGAGACCGATCCCGGTCATTCCAGCCAAGGACGTTAACGACCGATGACCCGGCGTGCAGCGCCGGTAACGGAACATTAACGAGCGGGTGGAGACACCACAGCGGTAACGCGAAATCAGGCGTTCGGCCCGCCGGTTGTGTCACACTGCGCGCATGGAAACCGGCGCTCCCCCAAGCATGTTGCAGCACTTGTGGAAATCGGTGTTGCTGTCCGGAGTTCTCGCCGTCGCCCTCGGCGTCATGGTGCTGGTCTGGCCGGCGATCAGCATCTTCGTGGCGGCGATCTTCTTCGCGGCCTATCTGCTCGTCGCCGGCATCACCCAGGTTGTCTTTGCGTTCAGCCTCAAGGTCTCGGTCGGCGGACGTGTTCTGCTGTTCGTCAGCGGCGCGGCTGCCCTGGTGTTGGCCGTGATGTGTTTCATCAATTTCGGCGATGCCGTAGTCCTGCTCGCCATCTGGATCGGAATCGGCTTCATCTTCCGCGGCGTGGCCACGATGGTGTCCGCGATCAGCGACCCGACCCTGCCCGGACGCTGGTGGGAGCTCTTCGTCGGGGTGATCAGCCTGATCGCGGGCGTGGTCGTGCTCGCCGTTCCCCTGGAGTCACTGGCCGTGCTGACCCTCGTGGTCGGTATCTGTCTCGTCGTGCTCGGCGTCTTCGAGATCGTCTCGGCGTTCGGTATCCGCAGCGCAAGCAAGAAAATGACGGAATTCAGGCAGGAAGTCACCGCTTCGACGCCGGAATGAGTGCCGGAAGTCCCTAGCGCCGGGCCGCCCAGAAGTTACTACACTGTGTCGTAGTTTGGATCGGCAGAACCCCGGGAGTGGTGCATGGACGCTTTGGACGTCGCGCGGTGGCAATTCGGCATCACCACGGTCTATCACTTCATCTTCGTTCCGCTGACCATCGGTCTGGCCCCGCTGATCGCCGCCATGCAGACGGCCTGGCACGTCACCGGCAACGACTCCTGGTACCGGTTGACGCGCTTCTTCGGGAAGTTGTTCCTGATCAACTTCGCCCTCGGGGTGGCGACCGGCATCGTCCAGGAGTTCCAGTTCGGCATGAACTGGAGCGAGTACTCCAAGTTCGTCGGTGACATCTTCGGGGCGCCACTGGCCTTCGAGGGCCTGATCGCGTTCTTCTTCGAATCGACCTTCATCGGCCTGTGGATCTTCGGTTGGGGGCGCCTGCCCCGGGCCCTGCATCTGGCCTGCATCTGGATCGTGGCGTTCGGCGTCAACGCCTCGGCGTACTTCATCATCGCGGCGAACTCGTTCATGCAGCACCCGGTCGGCGCCCGCTTCAACCCCGAAACCGGGCGTGCCGAACTCGTGGACTTCGCCGCGTTGTTGACCAACAACACCGCCATCTGGGCGTTCCTGCACGTCGTCGCCGGGTCCTTCCTGACCGCGGGCGCCTTCGTCGCCGGTGTGTCGGCCTGGCTGATGGTGCGCGACCGGCGCAGGAGCGCCGCGCTCGACGACCCGGAGACCGGCCTGCACGAGGCCCGCACCATGTACCGGCCCGCGACGATCATGGGCAGCCTGGTGGCGCTCGTCGCCGCAGCGGGCCTGTTCCTCACCGGCGACTTCCAGGGCAAGCTGATGTTCGTCCAGCAGCCGATGAAGATGGCCTCGGCGGAATCGTTGTGCGACACCGAAACCGACCCGAACTTCTCCATCCTGACCGTCGGCACGCACAACAACTGCGACAGCGTGACCCACCTCATCGAAGTGCCCTACGTGCTGCCGTTCCTGGCCGAGAGCAAGTTCACCGGTGTCACCCTCGACGGGGTCACCGACCTGCAGGAGGAATACCAGCAGAAATTCGGCCCCGGCGACTACCGGCCGAACCTGTTCGTCACGTACTGGGCGTTCCGCGCGATGATCGGGTTCCTGCTGATCCCGGTGGCATTCGCGCTGGCCGCCCTGTGGTTGACCCGGCGCGGCCGGATACCCGATCAGCGCTGGTTCGGGACGTTCGGAATCCTGACGATCCCGACCCCGTTCCTGGCCAACTCGGCGGGCTGGGTGTTCACCGAGATGGGCCGCCAACCCTGGGTTGTGGTGCCCAACCCGACCGGTGACCAGATGGTGCGGATGACGGTGCAGGAAGGCGTGTCCGACCATGCCGCAGGCACCGTGCTGTTCTCGCTGATCACCTTCACGCTGATCTACGGCGTGCTGGCGGTCATCTGGTTCTGGCTGATGCGCCGCTATGTGACCGAGGGCCCGCAGGAACACGATTCCGAGCCGGCGCCGCCGAAGTCGCCCAGCGACGACGACGTAGCCCCCCTGTCGTTCGCCTACTGAGCACCCGCGCAGAAGAGAGGACATGATTTCCGATGGGACTACAGGAGCTGTGGTTCTTCCTCATTGCGGCGCTGTTCCTGGGCTTCCTGGTCCTGGAGGGGTTCGACTTCGGCGTCGGCATGCTGATGATCCCGTTCGGCGCGGTCGCCAAAGGCGGCAAACCGCAGGCTGACAAGCACCGGCGGGCCGCGCTGAACACCATCGGACCGGTCTGGGACGGCAACGAGGTCTGGTTGATCACCGCCGGCGCGGCGATGTTCGCCGCCTTCCCGGTCTGGTACGCCACGGTGTTCTCGGCGCTGTATCTGGCCCTGCTGGCGATCCTGTTCGGGATGATCGTGCGCATCGTCGGCATCGAGTGGCGCGGCAAGATCGACGATCCCCAGTGGCGCAACTGGGCCGACATCGGCATCGCTGTGGGGTCCTGGCTCCCGGCCATCCTGTGGGGTGTGGCTTTCGCCGTGCTGGTGCAGGGCCTGCCGATCGACGCCGACGGGGCATCGCAGGCCACGCTGTTCGACGTCGTCAACGTCTACACGCTGCTGGGGGGCCTGGCCACCGCGTCGCTGTTCGCCTTCTACGGGTCGATCTTCGTGGCGCTCAAGACCAGCGGGGAGATCCGCGACGACGCGTTCCGCTTCGGCCGGATCCTCACCGTCCCGGTGATCGTGCTGGCCGGCGGCTTCGGGCTGTGGACGCAGGTGGCCCACGGCAAGACCTGGACCTGGCTGGCACTGGCCGCTGCCGTGGTGGCGCTGCTGGTGGCCGTCGCGCTGGTGTGGTCGCACAGCAGAGAGGGTTGGGCGTTCTTCTCGATGGTGCTCGTGATCGCCTCGGTGGCGGTGCTGATCTTCGGGTCGCTGTATCCCAACCTGCTGCCCTCCACGCTGAACCCGGAGTGGAGCGTGACGATCTACAACGGCTCCTCGACGCCCTACACCCTCAAGATCATGAGCTGGGCCTCGCTGACGCTGCTGCCCCTGGTCCTCGGCTATCAGGCGTGGTCGTACTGGGTGTTCCGGAAACGCATCAGCGCCGACTCCATCCCCGAGTCCGTCGGATTGTCGAGGCGCACGCCCTGACGGACACCTCGCGCGCCCCGATAGACCCGCGGTTGTGGCGGGCCTCGGCGGCGATGCGCCGATTCCTGGTCGCCACCACCGGATGCGGCGTGCTGGTCGCGATGTGCACGATCGCCTCGGCCGTCGTGCTCGCCGCGATCGTGTCCCGGGTCATCACCGATCCCGGCTCGCGCGACCTCGACGTGCTGGCGGTGCCGATCTCGGTCCTGGTGGGCCTCTGGTCGATTCGGGCGATCGTGACCTGGCAACAGGGCAGGCTCGCCCAACGCGGTGCCAGCGCGGTCATCGCCGACCTCGCCGATCAGGTGCTCACCACGACGACGGCGCTGCCGCCGCGCGAGCTGGCCGGCCGGCGCGACGACGCGGCCGTCGTGGTGACCCGCGGCCTCGACGGCCTTCGGGTCTACTTCACCACCTACCTGCCCGCACTGTTCGTCGCGGCGATCCTGACCCCGGCGACCGCGGTGGTGATCGCGGTCTACGACCTGCAGTCGGCGGTCATCGTGCTGATCGCCCTGCCCCTGATCCCGATCTTCATGGTGCTCATCGGCCTGGCCACCGCCGAGCGGTCGGCCGCGGCGCTGGCCGCGATGTCCACGCTGCAGTCGCGACTGCTCGACCTGGTCGCCGGCCTGCCGACGCTGCGCGCGTTGGGCCGCGCCGCCGGCTCCGTCGGACGGATCGCCGAACTGAATGCGGCACACCGGCGTTCGGCGATGGCCACCATGCGTATCGCATTCCTGTCGGCACTGGTGCTCGAGGTGCTGGCCACCCTGGGCGTCGCTCTGGTCGCGGTCAGCATCGGGATGCGGCTGGTCTACGGGCAGATGACGCTGACCGCGGGGCTGACCGCCCTGCTGCTCGCACCGGAGATCTTCTGGCCGCTGCGCCGCGTCGGCGCCGCATTCCATTCCGCCCAGGACGGAAAAACCGCGGTGCAGGCGGCATTCGAGCTCATCGATCGGGCTCCGGCCGCTCGAACCGGTACCGCGCCGGTCACCGGCGACGCCGTCACGATCGAGGTGGACGTGCCCGCGATGACCGTCGCCCCGGGGCGGGTGACCGTTCTGACCGGACCCAACGGGGTCGGGAAATCCACTCTGCTGCAGGCGGTTCTCGGTCTGGGGCCGGCGACGTCGGGGCGTATCCGGATCAACGGGGTCGATGTCGACGAGCTCGACGTTCAGCAGTGGTGGTCGCGGGTGGCCTGGCTGGCGCAGCGCCCGGTGCTGGTTCCGGGGACCGTGCTGGAGAACCTGGAGCTGTTCGGGCCCATCCCCGACCTCGCCGCGGCATGCCGCGCAGCGTGCTTCGACGCTGTCCTCGACGAGCTGCCCGACGGCCTGCACACCAGGGTCGGGCGCGGCGGGGTGGGCCTGTCGCTCGGGCAGCGCCAGCGGCTGGGACTGGCCCGGGTCCTCGGCTCCCCCGC
>JAXHTL010000268.1:0-5583 GCA_034190095.1 Actinomycetota bacterium
CGGGGCGCTGACACCGGAATTCCTTCGGCGGCAAGCATCTCGATCATCGCGCGCCAGCGTGCGCGCGGTCCGAAGACGCCGTGGCCGGCCGCCCGCGCCCAGGCCCGGTCGGCCGCGGTGAGCAGCGCGTGTACCGGCTGGCCCGCGACGTTGCGGTGGATCAGGATCTTGGGCAGCCGCTCGGCCAGATCGGACGGCGCCTCGATGGCGAACGGGTCGCACGCCAGCGTCAGGCTCAGCGGGCGCGTGGCGTCCAGCAGGATCCAACAGCAGCGCCGGCCCAGCTCGTCACACGTGCCGTCGATGACCAGACCGCCGGCGGACAGCCCGCGCTGGATCGCCGCCCAGGCCTCGGGCACGGCCTCGACCGGGTACTGGCGCAGCACGTTGAACGCGCGCACCAGCACCGGGTGGCGACCGGCCAACTCGAAACCACCCAGGGCGAACTCCACACTGTTGGCCACCCCGGCGAACTGGACGCTGCTGCTGGTGCCCGGGTAGCGCTGGGCGGTCTGCACCCGGTCGGGGTCGATCTCGAGACCGACGACCCGCACCCCGGCGCGCACCCGCTGCAGCCGCATCGCCAGCTCCAGTGTGGTGACCGGAAGCGCGCCGTAGCCGAGGTCGACGACCAACGGGTCGGCCGCGGCCTGGAGCGCGTGGCGAACCCGTGGCGAGTGCACCAGCCAGCGGTCGCTGCGGCGCAACCTGTTGTGCCCGGTGGTCCCTCGGGTGATCTCGCCGAGCGGCTGCGGCATGCTGCGATTATATTGCCGGCTCAGCGGTTTTGGCTGATCCACTCCGTGGTGAAACGTTGCTCGGCGTACAACAGCCCGACCAGCTGGGTGCCGATGAAACTCTCGATCTTGCCCCCCACCAGTGGAATGCGGACCTCCACGGAGGTGGCGGCCGACAGCCGCGAGCCGCTGCCCGCCTCGGCGGGCGTCAGCGCCAGGTCCCCGGTCAGGCTCACCGGGGCTCCGGGGATCGAACCGGTCACCGCGCCGGTGGCCCGGCCGCCGGCGACCGGCGTCCATATCTCCTCGCGCACGAAACTGAGGTCGCCGCGGTGGAACTGGGTGACCAGACCGGGCAGGTTCTGCGAGCGCATCGTCTGCGTGCTCTTCACCCGGATGCTGCCGTCGGCGCCGATCACCATCTCGTCGAGGGTGGATTCGTCGGCACCGGACTCGGTCAGCCGGACCAGCCAGTACTGCTCGTCGCTGAACGCCCGATGAACCTGCTCGACGGTGCCTTCGTAGTCGGCAGCCATGTCGAATGAACGCGGCATAGCAAACCACGCTACCGTTACCGCCCGTGGTGACTTCGTCGGTCGGGGGCGTAGCGGTCTCCGAGCGCGTCCCGGTGGCGCCGCTGACGACCCTGCGCGTCGGCCCGGTGGCCCGCCGCCTGCTGACCTGCGAGACCACCGAGCAGGTCGTCGCGGCGGTACCCGCGGCCGGGCCTGACGCGCTGATCCTGGCCGGGGGATCGAACGTGGTGCTCGCCGATGATCTGGCCGACCTGACCGTCGTGCGGCTGGCCAACACCGCGATCACCGTCACCGGCGACACCGTGCGCGCCGAGGCGGGCGCGGTCTGGGACGACGTGGTCGCCGCATCGCTGGCGCACGGCCTCGGCGGGCTGGAGTGCCTGTCGGGCATCCCGGGTTCGGCGGGGGCGACGCCGGTGCAGAACGTCGGCGCCTACGGCGCTGAGGTGGCCGACACCATCCGGCGGGTGCGGCTGCTGGACCGGCGCACCGGCGCCGACCGCTGGGTCGGGCCCGGCGAACTCGGATTCGGCTACCGCACAAGCATTCTGAAGAACTCGTCGGCTCAGGTGGTACTCGAGGTGGAGTTCGTCCTCGACCCCGCGGGCCGCAGCGCCCCGATCCGCTACGGCGAACTGTCGGCCGTGCTGGGCGTCGAACCCGGCGAGCAGGCGGACCCGGCCCGGGTGCGCGCCGCGGTGCTGAGGCTGCGCGCCCGCAAAGGCATGGTCCTCGACGAGGCCGACCACGACACCTGGAG
Organism: Actinomycetota bacterium; assembly: GCA_034190095.1. Lineage (GTDB taxonomy): Bacteria > Actinomycetota > Actinomycetes > Mycobacteriales > Mycobacteriaceae > Mycobacterium. The sequence continues at coordinate 2,034 of JAXHTL010000268.1, forward strand.
CGTCGGATCGTTCTTCACCAACCCGGTCGTCTCCCGCGCCGAGTTCGAGCGGCTGGCGGCGACCGTCGACGGCCCGGTCCCGAACTATCCCGCCGAGTCCGGCGTCAAGCTGGCCGCCGGCTGGCTCGTCGAGCGGGCCGGCTTCGGCAAGGGATATCCCGGCCCCGCGGCACCCGCGCGCCTGTCCACCAAGCACGCCCTGGCGCTGACCAACCGTGGCGCGGCGACCACCGCCGACGTCCTGGCGCTGGCTCGCACCGTGCGCGACGGCGTCGCAGCGGCGTTCGGGATCGAACTCACACCCGAGCCGGTCCTGGTGGGGTGCGCGATCTAGGTACGCTGGATCCACGTGAACCCTGCTGACCCGGCGCCGTTTCTGTCCCGGCGGCGCGCCCTGGCCGCGCTGGCGTTCGGCGCCGTCGCGCCGGGCGTCCTGGCCGCGTGCGCGAACTCCACCCAGAGCGCCGCGCCCGGCACCGACACCCCCGCACCGCCGCGGCTGACCTACCAGCCCGCCGACGCCTCGGAGGCGGTCTCGCCCACCGCCCGCATCGGCGTCGACGTCGCCGGAGGCTGGTTCCAGAAGGTCGGCCTGACCAACGCCGACGGCAAGGTCGTCGCGGGCTCGCTGAACCGCGACCGCACCGCCTTCACCGTCACCGAACCGCTCGGTTTCGGCGCCACCTACACCTGGGGCGGCACGGTGGTCGGTCAGGACGGCAACGCCGTCCCGGTCACCGGATCGTTCACCACGATCAGCCCGGACACCCAGGTCAACGGGCGGTTCCAGCTGGCCGACGGGCAGACCGTCGGCGTCGCGGCACCCATCATCCTGCAGTTCGACGCCGCTATCGCCGACGCGGACCGCGCCGAGGTGGAGAAGGCGCTGACCGTCACCACCACGCCACCGGTCGAGGGCAGTTGGGCGTGGCTGCCCGACGAGGCCGCCGGATCCCGGGTGCACTGGCGCACCCGGGAGTACTTCCCGGCCGGAACCACCGTGCACGTCGACGCCAGGCTCTACGCCGTGCCGTTCGGCCCGGGCGCCTACGGCGCCGCCGATTCGACGCTGGACTTCGCCGTCGGCCGGCGCCAGGTCGTCAAGGCCGAGGCCGCCAGCCACCGCATCCAGGTGCTCGACGGAGCGGGCGCGGTGATGATGGACTTCCCGTGCAGCTACGGCGAGGGGGACCTGGACCGCAACGTCACCCGCAGCGGCATCCACGTCGTCACCGAGAAGTACGAGGACTTCTACATGACCAACCCGGCGGCCGGCTACGCCAACGTGCGGGAGCGCTTCGCGGTGCGGATCTCCAACAACGGGGAGTTCATCCACGCCAACCCCGCCAGCCTGGGGTCACAGGGCAACAGCAACGTCACCAACGGCTGCATCAACCTGTCCCTCGAGGACGCCGAGCAGTACTTCAACACCGCGATGTACGGCGACCCGGTCGAGGTGACCGGTACCCGCATCCCGTTGTCCTACGAAGACGGTGACATCTGGGACTGGGCGGTCCCGTGGGACGAATGGGTGTCGATGTCGGCCTTGTCGGGGCAGTCGGCTCCCGACCAGATGCCCAGCACCGTCCCGGCCACCCCGACGAACGCCCCGCAACCGGTCGACAGCCGCCCCGGCCGGTGAGTCAGCCGACCCGCTGGTAGGACGGCGGTAGCGGCATCCCGAACTCCGCCATCACGGTACGCAGCCGCGTCGGGTAGTCGGTGATGATCCCGTCGGCGCCGGCCGCGATCTGGGCGCGCATCGTGTCGGGGTCGTTGATGGTCCAGGGGATCACCCGCAGACCCGCGGCGTGCGCACGGGCCACGAAGGCCTCGTCGGCGACCAGCCGGAAACCGGGATCGGCCGGGGTGAGCCCGTAGGGCACCGAGTAGCCGGGCGAGAGGATGTCCGCGCCGACCATCATCGCGCCGTCGATCGGGTCGCCCACCTCCGCGGGATCCACCCCGGCCAGCCAGGGCGAACCCGGCACCCAGGTGGTCTCGTCCCACAGCGCGACGCGCGGGACATCGGGGGCGGCCTGTGCGACCAGCGGCAGCGTCCGCCAGTCGAAGCTCTGGATGTCCACCTTGTCCAGCTTGTCCGCGGCCCGCACCGCGGCCAGGATCACCTCGACGAACTGCTCGGGTGAGGCCGACATCTCGGGGTGATCGGCCTCGATCTTGGTCTCGATGTTGTAGCGGACGTCGGCGCGGTAGGCGTCGGTCAGCGCGAACACCTCGGGCAGGGTGGCGATGGTGTTGCCGGCCACGACCTCCGCGTCCGGGAAGTCGGGCAGCCGCCTGCCGCAGTCCAGCGTGCGGATCTGGGCGAGCGTCAGATCGTGCACCAGTTTGCCGACGTAGGGGAACTGCGGGTCCCCGGGGAACGCCGGGCCGGTGTCGGCGCACTTGGCGGGCTCGATCCGCGGATCGTGCCACACCAGCGGCTGGGCGTCGGCGGTCAGCACGATGTCGAACTCCAGCGTGCTCACCCCCAGCTCGAGGGACTTGGCGAACGCGCGCAGCGACTCCTCGGTGGTCTCGCCCCGGCCACCGCGGTGGGACTGCAGGTCGAACTCGCCCGGATCGGCTCCTGCCGGTGGGGCGGCGAGCACCGCTGCGGCGGTGAGCAGCGACGACACGAGGAAGGCAGCGATCCGGCGCATGCCGCGCACCTTAGCCAGCCGGGGCGAACGCCAGGAGACGACCAGGCGACAGAGAAGCGTTGGGACTGCGCTGGTGGCGGAGAAGTTCGAGTGCAGCGCGCCGTCAGCGCAGTGTCAACGGGGGCTTCAACCGCGGTTGAAGCGCGACCCGGAGGCTCCGCTGACCTGGTCCCGCGGCCGCACCACGATGAGATCCAGGTCGACGTGGGCGGGGCGGGAGGCCACGAACCCGATCACCTCCGCGATGTCCTCGGCCACCAGCGGTGTCACGCCCTGGTAGACCTTCTCGGCGCGCTCGGTGTCGCCGTCGAACCGGTTCAGCGAGAAGTCGGTGTGCACCATGCCGGGCGCCACCTCGGTCAGCCGCACCGGCTTGCCCAGCAGCTCGCTGCGCAGCGTGCGGTGCAGCACCCCCTGGGCGTGCTTGGCCGTCGTGTAGCCCGCGCCGTTGTCGTAGATCTCCACGGCGGCGATCGAGGTCACCGTCACGATCAACCCGTCGCCGGAGTCGATCAGCTTGGGCAGCAGCGCCTTGGTGACGTGCAGGGTGCCCATCACGTTGGACTCCCACATCCAGCGCCAGTTCTCGACGTCGGCGTCGGCGACGGGCTCCAGGCCGCGGGCTCCGCCGGCGTTGTTGACCAGCACGTCGACGCGGTCCAGCCGCCCCGCCATCGCGGCCACCGCCGCGGGGTCGGTGACGTCGGCCACGATCGCGGTGCCGTCCAGCTCCGCCGCCAGCGCCTTGATGGGCTCTTCCCGGCGTGCCACACAGACGACGTGAAAGCCCTGCGCAGCAAGGGTTCTGGCGGTCGCTTCGCCGATGCCTGCGCTGGCTCCGGTGACCACCGCGACGCGGCGGACATCTGATGGCGTGGTCATGT
>JAXHTL010000269.1:0-5557 GCA_034190095.1 Actinomycetota bacterium
TTGTCGACCTTTCCGACCGGATTCTTGGGTAGCGTGTCGAGGACCGTGATCTGCACCGGCCGTGTGGATTTGGCCAGCGATCCGGCCAGGTGCCCGCCGATGTCCGCGGGGTCGAGCGGGTGGCCCGGCGAGGCGGCGACGTAGAGCACCGGCTCCTCGCCGTAGACCGGGTGTTCGCGGCCGACCACTGCGGCCTCGGCGACTCCGGGCACCCGGTAGGCGACGGTCTCGATCTCCTTGGGGTAGATGTTCTCGCCGCCCCGGATGATCATGTCCTTGGCCCGGTCGACGAGGACCAGGTAGCCGTCCTCGTCGAGGCGGCCGATGTCGCCGGTGTGCAGCCAGCCGCCGACCAGGGTCCGGGCGGTCTCCTCGGGCCGGTTCAGGTAGCCGCGCATCACGTTCGGGCCGGCGATCAGCACCTCGCCCGCCTGGCCGTCCGGGACGGGCCGGCCCGCGCCGTCGGCGATGCGGATCTGCTGGCCGGGCAAGGGCAGACCGACGGTGCCGGGTTTGCGCATTCCGTACAGCGGGTTGACGGTGCTCGCGCATGACCCCTCGGACAGGCCGTAGCCCTCGACGATCGGCACGCCGTAACGGTTTTGGAAGCGCATCAGCAGCTCGACGCTGGCCGGCGCCGCACCGCAGACGGCGAAACGCAGCGACGAGGTGTCCGGCCTGTGGTCGGCCGGAAGGTCGGCCAGCATCGTGAAGATCGTCGGCACCGCCGAGAAGTAGGTGGGGCGGACGCGTTCGACCCGCTCGAAGAAGTCGGCGGGGTTGAACCGGCCGGCGACGGTGGTGCGTCCGCCGGCCAGCAGCGGCGACAGCGTTCCCGCCACGATGCCGTTGACGTGGAACAACGGCAGGATCAGCAGGCTGTGGTCGGTGCCGGTCAGGTCGAAGGCCTCGATCACCATCCGGCACATGGCCGACAGGTTCGCGTGGCTGAGTTCGACCCCTTTGGGCCGCCCGGTGGTGCCGCTGGTGTAGACCAGCAGGGCCAGGCGGTCCGGGTCGGCGGAGGCCACTCGCTGCGGTGTCGCAGGTCCGCCACCCAGTTCGGCCGGGGTCAGCACCGCGGTCCGCACGTCGAGGTCCACCGGGGAGTCCACGACGAGCGCCTTCGCCGCGCTGTCGGTGACCTGGTAGCCCGCCTCGTCGGCGGACAGCGACGGGTTCAGCGGGGTCACCGCGGCGCCGAGCCGCCAGGCGGCGAACAGTGTCACCACCAGATCGGCGGTGTTGGGCAGCATCACCGCCACGACGTCGCCGGGTCCGATCCCGCACCCGCACAGCGCCGCCGCGGCCCGGCGCACCGCCTCGAGGAACCGGGTGTTGTCGAGCGACACCGAGTCGTCGTCCAGACACGGCGCGGTCGGCGCCTCGGCGGTGCGGAGGTCGGGCAGCAGGGCGAGATTCACGGTCGATCCTGGGGGTGAGGAGCGGGCAGACAGAGCGAACCTAGGAAGAAGTGAGGGCGCTCACACCGTTCCGGTGGGATGAACTCCCGTCACCGTTTTGTCCCGGGGAGACAAAATCGATGAGGACCGTGCCTCTGACCGTCTACCGTGCGGGTGTGGTGGACGACGTCGGCGGCGAGGCGGAGGTGGCGCAGTCCGTCGCGCGGGTCATCGACCGACTCGGGGAGCGCGCCCCGGTGGTGATCGGGTCGATACAGCAGCATCTGGCCGCCGAGATCACCGAGCTCGCCGTCGACGGGCAGCTCGTCGAGTTGTTGCGGGCCAGCGTCGCCGGCAACGTCGAGACGGTCTTCGACGCGCTGCGTTACGCGATCGACCTCCAGCGGGTGGAGCCGCCGACCGCAGCGCTGGAATACGCCCGGCGGGTCGCCCAGCACGACATCCCGGTCAACGCGGTGGTGCGGGCCTACCGTCTCGGTCAGCAGCAGATGCTCATGCTCGTCCTCGACGAGATCCGTGCCGGGGACCTCGAGCCCGGGCTGGCGCTGCGCACGTTCGAGGTGATCAGCACCGTCACGTTCAGCTACATCGACTGGATCTCGCAGCAGGTGATCGACACCTACGAGCTGGAACGAGACCGTTGGCTGGAGAACCGCAACAGTGTGCGGGCGGTCCGGGTGCGCGAGCTGCTCGACGTCACCGAGGACCAGCTCGGCCAGATCGACGTCGACGCCATGACCGCCGCGGTGCGTTACCCGCTGCTGCGCAGCCATGCCGCGCTGATCCTGTGGCACCCGCAGCCGCAGGGTCAGGGCGGTGAGCTGCTCGGGCTGGAACGGTTCCTGCGCGGCCTCGCCGACTCCCTGCAGCTCCGGGACGCGCCGCTGTTCGTGGCCGTCGACCGGATCAGCGGGTGGGGCTGGCTGCCCCTCGATGGCCCGGTGGCCGACCTGGCCGACCGGGTGGCCGACTTCGCCCGTGGCGTCGAGGACCCGCCGCGGGTGGCGCTGGGCACGGCGCAGGGTGGGCTCGCCGGTTTCCGGCGTTCGCACCGGCAGGCGCGTCAGGCGCACAGTGTCGCGGTGGCCGGCTCCGCGGCGCGTGGCGTGGTGGCGGCCGGCGAGCCCGGCGTTGTCGCGGCGGCACTACTGGGTGCTGATCTACCGCAGGCCCGGCGCTGGGTGCACGAGACGCTGGGGCCGCTGGCTGCCGACACCGACAACGACGCGCGGCTGCGCGAGACGCTGAGGGTCTTCCTGCTGTGCGGGTCGAGCCACAAGGCCGCCGCCGAACAGCTGAATCTGCACCACAATTCGGTCAAGTACCGGATCCGCCGGGCGGTGGAGCGGCGCGGCCGCCCGATCATCGGGGACCGCATCGACGTCGAGCTCGCGCTGTTGCTGTGTCAGCAGTACGGCGCCGCCGTCCTGGCCGGACCGGGTGGCGAGGTGACGCCGCACGGTGTCTGACCGCAGCGGCCTCGCCCGGCGCGCAATCGGATCATTGCAGGTGGCAGGCGTTTCCGGCGCCTGCTGATCATCCAATTCGGGTGATGTGCCCCCGGGCCTGCGCGGCTAGCGTTCTCGTCGTATCTGGTCGATTGCGGGAGACGGTGAGAATGGCGAAGCGCTTCAACGGGGTCATCAACATGGACGTGCGGGACTCGGTACCCGACTGGGCGCCGTACCAGCCGCCGCGGGCCGCCGAAGGCGCGCCGAACGTGCTGTACGTGGTGTGGGATGACACCGGCATGGCGTCGTGGGACACCTTCGGCGGCGCGATCGAGATGCCGACGCTGAACCGGATCGCCGACCTGGGCCTGCGCTACACCAACTGGCACACCACCGCGCTGTGCTCGCCGACCCGATCCAGCCTGCTGACCGGCCGCAACGCCCACACCAACGGGATGGCCTGCATCGTCGAAGGGGCCTCGGGCTACCCGGGCCAGTCGGCGGTCATCCCGCCGGAGTCCGGCACCATCGCCGAGGTTCTGCTCGAACAGGGCTACGGCACCTACTGCGTCGGCAAATGGCATCTCACCCCGGAGAACGAGGCCAACATGGGCGGGTCCCGGCGCAGCTGGCCGCTGGGCCGCGGGTTCGAGCGCTACTACGGGTTCCTCGGCGGCGAATGCAACCAGTGGTATCCGGACCTGGTGCACGACAACCACGCAGCCGAACAGCCGTACCTTCCCGACGACGGCTACCACCTGTCCAAGGACCTGATCGACAAGTCGATCGAATTCATCCGCGACGGTAAGCAGGTCAACCCGGACAAGCCGTGGATGATGTATCTCGCCTTCGGCGCCAACCACGCCCCCCACCACGCCCCCAAGGAGTGGATCGACAAGTATCAGGGTGTCTTCGACGAGGGCTACGAGGCGTACCGGGAGAAGGCGCTGGAGCGGATGAAACAGCTCGGCGTCGTTCCGTCGGACACCGAGATGGCTCCGATCAACCCGTGGCCCGCGGGCGAGGTGATCGCCGACATCGACCTGGTGCGCCCCTGGGACGAGCTCAATGACGACGAGAAGAAGCTGTTCGCCCGGATGGCCGAAGTGTTCGCCGGCTTCTCCAGTTACACCGACTACGAACTCGGCCGCCTCATCGACTATCTGGAGGAGTCCGGGCAGCTGGACAACACCATCATCGTCGTGGTCTCCGACAACGGAGCAAGCGGCGAAGGCAGTCCCAACGGCTCGGTCAACGAGAACAAGTTCTTCAACGGCTGGCCCGACGACCTGCAGGAGAACCTGGAGAAGCTCGACGACCTGGGTGGGCAGGAGACCTACTGCCACTATCCGACCGGCTGGGCGGTGGCCTTCAACACCCCCTACAAGATGTTCAAGCGCTACACCCTCGAGGGCGGTATCGCCGACCCGATGATCCTGACCTGGCCGGCGCAGATGACGTCGGTGGCCGGTCAGTTCCGCGACCAGTATCACCACGCCATCGACGTCGTGCCCACCATGTACGACTGGATCGGGGTCACCCCGCCGGATGCTCTGGGGGGCGTCACCCAGTTGCCGATCCAGGGTGTGTCGATGGGCTACAGCGTCGACGACGCCGACGCCCCCAGCGCCCGTACGACGCAGTACTACGAGATGCTCGGTACCCGGGCGCTCTATCACGACGGGTGGAAGATCGTGGCCCGCCACGGTGCGCTGTCGGGCAAGGGCAACTTCGGCTCCGACACCTGGGAGCTCTATCACACTGCCGAAGACCGCGCCGAACTGCACGACCTCGCCGCACAGCACCCGGAGAAGGTCCAGGAGATGGTGGCTATGTGGTTCGCGCTTGCGGGGCGCAACAACGTGTTTCCGCTCGATGACCGCACGGCGGCCGAACGGCTGCTCGACCCGCGGCCCTCGGCGGTCAGCAACCGTGACGAATTCACCTACTATCCCGGGACTGCTGACGTCCCCGAGGCGGTCGCGCCCAACATCCGCAACCGCTCCTACGCCATTCGCGCCGAGATCGACGTCACCGACCACAGCCCCTCGGGGGTGATCATGGCCCAGGGCAGCAGGTTCGGTGGCCACTCGCTGTTCGTCAAGGACGGCACCGTGCACTATGCGTACAACTTCCTGGGAATCGGCGAGACACTGGTCTCGGCTTCGCAGCCGCTGACGCCGGGCCGGCATTCGGTGGTCGCCGAATTCGTCAAGGAGGGTGAGAACCCGCCCAAGGTCGCCAACGGTGTGCTGACGCTGTCGATCGACGGTGTGCCGGTGGGTTCGGACGCCATGCGCACTCAGCCCGGGAAGTTCGCGCTGGCCGGCGAGGGGCTCGCGGTGGGACGCGATTCGGGTGATCCCGTCAGCAAGGAGTACGGCAGCGAGTTCGGCCTCGCCGGTCTGTCCGTCGACCACGTCACCATCACGGTCGAGGGCGAACATTTCCTCGACGAGGAGATGGAGGCGCACGCCATGCTCGTGCGCGAATAGCGCAGCGGCGCAGGGTGTGTCGGTCAGTCCAGACCGACCGCTTCGCGGCGGTTCCGGACCCGGAGCTTCCGGTAGATCGACCGTTGGTGGGTCTTGAGCGTGTTCACCGAGACCGACAGCTTGGCGGCGATCTCACCGGTCGTCATCGGGGTGCGCATGAATGCCAGCACCTCGCGCTCGCGTGCTG
>JAXHTL010000027.1:0-37944 GCA_034190095.1 Actinomycetota bacterium
CGTCGGCGCCGACGACGGCGCAGTCGCGCACGTGGGGATGTTCGACGAGGACGTCCTCGATCTCGGCCGGAGCGATGTTCTCCCCGCCCCGGATGATCGTGTCGTCGGAGCGGCCACCGATGAACAGATAGCCCTCCTCGTCGAGGTAGGCCACGTCCTTGGTGGGGAACCAGCCCTGCTCGTCGAGTACCGAGCCGATGTCGGTGTACTTGCCCGACACCTGCTCACCCCGGACGAACAACTCGCCGGGTTCGCCTGGGCCGAGCACGGTCCCGTCCTCACCACGGATTTCGACCTCGATGCCCGGCACGGGCTGGCCCACCGAGCCGAGCCGGCGCGCCGCGGCGGCATCGGTGGCGGCCAGCGCGGTGCGGTGGTCGTCGGGGGTCAGCACCGCGATCGTCGAACTGGTCTCGGTCAGACCGTAGGCGTTGACGAATCCGACGTTGGGCAGCAGCGTCAGTGCCTTGCGGACCAACGGAAGCGCGACCTTCGAACCGCCGTAGGCCAGGGTGCGCAGCTTCGGCAGCTCGGTGCCCTGAGCCTCCAGCACGGTGACGATCCGGTCGAGCATCGTCGGGACCACGGTCGCCGAGGTGACACCCTCCTCGAGAACCAGCCGCACCCATTCGGCGGCGTCGAAGTGGCGCAGGTACACCATTTTTCGGCCGGCATAGAGGTTCGACAGCGCCGCGCCCACCCCGGCGATGTGGTAGGGGGGAACGCAGATCAGCGCGGCGTCGCCGGGCTCGGCCGAGGCGAACTCGACGGTGCCGGTGACATAGCTGGTGAGGTTGTTGTGGGTCAGCTCCACGGCCTTGGGCTTGGACGTGGTGCCGGAGGTGAACAACACCACCGCCACGGCGTCGGGATCGGCGAACTCCGCGGCCGGTTCGGCGGTGCGGGCCGCCTCGAGGAACTCGTCGGAGCCCATCACCCGGTAGCCGTCGCCGACAGCGTCGCGGTACTCGTCGTCGACCACGACCAGCGGGTCGGGCAGGCGGTCCAGCAGCGCGCGCAGTCCGTCGGCCGAGAGCCGGTAGTTCAACGGGGTGACCGGCACCGCGGCGCGTGCCGAGGCGAACAACAGCAGCGGCAACATCGCCCCGCCGGTGCCGACGTAGGCGACGTGCTGCGCGCCGGAGGCCGCGATGACACCGGCACCGCCGTCAGCCAGGGTGCTCAGTTCTTCTGTGGTGAGCCGGATGTCGTCGGAGACCACGGCCGTCCGCATCGGGTCGGTCGAGGACGCCATTTCCAGCAGCAACGAAATGCTCATGATTTATCCAGGAAGATATCCCACATCGGGTCGTCGCCACCGCCGTAGCGCGACAAATCGGTCATGCCCGCGGCGGCGAGCACGTCGGCGTCGATGAAACACTGCCCGTTGACGTCGGTCGACGGCCTGGTCAGGATCTCCACCGCGGCGTCGGCCATGATGTCGGGGCTGCGCGAGGCTTTGACGAGATCGTCGCCGTCGGCGAGGTTGGAGACCGCCGAGGTGGCGATGTAGGTCTGCGGCCACAAGCAGCTGAATCCGATTCCGGCATCGTGGTATTCGGTCGCCCAACCGAGCGAGAGCAGGGTCATCCCGTACTTCGACAGGGTGTAGGTGGGGTGGGCGCCCAGCCAGTAGGGGTTCATGTTCAGGGGTGGGGAGATCGTCATCACCTGGGCCCCGGCCCCGCTTGCGCCCCGCGTGCGCGCCCCGGACTTGCGCAGGTGCGGCAGGGCCGCCTTGGTGAGCAGGAACGTGCCGCGCACGTTGATGTCCATCATCAGGTCGAACTTCTTGGCCGACAGATCCTCGGTGGGTTCGGTGGCGATCGCGCTGGCGTTGTTGACCACGACGTCGATCCCGCCGAAGTGCTCCACGGCGGTCTGCACGGCCCGCTCGACGTCGTCTTCCTTGCGGACGTCGCCGACCACCGCCACGCCCTTCCCGCCGGCGGCCTCGATGTCGGCGACGGCGGTGTGCACGGTGCCCGGCAGCTTCGGGTGGGGCTCGGCGGTCTTGGCCAGCAGGACGACGTTGGCCCCTCGTTTGGCCGCGCCCAGGGCGATGGCCAGCCCGATACCGCGGCTACCTCCTGAGACCACCAGTGTTCGGTCACGCAACGGCGCCTGGCCTGGGTCGGCGGGCCTCTCGGACAACGCAGCCTCCTCATCGCGGCACCGGATAGTGCCGTTCTCATTTTACGGGAATCCCATATTCGCTGTGTACCGGGGTTTCGAGTGGCCGGTAAGGGCGCCGGCACCCGCTGCGGCGTGCAGCTTTCCCTCAGGCGGTATTGGCATTCTCATTTTTTGCAAGTACGTTATCCCGTGATGACCGACCCAGTCGACCACCTCGTGCAGACCCCGTCCGGGATTCCGCTGGAACCGGTGTACGGGCCGGATGATCGTGCCGCCGACCCGCCGCCGCCGGGGACCTATCCGTTCACCCGCGGCAACTTCGCCTCCGGATACCGGGGCAAGACGTGGACCTTCCGGCAGTACTCCGGGTTCGGCACCGCCGAGGAGTCCAACCGGCGCTACCGCTATCTGCTCGACCAGGGCGGCACCGGGTTGTCGGTGGCGCTGGATCTGCCCACCCAGTGTGGCTACGACTCCGACGACCCCGAGTACGGCGAAGAGGTCGGACGCGTGGGCGTGGCGGTGGACACGCTGGCCGACGCCGAGATCCTCTTCGACGGCATCCCGCTGGACAAGATCAGCACCAGCTTCACCATCAACGGCACCGCGGCGATCCTGCTGGCGTTCTACGTGGCGGCCGCCGAGAAGAAGGGGGTGCCGCGGGAGAAGCTCACCGGCACCATCCAGAACGACATCCTCAAGGAGTACGCCTCCCGCGGGACGTGGATCTGGCCGCCCGAACCCTCGTTGCGGCTGATCGCCGACACCATCGAGTTCTGCGCGGCCGAGGTGCCCCGCTTCAACGCGATCTCGGTGGCCGGCGCACACTTCCGCGACGCCGGCGCCAACGCGGTTCAGGAGATGGCGTTCACCCTGGCCGACGGTGTCACATACTGCGACACCGTGGTCGAGCGGGGCCGGATGACCATCGACAAGTTCGCCGCGCAGATCTCGTTCTTCTTCTACACCCACGGTGACTTCTTCGAGGAGATCGCCAAATACCGTGCCGGCCGGCGGCGCTGGGCCACCATCGTGCGCGAGCGCTACGGGGCCACCATCGACAAGGCGTCGATGTTCCGGTTCGGCTGCGTGGCCGGCGGCGCGTCGCTGTATGCCCCGCAGGCGCAGAACAACCTGGTCCGGGTCGCCTACGAGGCCATGGCCGCGGTGCTGGGCGGCGTGCAGTCCATGTTCACCGCCGCCTGGGACGAGCCGTTCGCGCTGCCCAGTGAGGAATCGGCGACGCTGGCGCTGCGCACCCAGCAGATCCTGGCCTACGAGACCGGGGTGACCAAGGTGGCCGACCCGCTCGGCGGGTCCTACTTCATCGAGGCGCTCACCGACGCCACCGAGGAGAAGATCATCGAGATCATGCATGATCTCGAGACCCACGGCGGCATGGTGCGCTGCATCGAGGACGGCTACCTGCAGGGGCTGATCGCCGACGAGGCCTACAAGATCCACCAGGAGGTGGAGTCGGGCCAGCGCCTGGTGGTCGGGGTGAACAAGTTCGTCACCGACGAGGCCGCGCCGGAGATCGCCACCTACGAACTGGATGCCGAGGGACGCGACCTGCAGCTCAAGCGGCTGGCCAAGGTCAAGGCCGAGCGCGACGGCGCAGCGGTGAAGACTGCGCTGGCCGAGCTGGCCCGCGCGGCCGACGGTGACGACAACCTGATGCACAAGCTGATCGACTGCGCCAACGCCTACTGCACGGTGGGGGAGATGGTCACCACGCTGAAGTCGGTGTGGGGCGAGTTCCAGCAGCCGGTGGTGTTCTGATGAGCGCTTGCGCGAAGAAGAGAGGGCACTGATGAGCGCTTGCGCGAAGAAGAGAGGGTACTGATGAGCGTGCGGGTACTCGTCGCCAAGCCCGGGCTCGACGGCCACGACCGGGGAGCCAAGATCGTCGCCCGTACCCTGCGCGACGCCGGGTTCGAGGTGATCTACACCGGAATCCGGCAGCGCATCGAGGACATCGTGTCCATTGCGCTTCAGGAAGACGTTGCGCTGGTGGGTCTTTCGATCCTGTCCGGCGCGCACGTGGCACTGACCACCCGGACCGTCGACGCCCTGCGGGCGGCCGACGCCGGTGACATCGCGGTGGTGGTCGGCGGCACCATCCCGCAGGGCGACGTGCAGAAGCTGCTCGACGCCGGCGCGGCTGCGGTGTTCCCGACCGGCACACCGCTGGAGGACCTGGTGCGTGACGTACGCGAGTTGACCAAGCAAGTAGTCGAATGAGTCAGCCTGTGCTGGAGCGCTTTTCGGCGAGAGAAGGGGAGTTCAGATGCGCCTCGGCGTGATGATCGGAGCCGAGCGCGGCGACATGGCGCGCAAGGTCAAGAAACTGGTCGCCGACATCGAATGGGCCGAACAGGCCGGCCTGGACACCGCCTGGATGCCCCAGGTGCCCGACGACTTCGACTGTCTGACGATGGTCGCGCTGATGGCGGCGCACACGTCGCGCATCGAGCTGGGCACCGCGGTGGTGCCCCTGCAGGCCCAGCACCCCATCGCGCTGGCCCGCCAGGCGCTGTCGGTGCATGCCATGGCGGCCGGCCGGCTGGCGCTCGGCGTCGGGCCGTCGCACCACTGGATCGTGCGGGACATGCTCGGGCTGCCCTACGAGAAGCCGGCCGCCTACACGCGCGACTATCTCGAGGTGCTCAACACCGCGCTCGCCGGCCCCGGGCCCGTCGACGTGGAGAACGACACGTTCACCGTGCACAACCCGACCGTGCTGGGCGCACAGTCGCCGATGCCGGTGCTGGTCGCCGCGCTGGGCCCGGTGATGCTGCAGATCGCCGGGCAGCACGCCGACGGTACTGTGCTGTGGATGGCCGACGAGAAGGCGATCGGTGAGCACATCGCGCCGAAGATCACCAAGGCCGCCGCGGACGCGGGGCGTGCGGCGCCGCGCATCGTGGCGGGAATCCCGGTGTGCCTGTGCGCCAACTCCGAGATCGACGCGGCCAAGGAGCGCGCCAACCGGATTCTGGCCGAGGCCGAGACGTCGCCGAACTATCAGCGCCTGCTCGATCGCGGAGACGCCCGCAACGTCGGAGACCTGTGCGCCGCCGGCGACGAGGAGTCCATCCTGGCGCGGTTCAAGCAGTTCGCCGACGCCGGGGTGACGGATCTGTCGGTGCGCCTGCTGCCGATCGGCGAGACCCGAGACGAACTCATCGCGTCCAAGTACCGCACCCGCGAGGTGATCGCCGAGCTCGCCAAGGCCGTGCGGTAGTGGGCAACTCGGGACCGCTGGCCGGCATCCGGATCCTCGAGGTCGGCGTCATGCTGGCCGGCCCGTACGCCACGATGATGCTCGCCGACCTCGGTGCCGAGGTGATCAAGATCGAGCCGCCCGGTGGGGAGATCTCCCGTCAAGTCAGCGACAGCTACTTCGCCAGCCTGAACCGCAACAAGCAGAGCGTGTGCCTGGATCTGCGTTCCGAGCAGGGTCGCGCCGCACTGGGCGAGCTGGTCGCGCAGTCCCATGCCCTGCTGGTCAACATGAAGCCGTCGGCGATCCGCCGGCTCGGACTGACCTACGAGTCGCTGCGCGAGTTCAACGAGGGCATCGTGTGTGTGGCGATGACCGGTTTCGGTCTCGACGGCGGCGACGACCCGGCGTTCGACTACGTCATCCAGGCCGCGACCGGGGTGGCCGCGATGACCGGTGATCCGGACGGGCCGCCCACGCTGCCCGGCTACTCATCGGCCGACAACTCCACCGGGCTGACGGCCGCGCTGGGGCTGCTGGCCCAGATCGTCTCGGGGCGCGGCGGTCAGGTCGACGTGTCGCTGCGCGACGTGATGCTCTCGCAGCTGAACTATCGTGCGGCGGCGTTCCTCAACGACGGCGCCGAACCGCGGCGGTACCCGATGGGCGCGCACTCCTATTACGTTCCGGCCCAGTTGTTCGACACCGCTGAGGGCTATCTCGCGCTGTTCATCACCCACGATGCGTTCTGGGCGGCGTTCGCGGCCGAGGCCGGGATCGAGGGCTTCGCCACCATGGCCGAACGCGCCGAACACCGCGACGCGGTGCTGGCGGTCGTCGGCGCGGCCCTGGCAACCGACTCCGCGGCCGGCTGGGAGGCCAGGCTCAAGCCGCTGGGAATACCGGTCTCGGCGGTGTACACGCTGCCCGAGGCGCTCGCCGCCACCCCTGAGGTGGTGGTGACCGCGGGCCGATTCCAGCTGGTGGGCAGCCCGATCAAGATCTCGGGCTATGCGCCCGACTACCGGCCGGCGCCGCGCTTCGACCAGGACGCCGCGATCATCGGCCGGACCGGGTCAGCGGTCTCGCCGGCCGATTCGGCTCACTCGGCTCATTCGGCTCACTCGTCGTAGTCCACCGTGACCGACGGAGTGTCCGGTACCGCCTGGCAGGTCAGCACATACCCCTCGTCGACCTCGTCGTCGGTCAGCGCGTCGTTGGTGCGCATCGTGGCGCTGCCCTCCTTGAGCAGCGCCATGCAGGTACCGCAGTTGCCCGCCTCGCAGGAGAACGGGGGCCCCATCCCGGCGCGTCGGGCACTCTCCAGCAGCGTCTCCCCGGGTTTCGGCGCCACCGACGCGGTGGCGCCGTCCAGGTGGATGGTGATGGCGCCGGGCGCCTGGCCCTGCCCTGCGTTCGCGTCTGTGTCCAACTCTGCGTCCAACTCCGTCACTGCGGGCCCCTGTTCCGCGGCCATCTGACCATCGTCCGTCATTGTCATTCTGATAATAGGAGAATAGTATTCTCCTCGACAAACGGTAGCCTTCTCCAAATCATGGTCCATCGCTACCGGGAAAGGGCGCGCGCGACGTGACACAGCGAGTGGCGCTCGCCTTCGACGACCAGCACTACACCCTCGACGAGCTCGACGCGCTGGCCGCCGGGTTGGCCGATGAGCTGCGCGACCACGGGGTCGACACCGGTGCGCGGGTGGCGCTGATGTCCTCGAACCGGCCGGAGTTCGTCGTGGCGCTGCGCGCGATCTGGCACCTCGGGGCGGCGGCGGTGTTGCTCAGCCCGGCCTGGAAGGACACCGAGGTCCGGCACGCCCTTGCGCTGACCGGTTTCACCCACGCCGTCGGCGACCACCCGGCACTGGCCGAGGTGATGCCCATGCGCCACCTCGGCGAGCCGATCACCCCCGCGGCGCCGGCCGGCCGTCCCGCGCCCGACCCCGGAACCGACGCGGTGCTGGTGTTCAGCTCCGGCACCACCGGCATGCCCAAGGCCGTCCGGCACACCCACGCCTCGCTGGCGGCCGCGGTGCGGCACTGGCGCGACGCTCTGGGGCTGACCGCGTCGGACCGCATGCAGGTGATGACGCCGCCGTCGCACATCCTCGGCCTGCTCAACATCGTCATGGCGCTCGACACCGGCGCGTGGATCAGGTTGCACCGCCGCTTCGACATCGACGAGATGCTGGCCCACATCCAGTCCGACCGGATCACCGTCGAGATGGCGGTGGCGCCTATCGCTCTGGCGCTGTCCGCCCATCCGCGGCTGGAGTCGTTCGACCTGTCCTCGTTGCGCTACATCATGTGGTGCGCCACCCCGGTCACCGAAAGCGTCGCCGACGCGGTCACCGCACGCACCGGGGTGCGCTGGGTGACCGCCTACGGTGCCAGCGAGCTACCGGTGATCGCCTGCAACGACCTGGAGAACGCCCGGTTGGACACCGTCGGCCGGGCGGTGTCCGGGGTGGATGTCCGCATCGTGTCCCTCGACGGCGGTGCGCCGCTCGGTGTCGGCGCCGAAGGGGAGATCCAGGTGCGCTCGGCGTCGGCGATGGACGGATATCTACCCGACACGGCCACGGCCGAGGCGTTCGTCGACGGGTGGTACCGCACCGGTGACGTCGGCACTCTGGATTCCGAGGGCTGGCTGCGGATCACCGACCGGGCCAAGGAGATGATCAAGGTCCGCGGATTCCAGGTGGCCCCGGCCGAGATCGAGGCCGTGCTGCACGGCCATCCCGCTGTCGACGACTGCGCGGTGTTCGGGGTTCCGGCCGGCGCGGACGGCGAGGCGATCGTCGCCGCGGTGACGACGTCGTCGGCCGTGACGCCCGACGAGCTGGCAACGCTGGTCGCCGACCGGCTGGCCGGCTACAAGCGGCCCAGCAGGGTCGTCGTCGTCGACGAGATACCGCGCCTGCCCTCGGGCAAGGTGCTCCGCCGAGTGCTGAAGGAGCGTCTGTGGACGTCCGTCTGAACGAAGAACAACAGCAGCTGCGCGCCGCGGCCGCCGACCTCGCCGGCGATCTCGGCCCGGGTTCGGTGGCCGACCTCGACGACCAGGCGCGGCGGACGCGGCTGGAGAAAGCTTTGGACGCCACCGGATTCCGCACTCTGCGCTCCGACGGGGCCTCGGGAGTGGAGGTCGCCATCGTGGCCGAGGAGCTCGCCCGCGGGCTCGTGGACGTCCCCTACCTGGGCCCGGTGCTCACCGACGACCTGGCCCGCCGACTCGGTCGTGCGCTACCGGCAGCGCACGACGAACCGGAGTCGGTCGACCTGACCGGGAGCCTCGCCGGAGCGGTCGAGTCGCCGGCCGAACTGTCCGAGCTGTCCGAGGAGGACGCACGACGGTGGTATGCGCTGGCCCTGGCCGCCACCACCGCCGATCTCGTCGGGGCCGCCCGCGGAACGCACGCGCTGGCCACCGAATACGCCAAGGTCCGTGAGCAGTACGGCTCGACCATCGGCTCCTATCAGGCCGTGGCTCACCTGCTCGCCGAATCGCTCGCGCTGATCGAGGGCTCGATCAGCGTGTCCCGGCACGCCGCATGGGCGGTCGACGAGCTGCCGGTCCGCGAGGCCGTGGAGGCGGGCCGGGTGGCCAAGCTCTACTGTGCGCGTGCCGCGATGACGGTGTGCGAGACCTCGATCCAGGTGCACGGCGGTATCGGCAACACCTGGGAATGCCTGGCCCACGTCTATCTGCGCCGGGTGCTGGCCGCCACCGAAGCCTGGCCCGTCGAGCTGGAGGAGCTGACCATTGGACTTTCGTGACTCGCCGGACGAGGCCGCATTCCGGGAACGGCT
The DNA here is from genome assembly GCA_034190095.1 of Actinomycetota bacterium. Lineage (GTDB taxonomy): Bacteria > Actinomycetota > Actinomycetes > Mycobacteriales > Mycobacteriaceae > Mycobacterium. The sequence goes on from JAXHTL010000027.1 coordinate 9,187, forward strand.
CCGCGGCTGGCTGACCGAGCAGAAGGGTAAATTCCCGACCTCCGGTGACGCCTACTGGGCCAAGGCGGGGGAGTGGCACCAGGCCCTCTATGCGGCAGGCTTCTTCGGAACTTCCTGGCCCAAGGAGTACGGCGGACAAGACCTGCCGCCGGTCTACGACGTCATCGTCGACGAGGAGATCGCCAAGGCCGGTGCGCCGGCGCGTCCCAGCCTGGGCTACCTGGTCGTCGGACTGAGCCATCACGGCAGTGAGGAACTGCGGCAACGGTTTCTGCCCGGGATGATCAACGGCACCGAACGGTGGTGCCAGGGTTTCTCCGAGCCCGGCGCCGGGTCGGACCTGGCGTCGCTGACCACGACGGCAACCCGCGACGGCGACGACTACGTCCTCGACGGGCACAAGATCTGGACCAGCTATTCCGATGTCGCCGACTGGTGTCTGGTGCTGGCCCGCACCGACAAGGATGTGCCCAAACACAAGGGCATCTCGGCGTTCATCGTCACGATGCACCAGCCCGGCATCGAGCAGCGACCGCTGAAGATGATCAGCGGGGTGACCAAGGAGTTCGGCCAGGTGGGCTTCGACGGCGCCCGGGTACCGGCGGCGAACATGGTCGGCGCGCCGGGCGAGGGCTGGAAGTTGGCGATGACGGTGGTCAGCCACGAGCGTGAACCCTCGACGTTGGGATTCTCGGCGCGGTACGGAAAGACGGTGCGCCAGATGGCGTCCCGCGTGGACGGCACTGCGCCCGAGGAGCTGTCCTGGGCGTGGGTGCAGACCGAGATGCTGCGGCTGCACGTGCGCCGGCGGCTGTCCGAACAGCTCGACGGTCTGACCCACGGCCCGCAGGGCTCGCTGGACAAGCTGTTGATGACCTGGGTCGAGCAATCCGTCGGCCACGCCGCGCTGAAGACGGTCGGCACCGGCGACGACGAGTTGTTCGGCGCCTACATGTACAGCCGGGCCCAGAGCGTCATGGGCGGCACGTCACAGATCCAGAAGAACATCATCGCGCAACGCATTCTCGGCCTGGGAGGCTAACCAACTATGTACGACATGCCAGAAGAGATCGACGTCCGGGCCGACGGCGCGCTGCGCATCATCACCCTCAACCGGCCCGACGACCTCAACGCGGTCAACGACAACCTGCACGTGGGTCTGGCCAGACTCTGGGACGCGCTCAACGAGGACGCCGGCGCGCGGGCAGCGGTGATCACCGGTGCGGGCCGGGCGTTCTCGGCCGGCGGCGACTTCAACTACCTCGACGAGCTGCGCAACGACGAAGCGCTGCGCCAGAAGACGATCAAACACGGACGCGACATCGTGATCGGCATGGTGCGCTGCCGGATCCCGGTCGTCGCCGCGGTCAACGGGCCGGCGGTCGGTCTGGGCTGCAGCCTGGCCGCGCTGTCCGACGTCGTCTACATCGCCGAGAACGCGTTCTTCGCCGATCCGCACGTCTCCATCGGCCTGGTCGCCGCCGACGGCGGTCCGCTGGTCTGGGGCAGTCAGATCAGCCTGCTGCAGGCCAAGGAGTTCGCACTCACCGGGGTCCGGATCAAGGCGCAGCGGGCCGTCGAACTCGGGCTGGCCAACCACGTCGTCGCCGACCCGCTGGCCGAGGCGATTGCGTGCGCGAACAAGCTTCTCGAGCTTCCGCAGCAGGCGGTCGAGGCCACCAAGCGGCTGATGAACCTTCAGCTGGAGAAGTCGGTGATGGCCTCGCTGGACTACGCGAACCTCGCCGAGTACGTGTCGTTCGGCACCGCGGACTTCAACAAGATCGTCGACGGCCTGATCGCCAAGGGCTGACCCCCAGGAGAACCCCCACCCCCGGCGAGCGTGCGTGTCTGCGCCCGACACGCCGGGGTGTAGCCGTAGTTCACGCACGTTCGCGGGCGCGGCTGGGCCTCAGCGGGTGAGGGACTCCGAGCGCTGGATGGTGCCGGTGACACCGCCGGCATCCTGCCGGGCCAGGAACACCGCCGCCTCGGCCATCGCCTCCGGTGGCTCGACCATCTCGGGCGGGATCTGCATCCCCACACCGCCGGCCTGCCAGCCCTCGGTGAGCACCACCCGCGACGGGCTCAGGCAGTTCACCGCGATGTTGTCGGGTCGCAGATCTGCGGCCAGGCCGAGGTACAGGCGCTCGGCGGCGGCCTTGGACACCCAGTAGGCGTTGGCGCCCTGCTCGGTCATCGTCACCCCGGTGGTCGTCACCGCGATCAGTGAGCCGCCGCCGCGGGCACGCACGTGCGGGATGACGGCCTTGGTGACCAGGAAGACGCCGGTGGTGTTGACGTCCAGGCACAGCTGCCAGCGTTTGAGCGGGGTGGACTCGATGGGGCCCAGCCACAGCACGCCGGCGTTGGCGACCAGGATGTCGATGCCGCCGAACTCGGCCACCGCCACGGCCACCGCGGCGTCCACCGATTCCTCGCTGGTGACGTCACAGGCGACCGGCAACGCCCGGCCCCCTTCGGCGATGATGCCGGCCGCGACCGATCCGATCGTGCCCGGCAGCTTGCCCTCGTTCTCGGACCTGGCCGCCACCGCCACTGCGGCACCGGCGCGGGCCAGCGCCGCCGCGACAGTGGCCCCGATGCCGCGGCTCGCACCCGCGACGAACGCCACCTTTCCCTGCAGCGGAGCGGAATTCGTCACTTGGGCGGGAAGCGCAGCGCACCGTCGAGACGGATGATCTCGCCGTTGAGGTAGTCGTTCTCGATGATGCTCTGTGCCAGCTGGCCGTACTCGCTCGCGCGCCCCATCCGCTTGGGGAACGGGACCTGCGGGCCCCAGTACTGTTCGAGCTGATCGGCGGCCTGGCCGTAGGCCGGGGTGTTGATGGTGCCGGGGGCGATGGTGCACACCCGGATGCCCAGCGGCGAGAGGTCGCGGGCCGCGACGAGCGTCATGCCCAGTACCCCGCCCTTGGCCGCCGAGTAGGGCAGCTGACCGATCTGTCCCTCGTAGCCGGCGATCGAGGCGGTGTTGACGATGACGCCGCGGCCGCCTTCCTCGAGCGGTTCGGTCGTGGCGATCGCGGCCGCCGACAACCGCATCACGTTGAACACCGCGGTCAGGTAGAACTCGATGGTCGTCTTGAAGCCCTCGAGGTCGAGCGGGGAGCCGTCCTTGCCGACCAGCCGCCCGCCGCTGGCAGGACCTCCGTGGGTGTCGACCGAGATGCGCAGCGGTGCAAGCGTTTGCGCCTCGGCGATGGCGGCGTTGACCGATTCCTCGGAGGTGGCGTCGGTCCGCACGTAGTGCACGCCGAGTTCGGACTCCAGGGCCTTGCCCTTGTCGTCGGCCATGTCGGCGATGACGACCTTGGCGCCTGCGCCGTGCAGCCGCCGGACCGTCGCTTCGCCCAAGCCGCCCGCGCCGCCGACGACGAGGGCCGAACAACCGGTGATCTGCATGCTGCGTCCTCCTTGAAACGGTGCCTCTCGGCAGATGAGAATATCATTCTCAATCATGCAAGGGACTGCCGGGAATGCGAGAACCGGCCTGCGTACTCTCGACCAGGTGACCATCGACGAGCTCATCGCCGCGGCCCGTGGCGGCTCAGCCCGTGCGACGGGCCGGCTGCTCAGCCTGGCCGAGAGTGCGCGCCGCGACGAAGTGCTGGGCGCGCTCGGGGACGTCACACCCGCCCGCGTCGTGGGCATCACCGGACCGCCGGGTGCGGGCAAATCGACGACGGTCGGCGCGCTGGTGAGTGCCTACCGTGCCCAGGGGCAGCGGGTCGCGGTGCTGGCGGTCGACCCCTCCTCGCCCTACAGCGGGGGAGCGCTGCTGGGAGACCGCATCCGGATGGCCGCCCACATCAACGATCCCGACGTGCTGATCCGCTCGGTGGCCACCCGCGGCCATCTGGGCGGGCTGGCCGCGGCCGTGCCCGCGGCGATCAGGCTGTGCTCGGCGCTGTCCTACGACTTGGTCGTGCTCGAGACCGTCGGGGTCGGACAGTCCGAGATCGAGATCGCGGCGGTGGCCGACCCGACCGTGGTCATCCTGAACCCGGGCGCCGGCGATGCGGTGCAGGCGGCCAAGGCCGGGCTGCTCGAGGTCGCCGACATCGTGGTGGTGAACAAGGCCGACCGGGAGGGCGCCGACCAGACCGTGCGCGACCTCCGGGCCGAGACCGGCGTGCCGATCCTGAAGTTGATCGCGGCCAAGGGCGAAGGGATCGCCGAACTCGTCGACGCGATCCAGGCGCATCATCGCACCGACAGTCCGGCGCGCAGAGGCGCGCGGGCCCGGTCCCAGATCCTGTCGCTGGCCGCCACCCTGTTGCGTCAGCACCCCCATCTCGAGAGGCTGGCCGAAGCCGTCGCCGAGGGGCGCGACGACCCCTACACGGCGGCCGAACGGCTCGTCGTCCCTGCCGATTCCTGAGCCGAATCCGGCAGGTCGAGCATCCGGCGGGTCATCGCGGTGATCTGCGCACGCAACGTATCGCCGTCGAGATCGGCGACCAGCGGATGCATGACCGCCACGCTGATCGCACTCGACAGCATCGCCGCATGGAAGCGCGCCTCGACGCCGGCCTCGGTGCCGAGCAGCGCCGCGTAGAGCCGTTCGATGAAGCGCTGGAACGGTTCGTGCTCGGCCTGCAGCCGGATGATCACCGGATCGAACTGCAACACGCTGACCACCCCGCGGCGCTCGATGGCCTGGTCGATCATCCGCTCCAGCAGGACCTCTCGCGCCCGCATCGGGTGCCCCTCGGCCTCGGCGGCCTCCACCGCGTCTTCGAGCGTGCTCATCTCGCGCTCGGTGATCGCGATGACGATCTCCTCTTTCGTCTTGAACTGGCGGTAGACCGCGGCCTTGGTCACGTTCATCGCGTCGGCGATCATCTGCAGTGAGGTTCCGCTGACCCCGTGCTCGGCGATCAGCTTCAGGGCTGCGTCGAGCACCCGGGTCTGCGCCGCGGTGCGGCTGATCTCGCTGAACTTGCCCTGCGTGGTGGCCACGATCGCCACGCTAGCCGATGATTGACGAGCCGGTTGCCGAGCGGCTACCGTCGGCCAAGTTGCCGATCGGCAACCACTGCTCGGCGAAGAGGCATGGCAATGAGACGACCTGATGGCGAGTTGATCCTGTTCTGGACACTGCCCGTGCTGGCAGTCATCTGGATCTCGGCGTTCTTCCTGTTCCCCGGCTTCGTCCAGCCGATGTCGCCGACGATGTCGGCCGACGAGGTCGCCGCGTTCTATCGTGATGAGGCCGCACGAATCCGGTACAGCATGATCCTGTTCAACTGGTTCTGCGTCGGCCTGATCCCCGTCGTGATGATGTTGGCGACCCAGGTGCACCGCATGGCGCACCGCACCCCGATCCTGACCTTCAGCCTGATCGCCTGTGCCGGTGGACCTCCGGCCATCTTCCTGATCGCCAACATGTTCTGGCTGCTGGGGGCCTTCCGGCCGGACCGGTCGCCGGAGCTCACCCAGATGTACAACGATCTGGCCTGGGTGTCCTTCACGATCCTGGTCGCGTACCTGATCGCCCAGTGCCTGCTGGTCGCGCTGGCGATCCACTGGGACGATCAGAGCGCGCTCGTGCTCCCGAAGTGGTTCGCGCACTTCAACGTTCTGATCGCGGTCGCCCTGATGCCGGCGGCCTTCACCGCGCTGGCCAAGAGCGGGCCGTTCGCCTGGGACGGCCTGCTCTCGTTCTGGGTCAAGAACATCGCCATCGCCGTGTGGATCGTGGTCACCGCCGTGGTCGTCGGCCGCACCATCTACGCGCAGCGCGCCGAGGATCGGGTGGCGGCATGACCACCTCTGCGCAACGGGGTGCCGTCGCCGCCGTCGAGCCACCCGGCGCGGGGTTCTGGTGGAAGCTGCGCCACGGTCCCAAACGCGAACTGTGGTTCGCGTGGACGGTGATGGTCGTCTTCTACAACCTCTACGGACTGTTGTTCTTCGTCGTCACCCGGGTCCAGCCGCCGCCGAGCCCCGGTTGGGACACCGCGACGATCACCGCGTGGGTCAACGATCACAGCTGGGGCATCACGGCCGGCTTCGCGGTGGTGTTCCTCGTCGCGGGGATGTGCGGCCCGATGAACGCCCTGCTCGCCTACTCGATGCTGCGGATGTCGGTGAGCCGGGTCTTCGCGTATTCGTACATGATCATGTACGCCCTGAGCGCGATACCCGGCATGCTCGTGATGGCCGTGGCGATCACCGCTGCAGCGCTGCGCCCGGACCGCGATCCCGAACTGACCGTGTGGCTCTACGATCTGGCCTTCCTGTCCTTCAGCGGAACGATGGGGGTCTTCCTGATCGGGTCGCTGGTGTGGATGCTGGCGATACTGATCGACAAGAACCGGGTCTTCCCGAAGTGGTTCGGCTACCTGAACCTGTGCAACGCACTCACCGAAGTGGTCGTCGCACCGGCGTGGATCTTCCAGCGCGGCGCCTTCGCGTGGAACGGCGCGATCGCGTGGTGGATCAATGTGGCGGTCTTCGGCATCTACACGGTGGTGTTCATCATGCTGTTGCGCCGGCTGATCGAACGTGAGGACTTCGGCACCGGCCCGCTACCGGACCCGGAGCCCACGGCAACGGACCTGCCGCAGCCGGCGGGAGGCGCCCGATGACCGGGATCGCCGCCCCCGACACCCCTGAGGTTGCCCGGACGAAGTTCATTCCGGGCCAACCCGACATGTGGATGTTCGTCTTCTTCGAGTCGCTGCTGTTCACCGGATACTTCTGTGTGTACCTGTTCACCCGCACCCAGAACCACGACCTGTTCCTGGCCTCGCAGGGCGAACTGGACCTGCGGTTCGGTGTCTTCGACACCATCGCGCTGCTGGTGAGTTCCTGGGCGATGGCGCGGGTCGTGCAGGCCGCCCGCCAGGGCAACTACCGGTCCGCTCTGACCAGCGCCTATCTGACGATCTTCTTCGGCATCGTGTTCCTGGTCTCGAAGGTGATCGAGTGGACCGCCGAGATCGGCCGGGGAAACACGTTCACCACCAACGAGTTCTTCCAGCACTACTACTTCCTGACCGCGATCCACCTGCTGCACCTGTTGATCGGGTTCGTCGTGCTCGGCGTCGTCGTCTACCAGTTGCGGGGCCCACGGCGCCGCTCCCAGCAGCTCGTCGAGACCGGCGCGACGTACTGGCACACCGTGGATTTCCTGTGGGTCCTGATCTTCGCCCTTCTCTACGTCGTGAGGTGATCGTGAGCGCGCTGTCGAACAAGAGGCTGCTGATCGCCTGGGCGATCCTGACCGGGATGACCCTGATCTACATCTGGCTCGATCACACGGCCGATCAGAACGGGGTGCTGCGGGCGAGTACCGCCGTGACCGTCAGCGCCATCGTGATCGCACTGATCAAGGTCCGCATCATCTTCCGCGAGTTCATGGAAGTCCGGCACGCGCCCGCCCTGCTGTCGAGGCTCGCCGATTTCTGGGTGGTGCTCATCGCCGTCTCGCTGCTGGGCACCTACTTCGTCGGCTCGGCCATCGCTGCATAGGCCTCCGGAGGCGGCCCTCAGGGGGCCGACGTGCCGGTGGCCGCCGCGTAGCCTGCCCGGTAGCCGAACACCATCGCCGGGCCGAGGGTTCCGCCGGCGCCGCCGTAGGCCTTGCCGGTGGGGCCGGCCATCGCGTTGCCGGCGGCGAACAGCCCCGTGATGGCGGTTCCGTTGACGTGCAGGACCCGTCCGTCGCGGTCGGTGCGAGGTCCGCCCTTGGTTCCCATCGCGCCGATGTGCACCGGGACCGCGAAGTACGGTGCGGTGTCGATCGGCCCGAGCGTCTTTCCGGCCTGGGTGGATGCCTTGTCGTCGCCCCAGTAGCCGTCGTAGGCGCTGGCGCCGCGCCCGAACTCGGGGTCCTGCTCGGAGGCGACATGGGTGTTCCACGTCGCCAGTGTCTCGGCCAGCCCGGCCGGGTCGATGCCGGTCTTCTCGCCCAGCTCCTCGAGATCCGTTGACTGGCAGAACCAGTCGGGGATGGGCCCATCGGGGTCGACGCCGAGGAAGCCGTAGTGCTTGAGGTGCAGCGAGTCGAACACGATCCAGGCCGGGTCGTTGGCATAACCGTGCCGCGGATCGAGGAACTGGAACGGACCGGCCATCGAGTTGTACTCACCGGCCTCGTTGAGGAACCGTTTGCCGGCCCGGTTGACGATGATGCTGCGGGGCCTGGTGCGTTCCAGCCGGACGCTGCGGCTGCGTGGGTGACCCTCGTAGGTGTCGCCGGGGATCTGCACGATGGGGACCCACCAGGCCTCGCCCATGTTGGCCAGATCGGCGCCGTGGGCCATCGCCATCCGCAGTCCGTCGCCGGTGTTGTTCGGAGGCGACACCGCACCGCGCATCGGTCCGCGCAGGTAGGCTTCGACGAGGCGCTCGTCCCACTCGAAGCCGCCGGTTCCGAGCACCACGCCGCGGCGGGCCCGCACACAGAAATCTCTGTCGCCCTGCTGGATCCGCACTCCGGTGATCCCCAGTGGGTCGGCGATGAGCTCGACCGCGCGCGCCTCGGTCTGCGGTACCACGCCGGCGTCGAGCAGCCCCTTGAGCAGCCCGGCGATCAGCGACGTGCCCGCCACGCAGTAGTCACCGTCCTGGTCGTCGACGGCGGCGTGGATGCGTGCGCGCGTCTCGGCGTCGATTCCCACATTGCTGAAGTCGGCCGGGAACGAGGTGATCCGATCCCGCCATTCGCCGATCCCGCTCAGGTCGAACGGCTTGGTGTTCAGCGAGCGCCCGCCCTCGGGCTGGCCCCCGGGCAGTTCCGGCTTGTAGTCGGGGAACCCTTGGGCGACCTCGAACTCCAGCTCGCTGTGGGCCTCGATGAAGTCCAACATGGACGCGCCGGTCTGCACGAACGTGGCCACCAAATCGTCGTCCATGTATCCGAGCGACTGCGCGCGCAGGTAGGACATCGCGTCCTCGGTGGTCAGTTCACCGGTCGACGAACGGTTGTGGGCCGGAATCCACATGATTCCGCCGGACACGGCGGTTGTTCCGCCGACCGTCGCCGCCTTCTCGTACACCTCCACCGAGGCGCCGTTGACTGCGGCGGTCAGTGCGGCGGTCAGTCCCGCACCTCCACTGCCCAGTACGACGACGTCGATGTCGTGGTCCCAGTCGGTCACCGCTGTCTCCTTTTCTCGTGCCCTCTCGGCGCTGTGGTCATGCCTTTCGGCGATCCTCAGGACAGGATCGCCGACAGTTCGTGTGCGGCCGCGACGACCGCGGGCCGTCCGCTGAGCACCACGTCTTCGCGGTGCGAGATCAGGTTGAGGCAGGTCGGCGGGGCGGGCGGCCTGCGGTGGACCGGCACCGCGAGTCCGTAGGTGTTCGGCTCGATCTCGCCGTGGGTGATCACCCATCCGCGCATCCGGGTCTGGGGGACGAGATCGCGCTCGCCCGGGCGGGGCGGCATGCAGGCCAGCAGCGCAATGCCCGCGGCGCCGCGCTCGAGCGGATAGCGGCTGCCCTCGTGGAAGGACATCTGGTAGTAGACGTTCGTGGGGGCGATCACCGCGACGGCCACCTGCTGGTCGCCCTCGGCCACCAACAGCGACACAGTGCTGCCGAGCTCGTCGGCGAGGCTGCGCAGCGTGGGCACGGCCAGCTGGCGGACGTTGTTGTCGAAGGATGCGCCGAGCACGGCCAACGCCGCTGCCGGACGGTAGCGGCCGTCGTCTCCCTTGGTGATGAACCGGAACGAGGCCAGCGTGCTGAGCAGCCGGTAGGCGATCGTGCGGTGCACCCCGATGTCGTCGGCGACCTGCGCCACCGTCATCCCGGTCGGGGAGCTGGCGACCAGCTGCAGCGCGTTGAGGCCGCGGGCCAGCGTCTGCGATCCGGGCGCGCCGAGGCCCGCGGCGGTCCTCTCGGCTTCGGTGGTCGGTCGGTTCATGCGGGCCTTCCTTGACAGATCACTCTCGCGAGAGTGATGCTCTGACTATAGTGCACATGTATGTGCGATAAATGAGCAGACTGCTTACAAAATATGAGAATGGCATTCTCGCAGTCAAGGTCTCGGGAAGGGGCGCAGTGACCGAATTCGAGAGCGTGTGGAGCGACTTGCAGGGCGTCGCGTTCTCGCAGGGCTACCTCGATGCCGGTGGGGTCCGCACCCGCTATCTGCACGCCGGGCCTGCCGACGCGCCGGTGCTGATCTTCCTGCACGGCTCCGGCGGCCACGCCGAGGCGTACGTACGCAACCTCGAGGCGCATGCCGAACACTTCTCGACCTACTCGGTGGACATGCTCGGCCACGGCTACACCGACAAGCCGGGGCATCCGCTCGAAATCGCCCACTACATGGACCATCTGGTGGCCGTGCTCGATGCGATCGGTGTGCAGCGCGCACACATCAGTGGTGAGTCACTGGGCGGCTGGGTGGCGTCACGCTTCGCCGTCGACCACCCCGAGCGGGTGGACCGGCTGGTGCTCAACACCGCAGGCGGGTCCCAGGCCGACCCCGAGGTGATGAAGCGGATCATCACGCTGTCGATGGCCGCCGCCGAGAACCCCACCTGGGAGACGGTGCAGGCGCGCATCAAATGGCTGATGGCCGACAAGACCAAGGACTACGACGACATCGTGGCCAGCAGGCAGCGCGTCTACCGCCAGCCCGGGTTCGCCGCGGCCATGCGCGACATCATGGCGCTGCAGGATCCCGAGATCCGCGCCCGCAACCTGCTCGGCCCCGAGGACTACGGGGCGATCACCGCCCCGACGATGGTGGTGTGGACCAGTGACGACCCGACCGCCGACGTGGCGGAGGGCAAGCGCATCGCCTCGATGATCCCCGGCGCCAGGTTCGAGGTGATGCCGGGTTGTGGGCACTGGCCCCAGTACGAGGATCCCAAGACCTTCGACCGGCTGCACCTGGACTTCCTGTTGGGGCGCGCGTGACCGCCGCGGCGACGGAGCACGACGTCGACGTCGTCATCGTCGGCGCGGGTCCCTCGGGTCTGACCCTGGCCAACATCCTCGGGTTGCAGGGAGTCCGCACCCTCGTCGTCGACGAACGTGACGCGCTGATCGACTATCCGCGCGGCGTCGGCCTCGACGACGAGTCGTTGCGCACCTTCCAGTCCATCGGACTGGTCGACCGGGTGCTCCCGCACACCGTGCCGAATCAGATCCTGCGGTTCTTCGACGCCAAGCGGCAACTGCTGGCCGAGATGGCCCCGCCGGACGCCCGCTTCGGGTGGCCCAAGCGCAACGGTTTCGTGCAGCCGATGGTCGACGCCGAACTGTTCGCCGGTCTCGACCGGTTCGACTGTGTGGAGATCCGTTTCGGGCACCGGATGCAGGACTGCACCGAAACCGCCGACGGGGTCACCGTCGAGTTCGCCGACGGCCGGGATCCGGTGCGGGCGCGCTACGTGGTGGGCTGCGACGGCGGCCGCAGCGCCACCCGCCGGCTGATGGGGGTGTCGTTCGACGGCACCACCTCCTCGACCCGCTGGCTGGTCGTCGACTGCGCCAACGATCCGCTGGGACATCCCAACAGTGAGGTCGGCGCGGACCCCCGGCGTCCCTACGTGTCGATCGCGATCGCGCACGGCATCCGCCGGTTCGAGTTCATGATCCACCCCGACGAGACCGACGAGGAAGCCGACGACCCGGCCTTCGTGCGGCGGATGCTGGGCCGGTTGGTGCCCTACCCGGAGCGCGTCGAGATGATCCGGCACCGGGTCTACACCCATCACTCGCGCATCGCCGGGTCGTTCCGCAAGGGCCGGTTGATGCTGGCCGGCGACGCCGCCCACCTCATGCCCGTGTGGCAGGGCCAGGGCTACAACAGCGGAATCCGCGATGCGGCCAACCTCGGCTGGAAGCTTGCCGCCGTGGTCACCGGTAAGGCCGGCGACGAGCTGCTGGACACCTACGATGTGGAGCGCCGCAAGCACGCCCGGGCGATGATCGACCTGTCCACCATGGTGGGCCGGGTCATCTCTCCGACCAACCGGCGCGTCGCCGCGCTGCGCGACCGGGTGATCCATGCTGCGTCGGTCGTGCCGACGCTGAAGCGCTACATCCTCGAGATGCGGTTCAAGCCGATGCCGCGATATCAGCAGGGCGCCGTCTTCCACGCCGAGCCACGGTCGGAGAACTCGCCCACGGGCACCCTGTTCATCCAGCCCCGCGTCGACACGCGCGTCGAGCAGAACGTGATGCTCGACGACGTGCTGGGCACCGGCTTCGCCGTGCTGTGTTGGAGCAACAACCTGCGTGCGGTCTTGGGCGATCAGGCGTTCGAGCGCTGGAAGGCGCTGGGCGCCACCTTCATCGAGGCGCGTCCGATGACCCAGTTGCAGTGGCCGGGCCACGACGACCCCGATGTCGTGGTCGTCGGCGACCGCACCGGTGCGCTGAAGTCCTGGTTCGACGTCTACACCGACTCGGTGCTGTTCCTGCGCCCCGACCGGTGCGTGGCCGCGGCGGGTATCGCCCAGCGCGCGCCCGAGTTGTCCGACGCGTTGTTCCGCGTGTTGCATCTGACTCAGGGAGGAGGCTCCGGTATCCATGGCGAACACACCGACGGCGACCAGCCAGCTGGCGCTGTGCTGCATGTCGCACAGTCCGCTTCTGAACCTTCCGGGTCCGTCACGAGAACTCCTTGACGACATCGACACGGCGATCGGCGCTGCCCGCGACTTCGTCACCGCCTTCGATCCCGAACTGGTGGTGATTTTCTCGCCCGACCACTACAACGGGTTCTTCTACCGGGCGATGCCACCGTTCTGCATCGGGACCGCGGCCCGGGGGGTCGGTGACTACGGAAGCCACCAGGGGCCTCTGGACGTGCCCGGCGACCTCGCCTCCGACTGCGTCCGAGCGGTGTTGGACGCCGACGTGGACGTCGCGATCTCGGCGGCGATGGAGGTGGACCACGGCACGGTGCAGCCGCTGCAGAGCCTGTTCGGCGACGCGACCGCCAAACCGGTGATCCCGGTGTTCATCAATTCCGTGGCCACCCCGCTGGGGCCGCTGCGGCGGGTGCGTGCCCTCGGTGCGGCGGTCGGCCGGCACCTGGCGGGCCTGGGCAAGCGGGTGCTGATCGTGGGTTCCGGTGGGCTGTCCCATGATCCGCCCGTACCCACCCTGGCCACCGCGCCGCCCGCGGCTCTCGAGCGCATCGTGCACGGTGCCCCGATGAGCACCGAGCAGCGCCAGGCCCGTCAGAGCGCGGTGATGGCCGCGGCCCGCGAGTTCGCCGCCGGCGAAGGCGCGCTGGCCCCACTGAACCCGGACTGGGACCATGCCTTCCTGGATCTGCTCGACACCGGTCGCCTCGCCGAGGTGGACGGGTGGGACAACGGCTGGATCGCCGAGCAGGCGGGCAACTCCGCCCACGAGGTGCGGACCTGGGTGGCGGCCTTCGCAGCCATGGCCGCCCAGGGCGGCTATCAGACCGGCAATCATTTCTACCGTGCGGCGCCGGAGCTCATCGCCGGCTTCGCGATCAGGACGGCGGTGACGACACCATGACCCCGGAAACGGATCGGCCCTTCGACCACGTCACCGACGTGCTCGTGATCGGCTCTGGCGGTGGCGGGATGACCGCTGCGCTGGCCGCCGAGGGGGCAGGCCTGGCCACCCTGGTGGTGGAGAAGTCGCCCCGCTTCGGCGGCTCGACCGCGTTGTCCGGGGGCGGCATCTGGGTGCCCGGAGCGCCGTCGCAGCGCCGGGAAGGGCATGTGCCCGACCCCGAGCAGGTGTTCACCTACCTCAAGACGATCACCGACGGCACGGTCAGCGACGCCCGGCTGCGTAAGTACGTCGAGGCCGCTCCCGAGATGATGGAGTTCCTCGAAAAGCTCAGCCCGTGGCTGGAATTCGTCTGGAAGCCCGGCTACGCCGACTACTACCCCGAACTGCCGGGCGGTTCGGCGATGGGCAGCACCATCAATGTGCCCGAGATGGACCTGCGTGCTCTCGGCGACGAGGAGCAGGATCTGCTGGCTCCGCTTGCGCTGGCGCCGAAGGGAATCTGGTTCGCCCCCAAGGATCTGCGGCTGTTCTACCAGGTCCGGCAGTCCTGGCGGGGCAAAGCGGTGCTGCTGAAGCTGATCTGGCGGATGTTCCGGGCGCGGGCGTTCGGTGAGCGGATGGCCGCGATCGGTCAGTCGCTGGCGGCCCGGCTGCGCCTGGCGATGAAGCAGCAGAACATCCCGTTGTGGCTGGATGCCCCGATGACCGAGCTGATCACCGATGTGGACGGAAGGGTCGTCGGCGCGGTGATCGAGAAGGACGGCCGGTCGCTGCGGGTGCGGGCCACCCGCGGGGTGGTGCTGGCCAGCGGCGGGTTCGACCATGACATGGCGTGGCGCCTCCAGCATCTGCCCGAGCTCGCCCGGGTCGCCGAACTGCCCGGCGAGGCCAAGGACTGGAGTTTCGGCAACCCGGCCGCGATGGGAGACGGCATCCGGGCCGGCGAGAAGGTCGGGGGTGCCACCGACTTGCTCGACGAAGCCTGGTGGTTCCCGGCGATCTGCTGGCCGGACGGACGACTGCAGTTCATGCTCAACGAGCGGATGATGCCCGCCCAGTTCGTCGTCAACGGCGACGGGGTCCGCTTCATCAACGAGGCGGCACCCTATATGGATTTCGCCCACGCGATGATCGACGGCGAGCGCGGCGGGGTGACCCACATCCCGTGCTGGCTGATCACCGACATCCGGTCCTTTCACCGCTACGTCGTCGGCGGGCACCTGCCCATCCCCAAGGTCCCGTTCGCCCCGGTGCCCACCGGGCGCAAGGTGCCGCAGGCCTGGCTGGACTCGGGGGTGGTCAAGCAGGGCTCCAGCTGGGAGGAGCTGGCCGCGGCGATCGGCGTCCCCGGTGACCGGCTGCGTGCCACCGCCGAACGCTTCAACCAGTTGGCGCGCAACGGCCACGACGACGATTTCAACCGCGGTGACAGCGCCTACGACAACTACTACGGCGATCCGACACTGCCGAATCCGAATCTGCACCCGCTGGGCGACCCGCCGTACTACGCGTTCCAGATCATCCTGGGCGACCTCGGTACCTCGGGCGGCCTGCGTACCGACGAGTACGCGCGGGTGTTACGCACCGACGACAGCGTGGTCGCCGGGCTGTACGCGGTGGGCAACGCTTCCGCCGCGGTGATGGGCCGCAGTTATGCGGGCGCCGGCGCCACCATCGGCCCGGCCATGACGTTCGGCTATGTGGCTGCCAGGCACATGGCCGACAGCACGACCGATGTGGCCGAGAGGCAGGCTCCTGACCAACCCGAATCAGCCATCGATCTACCCGGAACTTCAAGGAGGTAACCAGATATGAAGATTTCCCTGTTCTACGAATTCCCGCTGCCGCGGCCCTGGTCGGAGGACGACGAGCACCAGCTGTTCCAGGACGGCCTCACCGAGGTCGAGGCGGCCGACAAGGCCGGCTTCTCCACAGTGTGGCTCACCGAGCACCACTTCCTGGAGGAGTACTGCCACTCCACCGCGCCGGAGATGTTCCTGGCCGCGGCCAGCCAGCGCACCAAGAACATCCGGCTGGGCTTCGGCGTCATGCACCTGCTGCCGAACATCAACCCGCCGGCGCGCATCGCCGAACGGGTCGCCACCCTCGACCACCTCTCGAACGGCCGGGTGGAGTACGGCACCGGTGAGGGTTCCTCGGTCGCCGAACTCGGCGGCTTCAACGTCGACCCGGCCGACAAGCGCGCCCAGTGGGAAGAGGCGCTCGAGGTGTCGATCCGGTGCATGACCGAAGAGCCGTTCAGCGGGTTCAAGGGCGAGCACGTCGAGATGCCTGCCCGCAACGTGGTTCCCAAGCCGCTGCAGAAGCCGCACCCGCCGGTGTGGGTGGCCTGCACCCGCCCGTCGTCGGTCGAGATGGCCGCCCAGAAGGCGATCGGCGCGCTGAGCTTCGCCTACACCGGCCCGGAGGCGCTCAAGGAGCGGGTGGACGGTTACTACCGTGACTTCGCCGAGCAGGGCGCGCCGATCACCCCGGCGATCAACCCGAACATCCTGGCCATCGGCGGCGACCTGTCGATGATGGTCGCCAAATCCGATGAGGAGGCGCTCAAGCGTCTCGGCACCGGTGGCGGCTTCTTCTCGTTCGGCATCATGCACTACTACCTGACCGGTATGCACACCCCCGGTCGCACCAAGGTCTGGGAGCGCTACCAGGAGGCCGTCAAGGAGGACCCGACGCTGGCCTACGGACCGGGTCGCGGTGCCATCGGCTCGCCCGAGACGGTCCGCGAGTTCCTGCGTGGCTACGAGGCCAGCGGTGTGGACGAGATCATCCTGCTGCTCAACCCGCGCAGCCACGAGGGCACCATGGAGTCCATCGAGATCATGGGCTCGGAGATCCTGCCCGAGTTCATCGAGCGCGACGAGAAGGCCGTGGCCGACAAGGCCAAGCGCCTCGAGCCGGTGATCGAGAAGGTCGAGGCGCGCCGGCGGCCGTCCGAGGCGCCGATGTTCGACGAGACCTACGCATTCGGCGGGTTGCCCACCGGTCGCAACAAGTTCACCGCCGGTGAGATCCCCGAGGCGATGGCCGAGATCAACGAGGGCCGCGTCAAGGCCGCTCAGCAGGAGAAGGCTGCGCGGGAAGCCGCGAGCTGACCGTGCGAGCACTCGACGAGCTGGTGCGCTATGACGGCAAGCACGTCGTCGTCACCGGCTGCGCCTCCGGGATCGGAGCGCAGGTGGCGCACCAGCTCGCCGCACTCGGCGCTCGC
The DNA here is from genome assembly GCA_034190095.1 of Actinomycetota bacterium. Classification (GTDB taxonomy): domain Bacteria; phylum Actinomycetota; class Actinomycetes; order Mycobacteriales; family Mycobacteriaceae; genus Mycobacterium. The sequence continues at coordinate 25,919 of JAXHTL010000027.1, forward strand.
GTGACGGGTCTCGACCTGCGCGAGCCGTCCGAGAAAAGCGCCACCCCAGCGAGTTTCATCGCGCTGGACCTCGCCGACCCCGAGTCGGTCGGCGCGGCTGCGGCGGCCGTCGACGGCACGGTCGACGCGCTGTTCAACGTCGCCGGAGTGTCGTCGGGCATCGGAGACCCGCTGCTGGTGGTGCGGATCAACTTCCTCGGGATGCGCCAGTTCACCGAGGCGGTCACCGACCGGATGCCGGCTGGGTCGGCGGTGACGAACGTATCCTCGCTGGCTGCCTCGGGGTACCGCGAGAACGCCGGTGTCACCGCCGGTCTGCTGGAGACCGGGTCGGTCGAGGAGGGGCTGGACTGGTGTGCGCGCAATCCCGACGCGCTCGCCGACGGCGGGTACCGGCTGTCCAAAGAGGCCATCATCCTCTACGGGATGAGCCGTGCGGTCGAGCTGGGCGGGCGGGGCATCAGGATCAACTGCACCGCACCGGGTGTCACCGAGACCCCGATCCTCGACCAGTTGCGCTCGGCCTACGGTCAGCAGTTCCTCGATTCGTTCGCCGCGCCACTGGGCCGCGTCTCGGATGCCGCCGAACAGGCGGCGGTGCTGGCGTTCCTCGGCAGTCCGGCAGCCGGCTACATCACCGGCCAGGTGTTGTGGACCGACGGCGGGATTCTGGCCCAGCGGTTCGCCGAGTCGATGCACAATGCGTCTCGGCCCGCATAGCCGCGGCGGGTAGGCCGGCGGGAACCGAAGCGGACGTGATCGGACAGGACCTTGACGAGGGCAGGCAGCATGGCAGACAAGATGAGCGACTTCCGCGCGATGGCCGACCAGGTGCGCAACTGGGGCCGGTGGGGTGACGCCGACGAAATCGGCACGCTGAACTTCATCACCGCCGACAAGGTCGCCGAGGCGGCGGCAACGGTGAAGCAGGGCAAGGTCATCTCGCTCGGCGGCGACTTCAGTGCCGGAGGTCCGCAGGGAGCCTTCAAATTCCGGCAGAACCCGGTGCACGTGATGACCGTCGACGGGGGAGACGCATCCACCCTCGTCGAGTACGGTCCGCAGTGGCTGCGCAATGCGGTGGCCGCCGACGTCAGTGCGTTCTTCGCCGACAATCCGTTCCGGTTCAACGACGATCTGATCGTGATGCCGTTGCAGGCGGCCACCCAGTGGGATGCCCTGTCGCACGTCTACTACGAGGACAAACTCTACAACGGTTTCCCGGCCGACTCGGTGACCAGTTTCGGGGCGTTCCACTGCGGCATCGACAAGGTGGACACCAAGGGCATCACCTCCCGGGGGGTGCTGCTCGACGTGGTGGCGCACCGCGGTGCCGAGGTGTTCTGCGAGCCCGGGACGCCGATCACCCCCGCCGAACTCGACGAGGTCGTGGCCAAGCAGAACGTCGAGATCCGTTCCGGCGACGTGGTGATCGTGCACACCGGATGGTGGACACGGTTCCTGTCCACCGGGGACGGCGCCGAGGCCGGTTCCGGGCTGCACTGGACGTGTGCGGCGTGGCTGCACGAGCACGAGGTGGCTGCGGTGGCCGCGGACAACCTGATGGTCGAGGATCCCGACCCCGGCAACGGGGTGGACGGGACCTTCCTGCCGATGCACATGCTGTGCCTGCGCGACATGGGCCTGATGCTCGGCGAATACTGGGACCTCGGCCCGTTGGCGGCCGACTGCGCCGCCGACGGCGTGTACGAATTTCAGCTCGTCGCACCGCCGCTGAAGGTGGTCGGTGCGGTCGGAGCACCTGTCAGCCCGATTGCGATCAAGTGAGTGACGAAGTGACCAGCACACATCAACCGTTCATCGTCGGCCTCGGCGGAACCCTGCGCGCGAACTCGTCGACCGAGCGCGCACTGCGGCTCTGCCTGCAGGCGGTGGAACGTCAGGGCGGCCGCACCAGACTGTTCGCCGCCGAGGAACTCGACCTGCCGATGTACGCCCCGCACGAGCTCGAGCGCACTCCGCGGGCGCTCGAGCTGGTCAAGACGCTGCGCGACGCCGATGCGGTGGTGGTGGGCTCGCCCGGCTACCACGGTGCGATCTCGGGGTTGGTGAAGAACGCCCTGGACTACATCGAGGATCTGCGCGAGGATCCGCGCGTCTACCTCGACAACACCCCGTGGGGCTGCATCAGCTGCGCCTACGGCTGGCAGGCTGCGGTCGGCACACTGACCCAGTTGCGCAGCATCGGCCACGCGTTGCGCGCCTGGCCGACCCCGCTCGGGGTGGCGATCAACTCGGCCGAACCGGTGTGGGCTCCCAGCGGCGAGCTCGCCGACAGCGACCAGGGCAAGGTGGTGGCCAACCAGCTCGAGCTGCTGGCCACCCAGCTGCTGGCCTTCGCGCAGACCTCCCGGGAGTCGGCGTGATCGACCAGCGCAGCGTGCTGGTCGACGGTCTGGCGACCGGCTATCTGGAGGCCGGCCACGGTGACCCGGTGGTGCTGCTGCACGGCGGCGAGTTCGGTGCCAACGCCCGGATCGGCTGGGAGCGCAACATCGAGGCGCTGGCGGCGCGGCACCGGGTGCTCGCCCCGGACATGCTCGGGTTCGGCGAGTCGGCCAAGGTGGTCGACTTCACCGACGGCCGGGGTATGCGCATCCGCCACATCGCGCGGTTCTGTGAGGTGATGGGGGTCGAGTCGGCGCATTTCGTCGGGAACTCGATGGGGGCGATCAACATTCTGGTCGACGCCACCTCCGAGGCGCCGGTGCTGCCGGTCCGCAGCATCGTGGCGATCTGCGGCGGCGGTGAGATCCAGCGCAACGAACATGTGAGTGCGCTCTACGACTACGACGCCACGTTCGAGGCGATGCGCAAGATCGTCACGGCGTTGTTCTACGACCCGTCCTATCCCGCCGACGAGGACTATGTGCGCCGGCGCTACGAGTCCAGCATCGCGCCGGGCGCCTGGGAGTCGCTGGCGGCGGCCAGGTTCCGCCGGCCGGGCCTGGAGCCACCGGCCACCCCGAGCAGCACGCGGGCCTACGAGCGCATCACCGTGCCGGCGCTGGTGGTGGCCGGAGCCGGGGACAAGCTGCTGCCGGCGGGCTGGGCCGGGCAGATCGCCGAGCAGATCAAACTCGGCCGCTCCGCGGTGATCGACGCCGCCGGCCACTGCCCGCAGATCGAGCAGCCCGAATCCGTCAACGCACTGCTACTGGACTTCTTCGAAGGGATCGACAACACATGACCGACGAGCTGGCGGGCAAGGTCGCGATCGTCACCGGCGGGGCATCCGGGATCGGTCGCGGGATCGCCGAGCGGTTCGCCGCCGAGGGGGCCGGCGTCGTCGTCGCCGATGTCCGCGACGACCTGGGCGAGGAGTTGGTCGGCAAACTCAACGCCGAGGGTCGTCGGGCGACCTACCGCCACACCGACGTCGGGGACCAGGCCCAGGTCGGGGAGCTGGTGGCCGCGGCGGTGTCGTCGTTCGGCGGGCTGCACGTGATGGTCAACAACGCCGGAATCTCGAGTCCGCTGCGCAAGGGCCTCTTCCACGAGGATCTCGAGGAGTTCGACCGGGTGATGCGGGTGAACCTGCTCGGTGTGATGGCCGGTACCCGCGAGGCCGCCCGGCACATGGCCGAGCAGGGCGGCGGGTCGATCATCAATCTGTCGTCGATCGGCGGTGTCCAGGCCGGCGGCGGGGTGCCGGTATACCGCGCGTCCAAGGCGGCCGTGATCCACTTCAGCAAGTCCGCGGCCATCGAGCTGGCGCACTACGAGGTGCGGGTCAACTGCATCGCCCCGGGCAACATCCCGACCCCCCTGCTGGCGTCCTCGGCCACCGACGAGGACCGCGAGCGGCTCGAGCGCTTCGAGGCCAGGATCCGCCAGCAGATGCGCGACGACCGGCCGCTCAAGCGGGAGGGCACCGCCGAGGACGTCGCCGAGGCGGCGCTGTACCTGGCGACGTCGCGCTCGCGCTATGTCACGGGCACCGTTCTGCCGGTCGACGGCGGAACGGTCGCGGGCAAAGTGATGGTCCGCAAGCCGGCGAAACCGGACGGCGGCACCCCGTGATGCATTTAAAGCAGTCGCTTGACTTAGCCAGTGTGACGCGCTTCACTGGAGGCGTGACAACGGCCAGAAGCGTGCGCGCCGACCGCGCGAGCAGCACTCAAGAGGCGATATTGAAGGCGGCCGAGCGCCTCTATGCCGAACACGGTGTTTTCGCGGTCTCGAACCGGCAGGTCAGCGAAGCCGCGGGACAGGGAAACAATGCCGCCGTCGGCTATCACTTCGGCACCAAGGCCGACCTGGTGCGCGCGATCGAGCACAAGCACCGCGGCCCCATCGAAGAACTCCGGGAACAGCGCATCGCCGAGATCGGCGCGTCCAGGAACATGCGCGACTGGGTCGCCGCACTGGTCTGCCCGCTCACCGATCACCTTGCCGCGCTGGGAAATCCGACCTGGTACGCCCGCTTTGCCGCGCAGGTGATGACCGATCCGGCCTACCAGAGCATCATCATCAAGGACGCGTTGTCCTCGGAGTCGCTGGTCCGCGTGCTCGACGGCATCAACGGCTGCCTGCCGGACCTGCCGGTCGACGTCCGCGTCGAGCGCAACATCATGGGCCGCAACCTGTTGATGCACAGTTGTGCCGAACGCGAACGGCTGCTGGCCCAGGGGGCAGCGGTGGGGCGCCCGACCTGGCAGGCCGCCGCATCCGGGCTGATCGACGCGATCATCGGTCTCTGGCACGCCCCGGTCACGGAGGTGTCCTGACGTGAAGGTCACCGTCGATCAGGACAAATGCGTCTCCTCGGGCCAGTGCGTGCTCAATGCCGGCGAAGTCTTCGACCAGCGCGACGACGACGGCGTCGTCGAGCTGTTGATCCCCGAACCGGGACCCGAATACGCAGAACAGACCCGTAAGGCCGCGGCCGCCTGCCCAGCCCTGGCCATCCACATTGAGGAGTGAACACGTATGACAGACACAGTGGTCGACGAAGCCACCCACGCCGACGTCCCCGCCTACCCGATGGACCGCGCGGCCAGCTGTCCGTTCGCGCCGCCGCCCAAGCTCCTGGAGATGAACGAGACCAAACCGCTGTCGCGGGTGCGGATCTGGAACGGCAGCACCCCGTGGCTGGTGACCGGCTATGAGGCGGCCCGGTCGCTGTTCGCCGACTCGCGGATCAGCGTGGACGACCGCTATCCGGGCTTCCCGCACTGGAACGAGCACATGCGCGCCACCGTCGACAAGCGGCCGCGGTCGGTCTTCACCTCCGATGCCGAGGAGCACACCCGGTTCCGGCGGATGCTGTCCAAGCCGTTCACCTTCCGCCGCGTCGAGACGCTGCGCGAAGTGATCCAGCAGGTCACCGACGAGTGCATCGACGAGATCCTGGCCGGCCCGCAGCCCGCCGACATGGTCGCGAAGTTGGCGCTGCCGGTGCCGACGCGCGTCATCAGTGACATGCTCGGCGTGCCCTACGAGGACCACGAGTTCTTCCAGGAGCACGCCAATGCCGGTCTGGCGCGCTACGCGGCGGCCGACGCCATGCAAAAAGGCGCGATGACCCTGCACCAGTACCTGATCAACCTGGTGAAGAAGAAGCAGGAAGAGCCTGCCGAGGACGCCATCTCCGACCTCGCCGAACGCGTCACCGCCGGTGAGATCGACGTCAAGGAGGCCGCGCAGCTGGGCACCGGCCTGCTCATCGCCGGTCACGAGACCACCGCCAACATGATCGGGCTCGGGCTGCTGGCGTTGCTGGAGAACCCCGAACAGGCCGCGCTGCTGCGCGACTCCGACGATCCCAAGTTCATCGCCAACGCGGTCGAGGAACTGATGCGCTACCTGTCGATCATCCAGACCGGTCAGCGTCGGGTGGCCCTCGAGGACATCGAGATCGCCGGTGAGACCATCAAGGCCGGCGAGGGCGTCATCCTCGATCTGGCCCCGGCCAACTGGGATCCCGCCATGTACGCCGACCCCGGGACGCTGGATCTGAACCGTGATGCCAGCGGGCAGTTGGGCTTCGGCTACGGCCGGCATCAATGCGTTGGCCAGCAGCTGGCCCGCGCCGAGATGCAGATCGTGTTCCCCACCGTGCTGCGCCGCATGCCCGACATGAAACTGGCGATCCCGTTCGAGGATGTGCCGTTCGCAGAAGACCACCTGGCCTTCGGCGTCTACGAAGTTCCGGTGACCTGGTAACCACCGAAAGACCAGTCCTACAGCCCGATTGGAGTACCAACGATGTCTACCCCTACCGCTACTCTCTACCCGCCCGAAGGCTTCGGGGCGCCCAAGAACCGCCACGGCCATTCCGCCGGAGGGGTGAAGGGCCTCCCGGCCGGCACCGAGATCTTCTCCGCCGACAACCACATCTCGGTAGCCGAGGACATCTTCTACGAGCGCTTCCCCGAGGAGCTCAAGGGTGCGGCGCCCCGCATCTGGTACGAGGACGGCGCCTACATGGTGGGCATGAAGGGCAAGGCCTGGACCGGTGGCGACTTCGGCCGCGTGCTCATGCAGTACGACGACCTCGCGGGCGCGGCGACCAACAACATCGAGGCCCGGATCAGGGAGCTCAAGGAAGACGGCATCGACAAGGAGCTGGCCTTCCCCAACGCGGTGCTGGCGTTGTTCCACTACCCGGACAAGGCGCTGCGCGAGCGGGTGTTCCGGATCTACAACGAGCACATCGCCGATCTGCAGGAGCGCTCCAAGGGGCATTTCTACGGTGTCGGGCTGATCAACTGGTGGGACCCGAAGGGCACCCGCAGCACGCTCGAAGAGCTCAAGGCGCTCGGCCTCAAGACGTTCCTGCTGCCGCTGAACCCGGGCAAGGACGACGACGGCAACATCTACGACTACGGAAGCACCGACATGGACGCGGTGTGGGACGAGATCGAGGCGTCCGGCATTCCGGTCAGCCACCACATCGGTGAGACCCCGCCGAAGACGCCGTGCCAGAACAACAGCGTCGTGGTCGGGATGATGGTCAACGTCGACTCGTTCCGCGAGCAGTTCGCCAAGTACGTCTTCTCGGGCATCCTGGACCGGCACCCCTCGCTCAAGGTCGGCTGGTTCGAGGGCGGAATCGCCTGGGTTCCCACCGCGTTGCAGGACGCCGAGCACATGCTCGCCTCCTACCGGCACATGTTCAACCACGAGTTGGCGCGGCCGGTGCGCAGCTACTGGGACGACCACATGTGCGCCTCGTTCATGGTCGACCCGCTGGGGCTGCAGCTGATCGACCAGATCGGTGTCGACAACGTGATGTGGTCCTCGGACTACCCGCACAACGAGAGCACCTTCGGCTACTCGGAGAAGTCGCTGGCCACCGTGGTCGACGCGGTGGGCCCGGAGGCCGCGGTGAAGATCGTGAGCACCAACGTGCAGAAGTTCCTGGGGCTGGTATGACGGCCACGTCCCCGGGTTCGGCCACGACTCGCGGAACGGCTCTGCTCGACATCCCCGATCTCCCGGACCGGACCCGGATGTACCGGGAATGCGGGGCACGGTTGCGGGATGCGATGCGGGACAAGGGCGTCGACGCGCTGATTCTGCTCGGCAACGGCAACGTGGTGTACGCGACCGGCGCCAGCTGGCCACTGCTGGACGCGGGGCTGTCTCACGTCGAGCGCCCGATCGCGGTCATCCTGGCCGACGACGAGCACCCGCACCTGTTCATGCCCTTCCGGGAGGGGTCCTCGTTCGAGTCCGAGCTCCCCGCCGACCATGTGCACGGACCGCTCTATCTCGAGTTCGACGAGGGCGTCGAGCATTTCGCCACGGTGCTCGCGGACCTGGTCCCGGCCGGCTCCAGCGTCGCCATCGACGAACTGACCGGCGCGATGCGGCGCAACGTCGACAAGCTGTTCCCGGCCGGCCCGCCGTCGGATGCCGCCCAGGTCATCGGACCGGCCAAGCTGGTCAAGACCATCGACCAGATCGCGGCGATCCGCAAGGCCTGCCGCATCACCGAGCAGGCCGTCGTCGACGTGCAGAAATCGCTGGCTCCCGGGGTCCGTCAGATCGACCTGTCGGCACAGTTCGTCCGCCGCGCGTTCGAACTCGGAGCCACCGCCAACATGCTGGAAGCGATCTGGCAGGTGATGCCCACCACGCGCGACAGCGGTGCGGTGTGGACCACCACCGGCGATCTCGCCCTGCCGCTGCTCACCACCGAGAAGGAGCTGGAGAAAGGTGACGTGCTGTGGACCGACGTCAGCATCACCTACGACGGTTACTGCTCGGATTTCGGCCGGACCTGGCTGATCGGTGAGGAGCCCTCGGCGCGCCAACAGGCCCAGTTCGAGAAATGGCGGGAGATCCTCGACGCGGTGCTGGCGGTGACCAGGGCCGGTGCCTCGAGCGGGGATCTCGCACGGGCGGCGATCGCGGCCAACGGCGGGGTCAAACCCTGGCTGCCGCACTTCTACCTGGGTCACGGAATCGGCACCAACGCCGCCGAGATGCCCATGATCGGAACCGATCTGGGCCAGGAGTTCGACGACAACTTCGTCTTCCCGGCCGGCATGGTGCTGGTGCTCGAACCGGTGGTGTGGGAAGACGGGACCGGCGGCTATCGCAGTGAGGAGATCGTGATCATCACCGACGATGGTTATCAATCCATCACCGACTATCCCTACGCGCCGTACGGTCGTGTCGCATGAGTACCGAGATCCTCGCCGACGACCACGCGTTGCGCACCGGGCGCCGGGAGCGGGCGCTGGCCGAGATGGCGGCCCGTGACCTGGACATCCTGGTGCTGGGCCGTCAGGCCAACGTCCGCTACGTGACCGGTGCGCCCCAGCTCTGGGTGGCCGGCACCCGGCCGTTCGCCCCGATCTGTGTCCTGGTCCGCGAGACCGGCGAGATCCACCTCAACAGCACCTGGGACGAGGGCATGCCCCCCGAGATCGGCCACGAGCATCTCTACGGCCTGGCCTGGAACCCGATGACGCTGATCGAGGTGCTCAAGAACATCGAGGGTGCCGCCGCGGCCAAGCGGGTCGGGACCGATGCGCTGTCACCGACATTCGGCCAGCTGCTGCCGATGGCGTTCCCGAACGCCGAGCTGGTCGACGGGGAGATCGCGATGCGCGCCGCGCGCCGGATCAAGACCGTCGAGGAGATCCGGGCACTGCGGAGCGCTCTCGAGGTCGCCGAGGATGCTCTCGCCGCCGCGGTGGCCAAACTGAGCCCCGGAACCTCCGAGCAGGCGCTGACCGGCGTCATGCTCGAGGCGATGGCCGCCGGCGGGGTGAGTACCTCGGCCACCCAGGACGGCGTGTGGATCACCCCCCGGGACAACGCCTGGCGGGTGGGCCGCCGGGACCGCCTCGTCGCCGAGGGTGACCTGGTCGCGTTCGCGGCCGGCGCGCTGGCCAACGGCTACGTGGGTGAGGTGGGCCGCACCTGGCCGGTCGGCGAGGTCGAGGGCGCCGACGCGTTGTACAGCCGGTCGGACCTGCTGTGGGAACATCTCGTCGACGCGTGCCGGGCGGGAGCCGCGGCCAGCGACCTGTTCACGGCCTACGAGTCGGCGGGGGAGGCGCTGCCGCCGATGCCGGTGGCACACGGTCTCGGGCTGGGCTTCGATCCGCCGGTGATCTCGCCGGACCTGGCGCAGACCTCGGCCCAGGAGCGGCTCGATCCGGGCATGGTGCTGGCGGTGACCGCCTACGTGTGGGAGGCCGGGGTCGGGGCGGTGTTCCGCCGCGACGCCGTCCTGATCACCGAGGATGGTCCCGAGGTGTTGACCGCGAGCCCATCGCCGGCCCACAGTGCCGCCGGAATCAGCTGAGGAAGAAGGAATGTCGGAATCGAAGCGCCCCTCTCCCGAAGAGATCATCCTCTACGAGAAGGACCCGAAGACCAAGATCGCCACGATCACCTTCAACCGTCCGGAGTTCCTCAACGCGCCGACGTCGATGGCCCGGCTGCGCTACGCCGACGTGCTGCGTGCGGCCAACGCGGACAACGACGTGAAGGTCGTCGTCATCCGCGGTGTCGGGGACAACCTGGGTAGCGGCGCGGATCTGCCGGAGTTCATGGAGGGCAATGACAACCCGGCCGTGCGCCTGGCCGAACTGCGGCTCGAAGACGACGGCGTCGGGGAGGTGACGTACCCGCCGAAGGGGACATTCCGCAACGGGGCCACGATCAGCGCCTGGTATGCGAACTCCCAGGCCGGCAACCGGGCGCTGCAGGACTTCAAGAAGATCAGCATCGTCGAGGCCAAGGGCTACTGCTACGGCTGGCACTTCTACCAGTGTGCGGATGCCGACCTGGTGATCTCGTCCGATGACGCGTTGTTCGGGCACCCGTCCTTCCGCTACCACGGCTGGGGCCCGCGGATGTGGACCTGGGTGCAGATGATGGGGCTGCGCAAGTTCCAGGAGATGGTCTTCACCGGGCGCCCGTTCACCGCCGCCGAGATGTATGACTGCAACTTCCTCAACAAGGTCGTCGCACGCGATCAGCTGGAAGCCGAAGTCGACAAGTACGCCCGGGCGTGCGCCCGGAACCGGCCGGTCGACACCGTCTTCCAGCAGAAGATGTTCTTCGAGGTGTTCAAGCAGCAGCAGGGTGAGTACATGGGCAGCCTGCTGTCGGCGTTCTTCGAGTCGATGGGCAACGGTGTGGCCAACGACAGCGACGAAGACCTGGACATGTTCGAGTCGATCGATTCGGGGCTGTCCGCCGCGGTGAACGACAACGACAGCAACTTCCCGCCCGAATTCCGGCTGAGCAAGCGCAACCGGGCCAAAGGAGACTAGTCGGTCCATGACTGAGCCGCCGCTGTCCGGGTACGTCGTCGTCGACCTCTCCTGCGGGATCGCGGGCGCGTACTGCACCAAGCTGTTGGCCGACGGCGGCGCCGAGGTCGTGAAGGTGGAGCCGCTGCAAGGCGATCCGCTGCGGAATTGGTCCGCCTCGGGTGAGCCGATCCCCGACGGGGCCGACGGCGCACTGTTCTCGTTCCTGGCCTGTTCCAAACACAGCGTGGTGGCCGATCCGGACCGCGACACCGGGTTCGTCAGCACACTGCTCGCCGGCGCCGACGCGGTGGTGTGGTCGCCGGGACCCGGAGTCGCCCAGTTGCCCGCGTTCAGTCCGCACGCGATCCGGGCCGCCCACCCGCACCTCACCGTCACCGCGATCACGCCGTTCGGTCTCGAGGGGCCCTGGCAGGACCGGGCCGCCACCGAATTCACGCTGCAGGCGTGGTCAGGCGGAATCGTCGGGCTGGGCCGCGGTGCTCCCGACCGGGCGCCGGTGTACGTGGGCGGACAGGTCGGCGAGTACCTCGCCGGCGCCTACGCCAGTGCCGCGACGATGGCCTCCCGGCTGCGTGGCGGGGCCGAGTTGGTCGACCTGTCGATGCTCGAAACCTCGGTGCTCGGCCTGACCTACTACCCGGTCAGCTACTTCGAGATGCTGGGCCGGCCGTGGCGGGACGCGCGCCGGCTGACCGTGCCCGGTATCGCGCGCGCCAAGGACGGCCTGGTCGACATCGGCTGCGGCACCGCGCAACAGTGGTTCGACCTGTGTGCCATGACCGGTCACGACGACTGGATCGACGAGGATTCGCCGCTGTCGATCACCGAGCAGGCCAACGAGAAGGCCGACGAACTCTACGCCTGGGTGGCCGAACAGACCGTCGACGAGATCCGCGACCTGGCCACCGCCTTCCGCATCCCGAACGCCCCGGTGGCCAACGGCGAAAACGTCGAGGCACTCGACCAGTTCGTCGCGCGAGGATCCTTCGTGGTCAATCCGCGCGACGGCTTCACCCAGCCGACCCACCCCTACCGGATGTCCCCGGCGAGACTGCGGCCCCCGGCCCCGGCGCCGCGCCTGGGCGAACACACCGAGCACTACCGGTCGCGAACGTGCATTCCCCGTAGCGCAGACGGCCCCAAAGTCAAGTGGTTAGTGCAACACCGGCTTAGGCGGCTTGGCTGAGCAGAGCTGCTAGGCGTTGGGCTGGGGTGTCGAGATCAAGGGTCGGTCGGGGTCGGCTGTTGAGTTTGTCC
>JAXHTL010000270.1:0-5551 GCA_034190095.1 Actinomycetota bacterium
CAGGCGACCACGGTGCAGGAGACCGACGAGTTGCCGGCCCGCAGCCAGGAGTGCACCGCCGCCGGGCAGCCGCCGATCGAGATCGTCCCGTTCGACAGTCAGGACGCCGCGACCAACGCCGTGGTGCTCGGTCAGGCCGATGCCATGTCGGCGGACTCACCGGTGACCCTGTATGCCATCAAGCAGACCAACGGCCAGCTCGAACAGGCCGGTGAGGTGTTCGACTCCGCGCCCTACGGGTGGCCGGTGGAGAAGGGTTCCCCGCTGGCGCAGTCGCTGCTGCAGGCGCTCGAGCACCTGATCGACAACGGCCAGTACCGCGAGATCGCCACCAACTGGGGCCTCGAGGAGGGGCTCATCGACAAGCCGGTGATCAACGGCGCCGTCTCCTGATCGGAGGGTCGAGCGCATGAGCGATGTCGGCACACCGTCAGCCATCGACGCCGTCCCGCTCCGGCATCCCTGGCGGGCGGTGGCGGCGGCGGTCATCCTGGTCCTGGTCGGGCTGTTCGTCTACGGGGCCGCCACCAACCCGGCCTACCAGTGGTCGACGTTCTTCGAGTACCTGTTCCACGAACGGATCCTGCTCGGGGTTTTCAACACCATCCAGCTGACCGTCTACTCGATGGCCATCGGCATCGTGTTGGGGGTGGTGCTGACGATCATGCGGCTGTCGGGCAACCCGGTGCTCGGCGCGGTGTCCTGGGTCTTCCTGTGGATCTTCCGCGGCACCCCGGTGTACGTCCAGCTGGCGTTCTGGGGCCTGATCCCGGTCATCTACCAGAACATCCAGCTGGGGGTGCCGTTCGGTCCGACGCTGCTGCAGGTCGACCTGCAGGCGCTGTCCTTCCCGTTCCTGCTCGCCGTGCTCGGCCTGGCGCTCAACGAGGCCGCCTACATGGCCGAGATCGTGCGCGCCGGTATCACCTCGGTTCCGGAGGGACAGCTGGAGGCTTCCACGGCGCTGGGCATGTCGTGGTCGTTGGCCATGCGCCGCACGGTGCTTCCGCAGGCGATGCGGGTCATCATCCCGCCGACCGGCAACGAGGTCATCAGCCTGCTCAAGACGACCTCGCTGGTCACGGCGGTGCCGTACGCGTTCGACCTGTACAGCATCGCCACCCGGGAGATCGCGGCCCGGATCTTCCAGCCGGTGCCGCTGCTGATGGTCGCCGCGGTCTGGTACCTGGCGATCACCAGCGTGTTGATGGTGGGGCAGTTCTACCTGGAGCGTTACTTCTCTCGCGGTGCTTCCCGGAAGCTGACGACCAAACAACTCGATGCGTTGGCCTCTGCGCAGGCGGCGCCCGACGAGCGCGAGGGCCAATGACGACACAGGACGCCGCCCGGCCGATGGTCAAGGCAGATCTGGTGTGCAAGGACTTCGGTGCGCTCAAGGTGCTCAAGGGCATCACCCTGGAGGTTCACAAAGGTCAGGTGCTGGTGCTCGTCGGGCCCTCGGGCTCAGGCAAGTCGACGTTCCTGCGTTGCATCAATCACCTCGAAACCATCAGCGCGGGAAGGCTTTATGTCGACGGTGAGCTGGTCGGCTACCGGGAGCGCGGCGGAAAGCTGCACGAGATGAAGCCCAGTGACGTCGCCAAGCAGCGCCGTGATGTCGGCATGGTGTTCCAGCATTTCAACCTGTTCCCGCACCGCACCGCGTTGGGCAACATCGTGGAGGCGCCGGTGCAGGTCAAGGGAGTGAACAAGGCCAAAGCGCTCGAGCGCGGCCGCGATCTGCTCAACCAGGTGGGACTGGCCGACAAGGCCGAGGCCTACCCCGCCCAGCTGTCGGGCGGTCAGCAGCAGCGCGTCGCGATCGCACGGGCACTGGCGATGGACCCCAAGCTGATGCTCTTCGACGAGCCGACCTCCGCGCTGGACCCCGAACTGGTGGGTGAGGTGCTCGCGGTCATGAAGAAGCTCGCCTCCGAGGGGATGACGATGGTGGTGGTCACCCACGAGATGGGCTTCGCCCGCGAGGTCGCCGACGAGTTGGCCTTCATGGACGGCGGCGTCGTCGTCGAACGCGGCGCTCCGCGTGAGATCATGAGCAACCCGCAGCATGAACGGACGAAAGCGTTTCTCTCCAAGGTGATGTGAGCCAGGATCCGGCTACGCCGCTGTGGCGGGCCGCCCAGGTGTTCCGGCTGCTCAGCTGTCTCTACGCGCTCGGGTTCCAGCTCGCGGTCAACCAGGATCTGGATCATCCGCTGGCCGGCTGGCTGTTGTTCGGGGTGCTGATCGCGGTCAGCGTGGCCTGCGCGATCGCCTACCTGCACGGGTTCGGTCGTCGGCCGGGCTGGGTGATCGGCGAACTCGCGGTCGTGGTGGCGCTGGTGCTGTCCACCGAGGTGGTCGCCGGTGATCAGTGGGCCGCTGACAATCAGTCCTGGCCGACGACGCTGTGGGCGACGAACGCGGTGATCTCGGCGGCGATCCTGTTCGGTCCCATCGCCGGCATGCTGACCGGCCTGGTCGTCATGGCTGCCAGCGCGGCGGTGAAGGGCTACGTGCACATCGACCTGGGGCGGCACGCCACGCTGGTCATCGAGCTGGCGGTGGGCCTCGCGGTCGGCATGGCGGCCCAGACCGCCCGGCGCGCCCACGGCGAACTGCAGCGCGCGGCCCGGCTCTCGGCGGCGCTTGAGGAACGTGAGCGGCTCTCCCGCCAGGTCCACGACGGTGCGATCCAGGTGCTTGCGCTGGTGGCTCGCCGGGGCCGGGAGATCGGCGGGGAGGCCGGACGGCTGGCCGAACTGGCCGGTGCGCAGGAGCGCGCACTGCGTCGGCTGGTCAGCTCCGGTGCGCCCGAGTCCTCGGATTCCAGCACCGCCGACCTCGCGGCGATGCTGCGCAGGCGGGCCTCCGACCGGGTCTCGGTGAGTGTTCCCGCCGAGCCGGTGCTGCTGGAGGCGGCGGTGGCCGACGAGGTGCTGGCCGCGGTGGTCAACGTGCTGGACAACACCGAGGCGCACGCCGGTCCGGCAGCGCGCGCGTATGTTCTTCTCGAGGACCTCGGCGACTCGGTCACCGTCAGCGTGCGTGACGATGGGGTGGGGATCCCCGACGGCCGGCTGGCCGAGGCGCTCGCCGAGGGGCGGATCGGTGTCGCGAAGTCGATTGTGGGCAGGATGAATTCGTTGGGTGGGCGAGCCGAGCTGAGTACCGGGGCGGGCTCGGGGACGGAGTGGGAGCTGAGCGTGCCGCGCGCGAGGGGGGTGCCGAGATGACCACACCGCCCACCACGGTGATGGTGGTCGACGACCACCCCATCTGGCGCGACGCGGTGGCCCGTGACCTCGCCGACGACGGATTCGACGTGGTGGCCACCGCCGACGGGGTGGCCACGGCGAAACGCCGCGCGGCGGTCGTGCTGCCCGATGTCGTGCTGATGGACATGCGGTTGGCCGACGGAGACGGGGCGCAGGCTACCGCCGCGGTGCTCGCCGTCTCGGCGTCCTCGCGGGTGCTGGTGCTCTCGGCCTCCGACGAACGCGAGGACGTTCTGGAGGCGGTCAAGGCCGGCGCCACCGGCTATCTGGTCAAGAGCGCCTCCAAGCAGGAGCTCGGCGAGGCCGTGCGGGCCACCGCCCAGGGCCGGGCGGTGTTCACCCCGGGCCTGGCCGGTTTGGTGCTCGGCGAGTACCGCCGGATCGCGCGGGACTCCGGTGGGGCGTCGCAATCCGAGGGGCCGACCCTGACCGAGCGTGAGACCGAGATCCTGCGCCATGTCGCCAAGGGGCTGACCGCCAAACAGATCGCCGCGCGGTTGTCGCTGAGTCACCGGACGGTGGAGAACCACGTTCAGGCGACGTTCCGCAAACTGCAGGTCGGCAATCGGGTCGAGCTGGCGCGCTACGCGATCGAACACGGCCTCGACGAGTAGTTGTACTCATCCGCCCGGCGCGCAGATGTTGCGACGATGGTCACATGACCGAACCGCATGTCGTGATCGCCCGGATCCGCGCCGACCTGGCGGCCGTGACGCACCAGCTCGACAGGGTCTCCACCGACGTCGCCGAGCTCGACCGGATGCTGGTGCAGCAGTCCGGGGCGCCGGCGCCGGGCTGGCCGGCACCGACAGCGCCGGTGCCCCCGCCACCGCCGGTGGCGCCGTACTGGTCCTCCTATCCGTCGGCTGGGCCGCTGCCGTACCACCCGCCGCCGGCTGCACCGCCGCGGCCTGCCGCATCCGCACCCGGGTCGCAGGGCTGGATCGGCAAGCTGCTGGCCGTCGCGGGGGTGGCGGTGACCCTGGTCGGGGTGGTCCTGCTGCTGGTGCTGGCCGCGCAGGCCGGCCTGCTGCGCCCGGAGTTCCGGGTCGGCGCGGGCGCTGTGCTGGCTGCCGCGCTGGTCGGCACCGGGTATTGGCTCAACACCCGGCCCGGTGGCCGGGTCGGGGCGATCGCGCTGGCTGCCACCGGAGTGGCCGCGGCCTACATCGACGTCATCGCGGTCACCGCGATCTACGGTTGGGTTCCCCCGCCCGCCGGACTGGTGCTGGCGGCTGCGGTGGCCGCCGTCGGGCTGACGCTGGCACGCCGCTGGGACACCCAGCAGCTGGGGCTGCTGGTCCTGGTGCCGATGATCGTGTTGGCGCCCGTGGTCACCGACGGGATCACGGTGCTGCTGGTCGGTTTCATGTTGGCGCTGGCGGCGGTCTCGCTGCCGGTGCAGCTGGGCAGGGACTGGGTCTGGTTGCACGCCGCGCGCATCGCGGTCGCGGTCCTGCCGCTGTGGGTCGCGTTGTCGGCTCGCTTCATCGACGACGGCAGTGATGATCTGTGGCTGGCCGGGGCCTGTGCCATCGCGGCGCTGATCGCGATCGCCGCCGGGCTGATCCTGTTGCCGGGCACCGTGAACCGGGTGCCGATGGCACTGCTGACCGCCGCCGGGGTGGCCCCCGTGCTGGCCGTCGGCGTGGCGGTGGACCGAATGCCGGCCGCGCTGATGGCCACTGCACTCGCGGCCGCGATGCTCGCCTTGGCGCTCGTCGGGGGTCGGCTGCCGGGGCTGACACCGGCGGTGCGGCAGGTGTTCGGTGCGGTGTCGGCGGTTGCGGCGCTGATCGCGGTCTCAGTCGGGTTCGACGGACGGGTCGCCGGGCCGCTGCTGCTGGCGATGTCGGTGGTGGTCGCCGTCGGGGCAGGCCGCACCGAACACGGTGCCGGCGTCGCGCGCTGGGCAGCGCTCGGGTTCGCGGGCGTGGGCGCACTGGCGCATCTGGCTGCCGCACCGCTGTTCACGTTGCTCGAGCCGGTCAAGACCGGTGCCGCGGCGGGGGCGTCCACGCTGGTGTCCAGTGTGCTGCTGGCCGGCGCGGCGGTGGCCATCACGTGGTCCTGGCGCAGCCGGGAGCGCGCGGTGTGGTTGATTGCGGGCGCGGTGGTGGCCTACTGCGTGACATCGTTCACCGTCACGGCAGGGGTGTTGATCGCCGGTGATCGCGGTGGTTTCTTCGCCGGGCACATGGTCGCCACGATCTGCTGGATCGCCCTGGCGGCCGCACTGTTCGGTTACGCGGCCCGCCTGCCGCGCCCACAGC
>JAXHTL010000271.1:0-5543 GCA_034190095.1 Actinomycetota bacterium
CCCCAGGTCGCGGCGGAAGCCGCCGGGAATCACGACGTCGGCGGGGCTCAGTTCGTCGATCGAGGACAGGCCGAGTCCCAGTAGCGCCGAATCGATTCCACCACGCAGGATGTCGAGCACATTCTCCACCCCGGCCTGGCCGCCGGCGGCGAGGCCCCACAGATAGGCACGGCCGATCATGACCGCTCGCGCTCCCAGCGCCAGAGCCTTGACGACGTCGCCGCCACGGCGGACACCGCCGTCGAGGACGACCTCGATCTCATCGCCGACGGCGTCGGCGATGGCCGGCAGCGCCCTGATCGGCGCCGGGGTTCCGTCGAGGTTGTTGCCGCCGTGGTTGGACACCGAGATCGCGCTGACCCCGGCGTCCACGGCCCGCTTCGCGTCGTCCACCCGCATGACCCCCTTGAGCATGAACGGTCCGCCCCACTGTTCACGCAGCCAGGCGATGTCCGCCCAACTGGGCAGCGGGGTCTGCATCCATTCCCCGTAGGCGCCGAAGAACGTCGGTGCGTCGCCGCCGTCGGCCAGGTTCGGCGCGGTCAGGTCGGGAACCGTGCCGGCGCGGACGAAGCCGGCCAGCCAGCGCGGCCGGCGGATGCCTTCGGGGGCGAAGCGCAGCATGGCGCGCAGGTCCATCTTCTCCGGGATCGCCGGGCTACCCCAGTCGCGTCCGTGCGAGAACGACCAGTCGGTGGTGATGATCAGGCCGACCGCACCCGCCCGGCGCGCCCGCTCCATCCGGGCGACCAGCCGGTCGCGCCCACCGGTCCAGTACATCTGGAAGAACGTCTGCGGATTGGCCGCGGTCACCTCCTCGACCGGCTTGCTCGCGAACGACGAGAGCCCGATCGCGGTGCCCCGGGCAGCCGCCGCGCGGGCGACCGCCACCTCGCCGTCCGGGTGCACCGCCTGCACACCGGTCGGCGAGATCAGCACCGGAAGCGACACCGACTGCCCCATCACCGTTGTCGCCATGTCACGCTTGCCGGACAGTCCCGCCACATGCGGGGCGAAACCCAGTTCGCCGAATGCCGAGAGGTTGTCCCCGACCGTGACACCCCGCTCCGAACCTGCGACCAGCGCGCTGTAGACACTGGGGGGCAACCGCTTCTGGGCCCGGCGCTGCGCCTCGGCGACGGTCTCGAACCACCCGGTCCCGGTCATGCGGCCCTCCTCCCGGATCGATGGATCGCTCCCAAGCTACGACATCGGGTGCGTGCACAGAACCCGCCGAACGGGCAGTCCACCACCCATCCGGACGGGCCACCGATCATGCCCGTTCGGAGCGCGCATCAGCCGATACTCCCTCAATAGCCTTGGGCAGTATGCAGACTGCCGAACTCGACCCGCTCGCGCCCGCACCGCGAGGCAGCTGGAGTGGCCACGGTGTCCAGGTACGCCGACGCCGCGCAGCGCACCGCAGCCACCCCGAGCGCGACACCGTCTGTACGCCGCGGTTCTGTGTGGCGCGCCGCGGACGACTGCTGTCGGTGGATCACGATCTGCGACCCGACGAGCTCAGCGACGAGTTGGCCGTGCTGTTGGCCGGAGAGCTCGTCGACACCGGACTGATACGCGGCCGGCACGAGTTCGAGCTGGTGTTCACCGGTGTGGTGCGCTCGACGGTCGAGGGCGGGCTGGAGTCCTGGCTGCGCTTCTACCGCAACTCCACATCCCGGCTGGAGAACGGCACCACCGCGTTCGCACCGATCCACGCATGGGCGGCCGACCAGGTGCGGGGCCGTCAGGTCCTCGACCTCGGGTCGTGCTTCGGGTTCTTCCCGCTGCGTCTGGCCCGGCAGGGAATCACCGTCCTGGCAACCGATCTCAGCGCCCCGGTGCTGCACCTTCTCGACCGGGTCAGCGATCAGATGCGCCGCCCCGTGGGCACCCTGGTGTGCGACGCCGCCGACGTACCGATGCCGGACCGTTGCGCTGACACCGTGACCGCACTGCATCTGATCGAGCACCTGCCCACCGCGGCGACCGACGGCGTGCTCGACGAGGCCGTTCGGCTGGCCCGGCGCCGGGTCGTCGTCGCCGTGCCCTTCGAACAGCAACCCAGCGAATGCTACGGGCATGTCCAGTGTTTCGACCTGTCCCGGCTGCAGGACACCGCGCGGAGGTTGCTGCGGCGGCACCCCGGCCTAACCGCGAAGGTGCACGAATTGCACGGCGGCTGGCTGATCCTCGACCGCTAGATCAGACCGCGTTTACTGGCCGCGTACACCGCCTCGGCCCGCCGGCTCACATCGAGCTTGCGCATGATGTTGCTGACGTGGAACTTCGCGGTGGTGGCCGAGATGTAGAGCTTCTCGCCGATCTTGTTGTTGGACAGGCCCGCCGCCAGCAGGCGCAGCACCTCGAGCTCCCGGTCGGTGAGCTGCGCGCGGGTCTCGGCACGCCCAGACATCGACCGGACAACCGCCGCGGCACTGCGCGAGTCGAACGCGCTGTCACCCGCTGAGATCGCCCGGATGGCCCGCACCAGCTCGGTGGTGTCGACATCCTTGACCACATAGCCCCGGGCGCCGGCATGCACCGCGCGCACCACCAGGTCCTCGTCGAGGAACGTGGTGAGCACGAGCAGACCCAGGCCGGGGTATGCCGCGGACAGTTTTGCGCACAACGCCAGACCCTCGAACTCGGAGCCTGCCGACAGCTTCAGATCGAGCAGCACCACGTCGGGGGCGGTGGCCCGCACGACCGTCTCGGCTTCCGCCTCGGCAGATGCCTCACCCACGACCACGAGGTCGTCACAGCGTTCGAGCACGGATCGCAGACCTTGCCGCAGGATCGCATGGTCGTCGACGAGGACCAGCCGGATCGGTGTCATGAGTCCTGGCTTTCTGGAGGGTTTTCCGGCCCGCAGGGGATGCGGGCGACCACCCGGACCCCGCCGATGCGGGACCGGTGCACGTCCAGCGTGCCGCCGTGCTCACCGACGCGGGCACGCATGTTGGCCAGGCCGCGGTGCCTGCCGTCGACATCGGTGGCACCGGCCAACCGCAGGATCAGGCGCATCTTGGCCGGATCGCCGGTGCCGTCGTCGGCGATCGACAGGGTGACGTGGCTGGCCCGGTAGGTCAAGCGCAACAACGCACGAGTCGCATTGCCGTGCATGGCGGTGTTGAACAGGGCCTCACCGGCGATGCGCAGCAGGGCGTGTTCGACCTCGCTGGGCAGTTCCACGGGAGTGCCGGTGACCCGCAGGCTGACCCGAAGGTCGTCGGGCATGTGCACGGTGGCCAGTTGGGCGAGCATCTCGCCCAGACTGGAGCGGTGCGCGTCGGCCGGCTGGTTGAGCGCGTAGATCGCCGAGCGCAGCTGCTCGGTCGCCGAGCGGGTCAGGTCCTTGGCCAGGTCGAGCCGTCCGCCGAGCGCGCTGCGGCCGCCGAGTTCGTCGATCTCACTGCGGCAGACCTCGATCTGCATACCCGCCGACAGCACCGTCTGTGCGACGCTGTCATGCAGCTCGCGCGCGATGCGATGGCGTTCGGAGTTGAGCACCTGGTGCCGTTGCGCGGCGCCGAGCTCGCGCTGGGTGGCCAACAGCTCGGCGTTGTGTGCCTCCGACTCGGCCAGCAGGGCCAGCGACTTGGTGAACAGCGCCGAGTTCTGCAACGCCACCGCGGTCTGGCCGGCCAGGATCCGCATCACCACCGCATCGGTGTCGTCGAGCGGCCGGTGCGGCGGGGTCCAGGCCGCGAACGCACCGATCACCTCGCCGTCGAGCTCGATCGGTACGTGCGCGTGCCGGTGCTCGATGACCGGCGAGCGGAACTGTGCGAGCTGCCCGCGCAGGATGTCGTTGAGGCGGTTGAGAACCGCGTCGGGCAGGTACGGCCCGGGATCCTGGGCGTCGGAGAGGCCTTCGAATGCGTAGACCACTCCGCCGGAGTCCAGGATGAGGTGCCGGACGCTGGCCTCGGGCAACGCCCCGTCGGCGAGGGCCAGCAGCACCCACTCCGCGTCGACGTGCGCGCGGGCGGCCTCGGCGACCGCACGCACCAGGTTCTCGGGTCCCTCGGTGGTCTGTACGAGCGCCCGCGAGATCGTGTCCAGCGCGGCCACCACGCGGTGCAGCCGCTGCGCGGTGAGCCGCAGCTCGGGGTAGAAGCTGCCCTTGCCCGAGCGCAGGCCGGTCAGCCGGGCCAGATCGGGGGTCTCGGCTCGGCGGCGCCGCGCGGTGGCACGGGACAGCTCGGTCATCGGTCCGGCCCCGCGGGGTTCACATCGCCGCCTCGAACAGCGCCCGCATCTGTGCCTCGTCGGCGGTGCGCGGGTTGGTGCTCATACACGCGTCCTGCAGCGCGGTCCTGGCCAGCCGGGGCAGGTCGTCGTGGCGGACGCCCAGCGACGCGAGGCCGCGCGGCACCCCGACATCGCGGGCCAGCTGGTCGATGCGGTCGGCCAGGGCCAAGGCGGCTTCGGCGGCCGGGGCGCCGCGTTCGGCAACGCCCAGACAGGAGGCGATGACCGCGTACGGTTCGGGGTCGGCCTCGGCGTTGAACCGCACCACGTGAGGCAGCAGCACCCCGTTGATGACGCCGTGGGGCAGGTCGAGCAATCCGCCGACCTGGTGGCTCATGGCGTGGGCGGCGCCCAGAATCGCGTTGGTGAAGGCCAGGCCGGCCTCCAACGCGGCCTGCGCCATCAACACCCGGGCCGGCATCTCGGCGGGGTACTCCATGGTGCACACCAGGTTGTCGGTCACCATCTGCACCGCGCGCAGGGCGTGGTGGTCGGTGAGCTGGTTGTGCCCCAGCGATACGAAGGCCTCGATGCCGTGGGTGAGCGCGTCCAGACCGGTTGCGGCATTGAGCCAGTCCGGCATGGTGGTCAGCAGCCGGGGATCGATGACGGTGATGTCGGGGACCAGGGCACGGCCCAGGATGGTGATCTTGGTGTTGCGGGTGGTGTCGGTGACGATGCAGAACTGCGAGACGTCGGCGCCGGTGCCCGAGGTCGACGGGACCACCACCAGCGGGGGTATCGGCACCTCGGCCCTGTCCACTCCCTCGTAGTCGAGGATGTCGCCGCCGTTGGCGGCCAGGATCGCCACGCCCTTGGCGGCGTCGATCACCGACCCGCCGCCGACGGCGATCAGGACGTCGCACCCGTGTTCCGCGTAGCGCTGGTGGCCGGCGGTGATCTCGTGGTCCTTGGGATTGGGGGTCAGGTCGTTCCACACCACGGCCCGGACTCCCTGCTCGGCCAGGTGCCGGACCATCTCTTCGGCCCAGCCCGCCTCGATCAGGCCCGGGTCGGTGACCAGCATCGGCCGCAGGGCGCCCAGGCGAAGCGCCGCGTACGCGGCCTCGGCCATCGAGTCGATGCCGAACACGATCTCGGGGGCGTGGAACTTCAGTACCCGCGGCTGCGCCGATGTGCCCCTGATGTCCAGTTTCGCCACAGTCTCGCCTCGCCCGGCCCGTCCCGGACGCACCGAATGTGACCCGGGCAACATTGCTTGGACCAGCGTACGACCACCGGCCGCCGAAATGGCATTCCAGCAGCCAGGCTCTCGACCTTCCGCT
>JAXHTL010000272.1:0-5493 GCA_034190095.1 Actinomycetota bacterium
GTCTGCGCGCTGGAACGGCGTGCGACCGGGGGAGTGCTGGCCCCGATGCTCACCCACTTCTTCTGGGGACTGATCATGGTGCTCGCGCTGCCGCCGATGTTCGGCGTGTGAGCCGGGTGGCCGGCTAGAACTGCGCCCGGGCCAAGAAGCGTTGCAGTGCAGCTGGTTTGCCCTCGACCTGCAGTTCGTCGGCCGGGCGGCGGCCCCACAGTAGCAGCAACAGATCCGATGCGGTGGCGGTCACGGTGACGTCGGCGCGCACGCGGCCACGCGTCAGCTCGGTCGAGCCGTCCCCGACGCGTATTGTCCAGTCGGCGCCGGCATCCTCGGCGCACAAGCCGACGGTCTGCGCCGGACCGGCCAGGTCAGGCGAGAGGCCGGGCAGCACCTCGTCGAGAAACTCGTCGATTCCGTCGACAGCGATGCGCTGGTCGATCGGTTCGTCTGCGGCGACGGCGGCAACGGTGTCCCAACGATGCACTGCCGTTTCCTGGGCCACTCTGCGACGGATGAACCCCACGTTGTGCCGGCGGCCCCACGTCCAGGCGGGCCGTTCTGAATCCAGACCGGCGAAGGTGGCGACCGCATTGTCCGCCCCACCGCGAAACCAGGCCAGCAGCTCGTCGTCGGCGGGACGGTCAGGTTCGACCCACTCCTCAGGGCCGGACAGCTCGCCGCGGGCCACCATCTGCCAGAACAGCTGGACGATTCCCACATGCCAGACCAGATCGGCAACGCGCCAGTCGGGACAGCTGGGCACGGTGTCGTTGAGCCGCCCGCGAGCCGCGACGGCGATGCGGTGGCTGTCGCGTCGCGTGGCTTCCAGGTGATCGACGGGTGTCATGGCTCGGGAATGGTAACCCCGCCGGCCGAGGAGTCGGCGTCTCAGTTCAGCGGGTGGGCGACTTCGTCCCGCCACATCCGCGCGGCCCACACGGCCACGGCTGCCAGCAGCATCGGCCCCAGCCCCGCGGCCAGGAAGATCGTCTGCATCGAGATGACCTTCGACAGCGGGCCGACGACGGCGAACGACACCGGCATGAACGCCAGCGAGACGAAGAAGTCCAGGCTCGACACCCGGCCCAGCATCGACGCGGGAACCCGGCGCATCAGCAGCGTGCCCCAGATGACCATGCCGGCGCCGTCGGTCAGCCCGACGACGAAGGTGGCCGCGGCCATCAGCGGAAACGACGAGGTGACGCCGACGACCGCCAACGGGACGGAGCCGACGCCCCACATCGCCATCATCACCGTCAGATAGCGCCGGGGCAGCCGCCTCGAGGACACCGCCAGCGCACCGAGCGCACTGCCCATGCCGAAGCACGCGAGGATCAGCCCGAACGCCCGCTCACCGTTGGCGAAGCGTTCGGAGACCACGAACGGCAACAGGACTTCGATCGGGCCCAACACCACCAGCACGAAGATGCTGGCGAACAGCAGCGTCCACAACAACCAGGGGGTGCCCAGCACGAAGCGGAAGCCCTCGTTGAGGTCCTGCAGCAGTTTCGGCTGAACCTGTTGTGCGGCAGGTTCTCTCAGTGGTGGCCGGGTGGCTGCCAGCAGGAACAGGCCGGTGCCGAACAGCACGGCCACCGCCGATGCGCCCAGCGAGGGGAATGTCGCACCCACCAACAGTCCCGCCACCGCCGGTCCGACGGCGCGCTGGAAGACCGGGCGCACCACACCCTCGACACCGTTGGCGGCCAGCAGTTGATCGGCCGGCAGGATCCGCGGCAGCAGTGCGCTGTAGGCCGGGAAGAAGAACGCCGCGGCCACACCCAGTGCGGCGGCGCCCGCCGCCATGTGCCAGATCCGCAGCGAGCCGTTGATTCCGAGCACGGCGATGGCTGTGACCACGGCCGTGTTGACCGCCTCGACGACGATGATGATGGTCCGCTGGTCGAACCGGTCGGCGGCCAGCCCGCCGACCAACACGAACGCCACCAGGCCGGTTCCCAGGCAGGCCGCCACCAGCGACAGTGACGACGGGTCGTTGTCGAGCGCGATGACCTGCAGCGCCATCACCACGGCCCACATGCCTTCGGCGAAGATCGACAGCGTCACCGCCGCCATCAACAGTCGGTATTCGCGGAACCGGAAGGGCGCCAGCACCCGCCAGCCGGCGGCATGCGTCGGCTGGTCGATGGTTTCCGGCGTGTTCACGCCCTCGATGGTGACCGACGAGCAGTATTGCCGTCGAATGATTTTCGGCGTGGCCGGCTCCGTTCAGGCTGCGCTGGTGGCGGGCATCGCCCGAGTGGGGTGCGCCGTGGCCGCAGTCTGAACGGCTAGGTGGGCGGGCCGGTCAGGAGTCGGTGAACTTCGCCGCCCGGCGCTGTTGGAAGGCGCGGGTGCCCTCGCGGAAGTCGTCGGATTCCAGCAGCACCAGCTGGCCGGCCTTCTCGCGTTCGAGCGCGTTCTCCAACTCGGTCAACGTGGCGGCGTTGATGGCGTCCTTGGTCTTGCGCAGCGCCACCGCCGGGCCGGAAACCAGGGTGGTGATGACGGTGTCGACCTCGGCGTCGAGCGCGTCGGCGGGGTGCACGGCGCTGACCAGACCCCAGTCGAAGGCTTCGGCGGCCGAGATGCGCTCGGCCAGCAGGGCCATCCGCATCGCGCGGGTGCGGCCGACCGCCGCGGCGATCAACGCCGACGCCCCGCCGTCGGGCATCAATCCGATCTTGGTGAAGGCCAGCATGAAGAAGGCCTTCTCCGAGGCCAGCACCACGTCACAGGCCAGGGCCAGCGAGACGCCGACGCCGGCCGCGGGACCCTGGACGACGGAGACGGCCGGCTGCGGGAGGTTGACGATCGCGCGGATGCAGCGATTGGCCGCGTCGAGCACATCGGCCGGGGTTCCCGCGGCACCCGGGTTGGCGTGGTCTTCCTCGCTGATACCCGCGCCGGAGGAGAAACCGCGCCCGGCCCCACCGATGCGGACCACCCGCACGCGCGGATCGGTCGCGGCCAGCTCGAGCGCCTCGGCGAAGGTGGCCAGCATGGGCGCAGTCAGGGAGTTCAGGCTGTCGGGCCGGTTCAACGTCACGGTGAGGACGCCGCCGTCGAGTGCGACGGTGAGATCGTCGATACCGGAATACGTGCCGGTGAAAGCTTCGGTGGTGGTCATGGCTGTCCCCTTGTCATGGGGGCGATCCAAGAGCTGATGCCCCGCGGCCGGTCCGACTTGGTTATACAAGTAAGCTATGTCGGCGGTCAACCGAGAGACTCGGATGAAGGGCGGTTAGACATGGCTGGACCTCTGCAAGGACTGCGTGTCGTGGAGTTGGCCGGTATCGGCCCCGGTCCACACGCAGCGATGATCCTCGGCGACCTCGGCGCCGACGTGGTGCGCATCGAGCGGCCCGGAAAGGCGGCCGGCCCGGCGACCAAACCCGGCGGCGACTACCTGCTGCGCAACCGCCGATCGGTGGGCGCGAACCTCAAGAGTGACGAGGACCGGCAGATGGTGCTGGGGCTGATCGCCAAGGCCGACGTCCTGATCGAGGGGTTCCGCCCCGGCGTCACCGAGCGTCTCGGGCTCGGCCCCGACGACTGCGCCAAGGTCAACGAGCGGCTGATCTACGCGCGGATGACCGGTTGGGGGCAGGACGGACCCCGCGCCCAGCAGGCCGGTCACGACATCAACTACATCTCGCTCAACGGCGCGCTGCACGCGATCGGCCGGGCCGGTGAGCGGCCGGTGCCGCCGCTGAACCTGGTCGGCGATTTCGGTGGCGGTTCGATGTTCCTGCTCGTCGGCGTCCTCTCGGCGCTGTGGGAGCGGGAGCGCTCGGGCAAGGGGCAGGTGGTCGACGCTGCGATGGTGGACGGTTCCAGCGTGCTGTCGATGATGATGTGGGCGTTCCGCGGCATGGGCATGTGGAGCGACGAGCGCGGGGTGAACATGCTCGACACCGGTGCGCCGTACTACGACACCTACACCTGCGCCGACGGGCGCCACGTCGCCGTCGGCGCCATCGAGCCGCAGTTCTACGCCGAACTGATCGCCGGTGTCGGCCTGGACCCCGCCGAGTTGCCCGACCAGAACGACATGAGCCGCTGGCCGGAGCTGCGGGCCCGGCTGACCGAGGCGTTCGCCGCCCACGATCGTGATCACTGGGCCAAGGTGTTCGCCGGCACCGATGCGTGCGTCACCCCGGTGCTGTCGTTCGCCGAGGTGGAGTCCGAGCCGCACAACACCGAACGCGACACCTTCTACACCGAGAACGGGTACCTGTACCCCTCCCCGGCGCCGCGGTTCTCGCGCAGCGCCCCGGGCGCTCCGAAGCCGCCGGGCATCCCCGGCGCCGACACCGAAGCTGTTCTGCAGGACTGGGTTTAGCAACAACCAAGCACGAAAGGGAAAGATCTGTGGAGATCAAGGACGCCGTAGCAGTCGTCACCGGAGGTGCCTCCGGTCTCGGTCTGGCGACCACCAAGCGGCTGCTGGACCGCGGCGCATCGGTCGTGGTGATGGACCTCAAGGGTGGCGACGCCGTCGAGGCACTCGGCGCGCGGGCGAAGTTCGTCGAAACCAACGTCACCGACCCCGAGCAGGTCAGCGCCGCGCTGGATGCCGCCGAGGAGATGGGCCCGCTGCGCATCGACGTCAACTGCGCGGGCATCGGCAACGCGATCAAGACGCTGAGCAAGGACGGGCCGTTCCCGCTCGACGGATTCACCAAGGTCATCGAGGTCAACCTGATCGGCACCTTCAACGTGATCCGTCTGGCCGCCGAGCGGATGGCCAAGACCGAGCCGGTCAACGGCGAGCGCGGCGTCATCGTCAACACCGCCTCCGTCGCGGCGTTCGAGGGCCAGATCGGCCAGGCCGCCTACTCGGCGTCCAAGGGCGGCGTGGTCGGCATGACGCTGCCGATCGCGCGCGATCTGTCCCGCGAGTTGATCCGGGTGTGCACCATCGCGCCCGGGCTGTTCAAGACCCCGCTGCTGGGCTCGCTGCCCGAGGAGGCCCAGGCCTCGCTGGGCAAGCAGGTGCCCCACCCCGCCCGGCTCGGCGACCCCGACGAGTACGGCGCCCTTGCCGTGCACATCGTCGAGAACCCGATGCTCAACGGTGAGACGATCCGCCTGGACGGCGCGATCCGGATGGCGCCACGGTAATTCGGGGGGAGATGACGTGACAATCACGACGAAGTTCACCGAGACGTTCGGTGTCGAGCACCCGATCGCGCAGGGCGGGATGCAGTGGGTGGGCCGGGCCGAGCTGGTGGCGGCCGTGGCGAACGCCGGTGCGCTGGGTTTCATCACCGCGCTGACCCAGCCCACCCCGGCGGATCTGGCCAACGAGATCGCCAGGACGCGGGATCTGACCGACAAGCCGTTCGGGGTGAACCTGACCATCCTGCCGGCGATCAACCCGCCGCCGTACGACGAGTACCGCCAGGTCATCGTCGACGCCGGCATCAAGATCGTCGAGACGGCCGGCTCCAACCCGGCGCCGCACCTGCCGATGTTCCACGACAACGGGAT
>JAXHTL010000273.1:0-5465 GCA_034190095.1 Actinomycetota bacterium
AGGACAAACTCAACAGCCGACCCCGACCGACCCTTGATCTCGACACCCCAGCCCAACGCCTAGCAGCTCTGCTCAGCCAAGCCGCCTAAGCCGGTGTTGCACTAACCACTTGACTTTGGGGGGGCTGGCGCTACAGGGAATGCACGTTCGCGGCGCGTCAGCTCTTGCGCAGTACCTTGGCCGCGGCCTCGCTCATCTCGCCACTGGTCGAGGCCAGGATCTGGCTGCGGTTCTCCAGGTGCAGGGCGGCCTCGAGGCTGCCGGCCCCGAGGTTGGCCCACATCACCTGCTTGGTCGATTCGACGCCGAACTTGCCGTAACCGCAGAGGGTTTGCGCGATCGCCAGGGCCTCGTCGGTCGCCGAGTCGACGAGGCGGGAGACCACACCGAGCCGAAGCGCCTCGTCGGCGTCGATCGCCCGCGCGGTCAGGATCAGGTCGAAGGCCGGTCCCGCGCCGATGAGGCGGGGCAGGGTGTAGCTGACCCCGATGTCGCACCCACCCAGGCCGAGTTTGATGAACTGGGTGCAGAACTTCGCCGTCGGTGACGCGACCCGGATGTCGCAGGCCAGCGCGATGCCGAAGCCGCCCCCGTAGGCGACGCCGTTGACCGCCGCGATGACGGGCTGGCGAAGCCGCCCGATCTTGGCGGTCAGGTCGGCGATGCGCTCCTGCCACCGCATCCCTGAGCGCGGGAACTCCGTCCCGCCGCCGGACTGGGCAGGGTTGGGCGCGGTCAGGTCCAGCCCGGAGCAGAACCCGCGCCCGGCCCCGGTCAGCACCACCGCCCGGCAGGTGTTGTCGGTGGCGATCGCGTCGAGAGCGTGGTGCAACCCTTCGACCAGTTCGTAGGACAGCGCATTGAGCTTGTCCGGGCGGTTGAGGGTCAGGACCGCGATCTCGGGGCGGGGATGGGTGACTTCGAGGACAGGGGCCATGCCCGTCACGTTAACTGCTGCGCCATCCCGCCACGCCGATCGCGATCATCCGGAGCTGTTTGACCGCGATGCGCTTGATCTCGGCAATGGCGGCCGGGTCGGTGGTGTCTTCCAGTGATTCGGCGATCACGATCATCGCGTTGACGAACACGCTGGCCAGAATGTTGAGATCTTCACTGCTCCAGGTGTTCAATCCGGGGAAGCGGGCCAGGTCGATGGCCAGTTCCGAGGTGATCAGCCGGATCTCGGTGCGGATGGCATACCGCAGCACCGTCACGCCGCTGGAGCGTTCCCGCCCGATGAACCGCCAGTGCTCGCGGCGTTCCTGGACGCCGTCGATGAGGATGTCGACCGAGGACTCGATGACCCGGGTGGGGTCGAGCTTGCCCGCACGTGCGCCGCGCAACATGTCGCGCAGGATGCGGAACGACTCGTCGATCAGGACCAGCCCGAGGGCCTCCATCGAGTCGAAGTGGCGATAGAAGGCGGCGGGGGAGATGCCGGCCTCACGGGTCACCTCGCGCAGGCTCAGCGCGCTGAAACTGCGCTCGGCCAGCAGGTGCAGCGCTGCGGAGACGATCGCACGCCGGGTGGCTTCCTTGCGTTCGTCGCGGGTGGCGTGCTCGACATGCCTGTCGCGGTCCCTGTCCCGTCGCGGCGAGGACTCCCGCGACCGTGATTTGGGCGTACGACTGTTCACTATGTGAAACCTACCACAACCTGGCTGTTTTCCTTGACCATCCTAGGTTACGTGACGAATGGTGAACATATGTTTACTCAAACTTTGACCAAGCGGGTGCGACGGTCCGCGCTGGTGGACCTGCTCACCGGTCCACACGGCCTCGACCGCTACACCGAGCTGGTCGACCCGACCTGGACGCGGGGGCAGGCCCGGGCCCGCGTCGTCGGGGTGCGGCGCTCGACGCCGCGCAGCGTCACGCTGACGCTCGCGCCCAACCGGGCGTTCGGCGGGCCGGGCCGTTTCCGGTCCGGACAGCACGTCAACGTCACCGTCGAGATCGACGGGCGCCGGCGCACCCGGCCCTATTCGGTCGCCAGCGCCGAGACCGACCCCCATCTCGAGTTGACCGTCGGACGGCACGACGGCGGCGTCGTCTCCGCCTACCTGGTCGAGCACGCCCGTCGTGGCATGGTCGTCGGCCTGGACTCGGTGGCCGGCGAGTTCACCCTCCCGCAGACCGTCACCGGGCCCGTCCTGTTGGTGTCCGGCGGCACCGGGATCACCCCGGTGATGTCGATGCTGCGTACCCTGCGGGCACGGCGGCACCCGGGGCCGGTGGCGTTCCTGCACTACGCCCGTTCGCAGCGGGAGGCGTGCTATCGCGACGAGCTGGCCATGACCGCCGCCGAGATGCCCGATGTGACCGTCCTGCACGGCTACACCCGCGAGGCGGCAGCATCGGACCTGGCCGGGCGCTTCGGCCCCGACCACGTCGCCGCAGCCGGAATCCAGCCCGAACACGTCTACGTGTGCGGGCCGCCCGCCCTCGTCGACGCGGTGCGCGAGCAGTTCCCGCATGCGCACTCGGAGAGTTTCGTGCCGCCGACCTTTGCGCCTCAGCAGGCTTCCGGCGGCCGGATCCGTTTCAGCGACAGCGAGATCGAGATCGACGACGACGGAACCCCGCTGCTGGGTCAGGCCGAGGCGGCCGGACTGACCCCGGAAAGCGGCTGCCGCATGGGCATCTGCTTTTCCTGTACCCGCCGGAAGAACAGCGGCGCGGTGCGCAACGTGATCACCGGCGCGGTGTCCTCGACCGATGAGGAGGACGTGCAGATCTGCGTGTCCGCACCCGTCGGCGACGTCGACATCGCTCTGTAAAGACCAAGGAGACATGATGACTGACACCTTGAGCAACGAAGAAGCCACCACCACCCGGCCCGGCCCGGCCCAGACGATCTCGAAGACCGTCGCAGGCAGGACCGTCACCCTGAGCCCCGAACAGGCCGAGGCCTTCGGCCGCGAACTCGACGAACTCAAGGAACGCGTCGTCGCCGACCTCGGCGAGCGCGACGCCACCTACATCCGGCGGATGGTCAAAGCGCAGCGCACCCTCGAGGTCGGCGGACGCGCACTGCTGTTCGGCGGGATCTTCCCGCCGTTCTGGCTGGCCGGCACCGCGATGCTGGGGCTGAGCAAGATCATCGACAACATGGAGATCGGCCACAACGTCATGCACGGCCAGTACGACTGGATGGGCGATCCGGCGCTCTCCAGCCGCGGATTCGAATGGGACACCGCCTGCCCGGGCGATCAGTGGCGGCACTCACACAACTACATGCACCACACCTACACCAACATCGTCGGACTGGACCGCGATGTCGGTTACGGCATCCTGCGGATGAGTTCCGACCAGAAATGGAGCCCGTACTACCTGGGCAATCCGGTGTATGCGTTTCTGCTCATGGTGCTGTTCCAGTACGGCGTGGCGCTGCACGAGCTCGAGATCGAACGGATTCGCGCCGGTGAGATCACCCGCGCCGACAAACGCGAGATCCTCGACGGTATCTGGGCCAAGACCAAACGCCAGATGCTCAAGGACTACGCGGCCTTCCCGCTGCTGGCCGGGCCGTTCGCGCCGTGGGTGTTCGCCGGCAACCTGACCGCCAACCTGATGCGCAACGTGTGGGCCTACATGATCATCTTCTGCGGGCACTTCCCCGAGGACGTGCAGGAGTTCACGGTGGAGGAGACCAAGGCCGAGTCCCGCGGCCAGTGGTACTTCCGCCAGATCCTCGGCTCGGCCAACCTGACCGGCGGCAAGCTCTTCCACATCCTGAGCGGGAACCTGTCCTTCCAGATCGAACACCACCTGTTCCCGGACATCCCGGCCCACCGGCACGCCGAGATCTCGGTCGCCGTGCGCGACATCTGCCGGCGCTACGGCGTGCCCTACAACTCCGGGCCGCTGCCGCGTCAGTTCGCGACGGTGGTGCGCAAGATCGTCAAGCTCGCCCTGCCCTGGAACTAGCGCCCGATTTCGCCGAACTGGCATTCCAGCAGCGATCTACTCGCACTTTCGCTGCCGGAATGCCAGTTCGGCGACGGGAGGTAGGTCTTGTCGGATCGGTGCTCGCGTGGTGTGGTGTGCTGCGGGGTCGGGTCAGATCAGGAGGACGACGGTGAAGCGTGCTGCAGTGGCGGCGATGACGGTGGTGGCGGCGGGCGCGTTCGCCGGAGTGGGGGTCGCCTCGGCGCAGCCGGCGGCGCCCAGCGCGGGCGAGTTGACCTCGGACCTGCAGCAGGTGCTCAACACGGGCGTTCCCGCCGATCAGCGGGCGGAACTTCTCGCCGGTGGTCAGGCCGCGGTCCCGACCGCCGACAACATCGCCAACCGGTTGAACTCCTACGGAGGCCTGCTGTCCTGGCAGGTGCAGAACCCGGTGCTCAACGGGGACCGCGTCGACGCCCAGCTGGCGGTGACCATTCCGATCTTCGGTACCAAGACCCACGACATCTACTGGGTGGACCAGGGCGGCACCTGGAAGCTGTCGAATCCGTCGGCGTGCGTGATCGCTCGCGACGCCGCCGGCGTCGACTGCACCGTCTGAGCCCAGTTTTCGCCGAAATGGCATTCCAGCAGGGATCTACTCGCACTTTCGCTGCTGGAATGCCAGTTCGGCGGTAATTCAGGGTCGCCTCCGGCGGCGGTAGACGTAGTCGGGGATCTGAATCGTGCCGCGCCAGCCCCGAGCGGCCATCGAGCTGTGCAGTTGAGCGAGGACGTCTACCGGGTCGTCTTCCTTGACGGTGCTCGTGACCTGCCAGCCCAGCCTGGCCAACACGGGCCAGACCCTGCGGTCCTTGAGGTACTGCTGCCGATCGGACTGATGCTGCTCGCCGTCGTACTCGAAGGCGACCTTGTGGTCGTTCCATCCGAAGTCGAGGGTTCTGACATGCCGGCCGGATTCGTCGAGGACGGGGATCTGGGTGGTCGGTGCCGGGAATCCGGCGTCGATGACGAGTTGGCGCCACCAGGATTCCCACGGTGACTCGGCGCCGGCGTCGACCAACCCGACGATCTGCTTGAGCCGGGCTACACCGCGGGCACCCTTGTAGCGCTTGGTCAGAATGAGCACATCCTCGATCGAGTAGGGCCGCGCCCGCATCAGCGCGTCGAGCCGCGACAGGGCGCCGGGCTGGTGGCGGCCGAGGTCGAACGCTGTTCGTGCGGGCGTGGTGACGGGAATGCCGTCGAACTCGGCCCATTCGTCGTCGGCGATCCGTTCGTGACGGGTGATGATCCCGCTGGGCGGGCGCGGGTAGTGGTGGATCAACTCGATGTCGATGTCGTCCTCGATCCACTGTGAACCGTGTATCGCCGCCGCGGCGAGCCCGGTGACGATGCCTTCGCGCGCGGACCACAGCCATGCGCCGCGCGTCCGGTCACCCAGCGTGAGCGGTTGATCCCTGGTGGCGTGGACGTTTCGAAAGATCGGTCGGTACCAGCGCTGAAGTTCGGCGCGGGTGACCACTGCGTTCGCGATCGCTTCGGTGCCGATGAGT
>JAXHTL010000274.1:0-5295 GCA_034190095.1 Actinomycetota bacterium
AATGTCCATCGCCGTCACCTTCTGGGCCATGAACCATCCTGGTCGCAGCCCTACTCAGGTGTCAGCGATGTCCCGAGACATACAACTGTCAGCGATGTCCCCGAACAGAACAAGCGAAAGTGCGAGAGCAGCGCTGCCGGAATGCCAGTTCGGCGTTTCGGGGGCGGCAAGAAAGCGCAATGACCCCTTCCGGGGCACCCATAAGATTTCCTGGTGCTCTCGACACGTACCCTCGTTACCAGTTTCTCGGCCGCCCTGACGCGGGCGGCAGATTTGCTGGGGGCGCACCAGGGCAACGGGCACTGGGCGAGCGATTCGGGGGGTGAAGCCGCGTGCGCCGAATAGGTGCGCTGGTCACCGCACTGGCGATGGTGCTGTTGCTGGCCCCGCCGGCCGGGGCGATCGAACCGCCCACCATCGATGCCGGTGCCGTTCCGCCGGACGAAACCGGGCCCGACCAGCCGATGGAGCAGCGCCGGGTGTGTGCGGCGCCGACGGTTTTCCCGGACTCCAACTTCGCCGACCAGCCGTGGGCCAGCGACTACCTGCGGCTGGCCGAGGCGCAGAAGTTCGCCACCGGCGCGGGGATCACCGTCGCTGTCATCGACACCGGGATCAACGGCTCACCCCGGGTACCTGCCGAACCCGGTGGCGACTTCGTCGACGCGGCCGGCAACGGCATGTCCGACTGCGACGCGCACGGCACCCTGACCGCGTCGGTGATCGCCGGGCGGCCGGCTCCGACCGACGCGTTCGTCGGCGTCGCCCCCGACGCGCGGATTCTGTCCCTGCGGCAGAGCTCGGACAGCTTTTCGCCGGTCGGCGCGCGCACCGACCCGAACAACCCCAACACCACCCAGACCGCCGGTTCGCTGCGCAGCCTGGCCCGCGCGATCGTGCACGCCGCCAACCTGGGCGCTCAGGTCATCAACATCAGTGAGGCGGCGTGCTACAAGGTGACCCGCCGCATCGATGAGCGCGCCGTCGGCGCGGCGATCAACTTCGCGGTCAACGTCAAGGGATCGGTGATCGTCGCCGCGGCCGGCAACACCGGCCAGAACTGCACCCAGAACCCGCCGCCGGACCCCGCTGTGCCCGCCGATCCGCGCGGCTGGCAACAGGTACAGACGATCGTCTCCCCGGCCTGGTACTCGCCGCTGGTGCTGACCGTCGGCGCGATCGCAGCCAACGGCCAGCCCAGCGGGTTCTCCATGCACGGCCCGTGGGTCGGGGCCGCCGCGCCGGGCGAGAACCTGGTGGCCCTCGGCTATGACGGAAACCCGGTCAACGCATTGCAGGGTGAGGACGGGCCCATACCCATCAGCGGCACCTCGTTCTCGGCGGCCTATGTCTCCGGATTGGCGGCACTGCTGCGTCAGCGGTTCCCCGAGTACACGCCGGCCCAGATCGTCAACCGGATCACCGCGACGGCACGCCATCCCGGCGGCGGGGTGAACAACCTCGTCGGCGCCGGCGTGATCGACCCGGTCGCCGCGCTGACCTGGGATGTGCCCGCCGGGCCGGCGACGATCCCCTACCAGGTCAACGAGATTCCGCCGCCGCCCCACGTACCGCCTCCGGATCGCACACCGATCACCTGGGTGGTCGTCATCGGGGCGGGCGTGGCGCTGGCGCTGGGCGTCGGAGCGCTGGCCCGGCGAGCATTGAGGCGTCGATGAACCGATTCCTGGCCCTGTTCGGGCTCCGCTTCAGCACCGGTCATGCGCTGTGGGCAGCAGCGCTGATACCGGCGAGCATCCTGCTGTTCGCCCAGATGGACATGATGTGGCTGGGCATCACGCTGGGCGTGCTCATCGGGCTGGGATCGGTGGTGACCATCCGGGGCCGGCGGGTCAGCGGCTGGGTCGCCGCACTGTTCGCCTGGCGGCGGCGGCACCGCCAGCCCCCGCCGGTGCCGTCGGAGCCCGCAGTGGGCGCCACCGTCATCCCCGGAGATCATGTCGCGTTGCGCTGGCAGGGCGACCATCTGGTGTCGGCGATCGAGTTGGTTCCGCGTCCGTTCACTCCGACGGTGATCGTCAACGGGGAAGCCTTCACCGACGACGTCGTCCACACCCGCTTCGTGGAGCAGTTGCTCAGCGCCTACTGCCCGGACCTCGAGGCCGACGTGGTGTCGTCGGGGTACCGGGTCGGCAAGACCGCACCGGCGGCGCTGGTGGCCCTCTACGAGCAGGTGGTGGGTCCCTATCCCGCACCGGCCAACCGACGGACCTGGATCGTGCTGCGCGCCGACCCGGAACGGACACGCAAGTCGGCGCTGCGCCGCGACGCCGGGGTGGCCGGTCTGGCGCAGTACCTGGTGGCGTCGACGACGCGCATCGCCGACCACCTGGCCAGCCATGGTGTCGACGCGCGTCCCGCGCGCAGTTTCGACGACTACGACCGGGCGACGGAGATCAGCTTCGAACACGAGACCTGGTCGATGATCAAGGGGCGCAGCACATTCACCGCGGCATACGTGGCACCGGGCGGTCCCGATGTGTGGTGGTGGGGGGGCGCGGGCCCCCCCCGGACCCCGGGGCGGCTCGCCCCCGCCGCGGGGGCCCGGGGGGGTCCGGTTGGGTGGTGGTCGGCGCGCGCCGACCACACACTGACCCGGGTGCGGATCGCCCCCGGAGCGGCGCCGACATCGACGGTGCTGTTGACGACACTGGCCAATCCCTCGACTCCACGGGGCTTTTCCTGCCTGTACGGGGGCCAGCGGGCAGCACTGCTGGGTGAGAGCCCGGTCACCGACCGGCACTACGAGTTACCGGTGGGCTCGGCCGGGGTGCTGGTGGGTGAGACCGCCGACCGCTACCCGGTCTACATGCCTTTCGACGACGTGGACGTCAGCGTCAACCTCGGCGACGCCCGGTTGTTCACCCAGTTCGTGGTGCGTTCGGCAGCGGCCGGGGCGGTGATCACGCTGCACCCGCAGTTCCGGGAGTTCGCCGGATACATCAACGCACGGGTCGGCCAGGACGCCAAGGTGGTCTGGCCCAACGCCACGACATACCTCGGGCCGCATCCCGGGGTTGGACGAGTCATGCTGCGGCAGAACTTTATCGCGACACCGCGGCACAAGCAGCTGCCGATCAGGCTGATCAATCCGCGTGAGGAGAGCCGCTACCAGATGGTGCTGGAGAACTGAGGGGCGAGGAGACACTACTATGCCGGGGGACGAAGTCAAGGTCGATCCTGACGATCTGCGGGCCAAAGCAGGCCAGATCGATGCGATCTCGTGGGGTGCCAACCCCGCCGAAGCACCCGCCGCCCCAGCCGATGCGCTGCCGACTGCACAAACCGCGGTGGACAACCTGAACCAGAATGCGCGGACGCTGGCCGAGTATCAGGACCACGGCCGCCAGCAGGGCCAGCGGCTGGCCGAATCGCTGCGCAATGTCGCCGATGCCTATGCCGCCGTTGATGCCAATGCGATGACCAACATCAACAACACGATCCCCGGGGAAGCACCGGCACCGCCGGAGCCCGTGACGCCGCGGGGAAACACCGTGCCCGAGCCCGCCGCGCCGAGCCCGAACCCCGCTCCGGCGGGAATGCCCACCGAGGGCTACATGGAAGTCAAGATGGCGCAAGGTTCCCTGCTCAACGGCGACCAGGCCGCTTCGTTACAGGCCGCCGCTGCGACGTGGAGTCAGAACAGCAGCCGATTGGCCACCACCGCAGAAGAATTCGAGATCGCCGACGTCAACTGGGAGGGGGAGGCCGCCGACGCGGCCTACCGGATGTTCGCCGACTACCGGGGGTTTCTTCTCGAGTTGTCCGGAGCGTGGTCGCGTCTGGCGGCGGAAGCCCAGGCAGTCGCGGACGCCCACTTCTCCGCACTGGATCAGCACACGCCTATCGCTGAAAGGTACGCCGAACTCGAGGCCGAACTGCCTGCTGCGATAGCCAACGGCGGCGCAGCCGCCCGCACCATCCAGCTCGAGATGGAGAAGCTGCAGCACGAATCCGAGGAAGTCCGCCAGAAGTACAGCCGTGACGCACAGCCGGACGAGGTCACTCCCCCCGAGCCATGCCGCAACACCGGTACACCCCCGCATCCGGTTCGCGACAACGGGGATCCGCGACAGCCCGCCAGACCGCTGCACGGCCAGGGGGACAGCACGGGCGGTGGCGCGCAGCCGGGCAGCGGAGCAGGCCCGGCAGAGGCCGCGCCGCAGGAGGCCCCGGTTTCGCCGATGTCGGCGACCGAGCAGGCCGGGCAACCAGCGCCACAGGGGGCCCCTCAGGGACAGGGTGGGGGTCCGCCCGCCGGCGGCCAGGGCGGTTCGCAGGGCGGCTCTCCCGGCGGGGGTACCCCGGGTGGGGCGCCCTCGGGGATGCCGGGACTGGGCAAGGGGGACCCGAAGCTGCCGACCGATCCGAGTGTGCGCCCGGCGGCCGCCGGTGGGGGCGGGGCCGGAGCCGGCGGGGGCGGCGGGGGCGGTATGCCGTCGTCACCGCTGCAGCCCGCTGTCGGGGCCGAGACGGTGGCGCCGACGCCGGTCGCCTCACCCGGGGCTCCGGGCGCCGCAGCAGGCGGTGGCGCCGGCGGTGGTGCCGCCGGCGGCGGGATGGGGGGAATGGCCCCCATGATGGGCGGTGCGCGTGGCGGCGGCGAGAGCGGGGACAAGAAGCGCAACCCGCAGCTGTCCGAAGACGAGGAGATCTACACCGAGGACCGCCCGTACACCGAACCGGTCATCGGGTACCGGCCACGCCGCCGGGGCGGGTCCGATGATTCGAAGAAGGAGTCGCAGTGAGCGACGACATGCATCCTGAGGTGGCTGCCGTGCTGCGCCAGGCCAAGCGGCTGCAGTCGCTGATGGATGAGCAGCTCGACAAGATGGCCAACTCCTCGTTCACCGCCTCCGATGACACCGACACCGTCGAGGTCACGCTCAACGGACACCATCAGCTGCAGGATGTCTACATCGAGGACGGATTGCTGCGGCTCGGGGCCGAGACCGTCGAGCAGCGCGTCAACGAGGCGCTGCAGAAGGCCAACGAAATCGCTTCGGCGTCGATCGACGCCGACCGGGAACGTATCGATGCGGTGGTCGCCGAGATCACCGCTGAAATGCCTGATGAACGGCCATGATGCAGGCAGGCCGCGAAATCGGCGACATGAGCTGGTCCGGGGCGCTCGTAAGCTGGATCGAGTTGCAGTGCGTCTTTGTGCGCACGTGATTGAACGGGGAGGACTGCATGAGTTGGCGTGAACAGGGGTCAGCCACGTGACGACGCCGCCTCCCGGTCAGTGGCCACCGCCCAACCAGGGTCCGCCCG
>JAXHTL010000275.1:0-5193 GCA_034190095.1 Actinomycetota bacterium
CGACCACCGCGGAGCCGACGACGACGGCACCCCAGCCGACCACCACGGCACCGGAGCCCGAGCCCGATCCGGTGACCCCGGATGCCGGGTCGAGCACCGACACCGACACCGGCACCGACACCGGCGCCGACGCCACGACACCTTTGGCTCGGTCTCCGCTGTCGCCATGATCGTGCCCCCGGCCGCGCGGGCTGCGGTCGCGGCGGTGGCCGCCGCGACCACCGAGCCGATCGTGCTGGCTTTGATCGGAGGGGTGGGCACCGGGAAGACCACGGCCCTCTCGGCGATGCGGGAGGCGTTGCGCGGCGGCGGTGTCACCGTGAGCCCACGCCCGGCACGCCTCGATGAGCAGCCGGGCCGCGCGGTGGTCGTCGACGACGCGCACCTTCTCGACGACGAATCGTTGGAGCGGCTGACCGCGGTGGTGCTCGACGGCGGCTGCACGGTGCTGATCGCCGCGGAACCGCTGAATCACCGGCCGGCGCTGACCACGCTGCTCACCGCGATGCAGCGGGAGGCCCCTGCGGTGGCGCTGGCTGCGCTGTCGCCGGCCCAGATCGCCGAGGCGGGCGCCGCGATGCTGGGCACCGAACCGGCACCGGAGACCGTCCGGTCCCTGGCCGCGGCGACGGCCGGGCTGCCTTTCCTGATCACCGCGGCACTGGGTGAGCCCGGTACGGACGCCTCGGCGTTGACCGACCGCGCCGACCACGCCCTGTTGGACCGCCTGCGCGGCTACGACGACGCGCTGCTCGACGCGATGCTGATGTTGTCGGTGACCGACGACCTGGGCGCCACCGATGTCGCGGCCGCGCTCCCCGCGAGCCCAGCTGCGGCCCGGGCGCTGGTGGACCGGGTGCGCGCCACGGGGCTGCTGGATGCGCGCCACGGCCCGGAGTTCGCCCAGCGGATGCACCGCCTGGTGGCCCGCACCGTCGGCGCGGGGCGACATCATCAGGTCGAGACCGCGCTGCTGGCAACGCAACTGGACGCGTCGTCGCTGTCGGCGGAGCTGGCTCTGCGGCTGGCCGAGCACGGGCTGGCCGACGCGCGGCTGGCCGCCACGCTGGCGGAGCTCGCCTCGCGCCCGGGCAACCCCGCGGCCCGCGCGGCGCGGCTGCTGCGGGCAGCCCACCAGGCCGGTGCGACGACGGTGTCCGCCCCGCTGGCCGACGCCCTGGCCGCGTCGGGCGACTGCCCCGCGGCCGCCCGGCTGGCTGAGCAGTTGTTGACCTCCGCCGACGAGACCGAGCGCGCCGCGGCAGTGCGGATCGGCGCCGCGGTGGCCGCCCACGACGGCGTCACCGCGCAGGCCGCCGACCTGTACCGCTGGCTGGGGCCGCATTCCGATGCGGTGGTCGCGGTCGGCGGCGCCGTGGCCGGCCTCGCCGTCGGCGACCCGGAGTTGGCCCGGGCGGCGCTCGCGGCGCCCGCCCGCGCGCTGCCGACCTCGGCCGCCCGCTCCGCCCGCTGCCTGGCCGACGGCATGCTGGCCTCCCTGGACCGGCCCTACCCGGCGGTGATGTCGCGGCTCGGGCAGGCGCTGGGCACCGAGTCGCCCACACCGGCCGGCCTCGACAGCCCGGCCGCCCTGGTCACGCTTGCCGCCGTGCACGGCGGGGACACCGGCCGGGCCCGCAGTGTGATCTCCCGGGCGGTGCGCGACGGGGAGGGCGGCGGACCGGAATCGGACGCCGCCGACTCCGACAACGCGCTGTTCTCCCACCGGCACCGGCTGTTGCAGGGCTGGATCCGGATGCAGGACGGCCAGCTGCGGGCGGCCGGAGCCGAGGTGCGCGCCGTGCTCAGCGCCTCGGGAGGCAGGCTGCACCGGCGCGACGCCCTGTGGGCCGCGGCGCTGCAGACCGGCATCGCGCGCCGGGCCGGGGACAGCGGCGGGGTGCACACCCATTGGCACGCCGGGATCGAGGTGCTCGCCGAGTACACCGTGGACGTGTTCTCACTGCTGCCGCTCGGGGAACTGTGGGTGGCGGCGGCCCTGTTGCGCCGGCGCGATCAGGTCGAACACACCGTGGCCGAGGCGTTCGCGCTGCTGGAGAACCTCGGCGGTCCGGTGCTGTGGTCGGTGCCGCTGCACTGGGCGGGAGTGCACGCCGGGATCCTGGCGAACTCCCCGGAATCGATCGCGCCCTACGGCCAGGCCCTGACCGCCGCCGCGGGCAGCAGCTCCTTCGCCCAGGCGCTGGCCGGCGCCGGCCGGACGTGGCTGCGGGTGCTGGCCCAGCGCGTGGACACCGACGAAGTCACCGCGGCGGCCAACGCCCTGTCCCGGTTCGGGCTGACCTGGGATGCGACCCGGCTGGCCAGCCAGGCGGCGTTGCACTCCCCGGACGCCCGGGTATCGAGCGCGATGCTGCAACTGGCGCGTGACCTCAAACACAGCATCGCCGCCGACGAGACGGCCATCTCGGAGGGGCGGGCCGCCGCGGCCGCTCCCACGGCGACAGCGGCCGGGCCCGCGGCCCCGACGTTGTCCGAGCGAGAACGCGAGGTGGCCGAGCTACTGCTACTGGGCCGCCCCTATCGCGATATCGGCGCACAGCTACTCATCTCGGCAAAGACCGTCGAACATCACGT
The DNA here is from genome assembly GCA_034190095.1 of Actinomycetota bacterium. Lineage (GTDB taxonomy): Bacteria > Actinomycetota > Actinomycetes > Mycobacteriales > Mycobacteriaceae > Mycobacterium. The sequence goes on from JAXHTL010000275.1 coordinate 2,599, forward strand.
CGCCCGTATCCGCCGCCGGCTCGGTGCGGAATCGCGATCGGAGATGCTGTCGATGCTGCGCGCGCTGCTGGACTCCCCGCCGCCCGGACCGGGCACCGCCTAACCAGTTAGTTAGGTGAGCCTTCGTAGCGGGCTTTCCCTGCAGGATGCAACTATGAGCAGGCACCGAGCTAAAGTTACTCACCGGTAACTTTATCTAAGTTACCGACGGGTAACCAAAATACCGGAGGCGCGTGTGGATACGCAGATGCTGATCAGGATGGTCGTCGGGGTTCTGATGACCGCGATCGTCGGCGTTTTTGCCGTCAAGCGAGTGCTGTGGCTGACCAAGCTGATCCGCTCCGGCCAGCCGATGAGCGAGTCGAACGGCCGCAAAGACAACCTGCGCAAGCGCATCACCACGCAAATCGAAGAGGTCTTCGGGCAAACCCGGCTGCTGAAGTGGTCGATCCCCGGTATCGCGCACTTCTTCACGATGTGGGGCTTCTTCATCCTGGCCTCGGTCTACCTCGAGGCGTTCGGCCTGATCTTCGTCCACGACTTCGCGATCCCGTTCATCGGCCACTGGGACGTGCTGGGCTTCCTGCAGGACTTCTTCGCCGTCGCGGTGCTGCTGGGCATCATCACGTTCTCGATCATCCGGTTGGGCACCGAGCCCAAGAAGCACGGCCGCGACTCCCGGTTCTACGGTTCCCACACCGGCGGCGCGTGGCTGATCCTGTTCATGATCTTCAACGTCATCTGGACCTACGCACTGGTGCGTGGCGCTGCGGTGAACACCGAGACGCTGCCGTACGGCAACGGCGCGTTCTTCTCGCAGTTCATGGGCTGGATCATGGCGCCGCTGGGTGAACCGGTCAACGCGTGGATCGAGACGCTGGCCCTGCTCGCGCACATCGCGATCATGCTGGTGTTCCTGCTGATCGTGCTGCACTCCAAGCACCTGCACATCGGCCTGGCCCCGATCAACGTGACCTTCAAGCGGATGCCCGACGGGCTGGGCCCGCTGCTGCCGGTGGAGTCCAAGGGCGAGATCGTCGACTTCGAGGACCCCGCCGAGGATGCGGTGCTGGGGCGCGGCAAGATCGAGGACTTCACCTGGAAGGGCTACCTCGACTTCACCACCTGCACCGAGTGCGGCCGCTGCCAGTCGCAGTGTCCGGCGTGGAACACCGGCAAGCCGCTGTCCCCCAAGCTCGTGATCATGAATTTGCGCGACCACATGTTCGCCAAGGCTCCCTACATCCTCGGTGAGAAGCCCGAACCGGACGAGGAGTCGCTGGCCAAGGCACTGGAGTCGGCCCAGGGCGGGCTCGTCGGCACCGAACACGACGAGGAACACCACGTCCCCGAATCCGGCTTCGAGCGCGTCATGGGTTCGGGGCCCGAGCAGGTGGCCCGACCGCTGGTGGGCACCGCCGAGCAGTTGGGCGTCATCGACCCCGACGTGCTGTGGTCGTGCACCACGTGCGGCGCCTGCGTCGAGCAGTGCCCGGTCGACATCGAGCACATCGACCACATCGTCGACATGCGCCGCTACCAGGTCATGATGGAGTCCGAGTTCCCCGGCGAGCTCGGGGTGCTGTTCAAGAACCTGGAGACCAAAGGCAACCCGTGGGGCCAGAACGCCAAGGACCGGACCAACTGGATCGACGAGGTCGACTTCGATGTGCCGGTCTACGGCAAGGACGTCGAGTCGTTCGACGGCTACGAGTACCTGTTCTGGGTCGGCTGCGCCGGCGCCTACGAGGACCGGGCCAAGAAGACCACCAAGGCGGTCGCCGAACTGCTGGCCGCCGCGGGGGTGAAGTACCTGGTGCTCGGCGAGGGCGAGACGTGCACCGGCGACTCGGCACGCCGCTCGGGCAACGAGTTCCTGTTCCAGCAGCTGGCCGCGCAGAACGTCGAAACCATCAACGAGATGTTCGAAGGCGTCGAGCGGGTGGACCGCAAGGTCGTGGTGACCTGCCCGCACTGCTTCAACACGCTGGGCCGCGAGTACCCGCAACTCGACGGCAACTACACCGTGCTGCACCACACCCAGCTGCTCAACCGGCTGGTCCGGGACAAGAAGCTGGTGCCGGTCCGGTCGTTCACCGAACACGGCGCCAACATCACCTACCACGACCCGTGCTACCTGGGCCGGCACAACAAGGAGTACGCCGCGCCGCGTGAGCTGATCGGGGCCGCGGGAGCCACGCTGACCGAGATGCCGCGCCACGCCGACCGTGGCCTGTGCTGCGGTGCCGGTGGCGCCCGGATGTGGATGGAAGAACACATCGGCAAGCGGGTGAACACCGAGCGCACCGAGGAGGCGATCGACACCGGCGCCTCGGCGATCGCCACCGGCTGCCCGTTCTGCCGCGTCATGATGACCGACGGCGTCGACGAGGTGTCGGCGTCCCGCGACATCGAGAAGGCCGAAGTCCTCGACGTGGCTCAGCTGCTGCTGGGATCGCTGGACAAGAGCACCGTCACCCTGCCCGAAAAGGGCACGGCGGCAAAGGAAGCCGAGGAGCGTGCGGCACGCATCGCGGCCGAGGCACCCGCAGCCCCGGCGCAGGCCGAACCCGAACCCGAGGAAGCGGCCGCGCC
>JAXHTL010000276.1:0-5189 GCA_034190095.1 Actinomycetota bacterium
CGATCGGCCAGCCAGGGCCCGTTGAGGTCCTGGACGCGTCCGGTGAGGACTTCGGTCCCCGTCACCACGATGCCCGCCCGTGCGCTCACAGGAATGGACATTACGCACCCGGCCGGACAGCCCGGCCGGGAGCCGCCGCCCAGGGCCTACTTGTGCGGCACGTCGTTGATCAGGCCGCCGTCCATGACGAACTCGGCTCCGGTCGAATACCGTGACTCGTCGCTGGCCAGGAACACCACGAAGGTCGCCACCTCGTCCGGCTGGCCGGGCCGGCCCAGCGGGATGCGCAGCATGTCGTCGGGGAAGAACTTGGTCATCGGGGTGCGGATGAAGCCGGGATGCACCGAGTTGACCCGGATGTTGTGCGGCCCCAGTTCGAGTGCCGCCGATTTGGTCATGCCGCGGACCGCCCATTTGGACGCCACGTACGGGTGCACCATCACCGCGCCGCGCATGCCCTCGATCGAGGAGACATTGATGATCGAGCCGCCGCCGGCGGTCTTCATCGCCTCCACCGAGGCCTGCATACCCAGGAAGGTGCCGGTGAGGTTGACGTCGATGACCTTCTGGAACTTCGCCATGTCGAACTGCCCGATCATGCCCAGCGCGACGGTGCCGGCATTGTTGACCAGCACATCGAGTTTGCCGAAGTCCTCGACCGCGGTGGCCACCGCGGAGTCCCACTGGTCGGCCTGGGTGACGTCGAGTCCGACGTAACGCACGGAATCGGGGTGCACGGCGTTGATGTCGTCGGCCAGGGCCTTGCCCTTGTCGTCGAGGATGTCGCCGATCACCACCTTGGCGCCCTCGGCGGCCAGCGCCCAGGCGTCCGCGGCCCCCATACCCTGCGCCCCGCCACTGATCAGTGCGACTTTTCCGTCCACGCGTCCCATGAGGCGACAGGCTACCCGAACGGCGAAAAACTAGAACCTGTTCCAACTTTGTCGCTCAGCGGCCATACTGCTGGCCATGGCAATCCGGGTCGCGCTCATCGGTACGGGCAACTGCGGCAGCCTGGCGCTGCGGCAGCTGATCGAGGACGAGAGGTTCGAGCTGACCGACGTCTGGGTGTCCTCGCCGGCCAAGATCGGCAGGGATGCCGGTGATCTCGCCCGGCTGGGGATCAGCACCGGTGTGAAGGCGGGCAACGACCTCGACGCCGTCGTGGCGGCCAAGCCGGACTGCGCGGTGTACTGCGCGATGGGAGACATCCGCCCAAAAGAGGCGCTGGCCGACGTGTGCAGGCTCCTCGAGGCGGGCATCAATGTCGTCGGGTCGGCGCCCGGTGGCCTGCAATACCCGTGGGGTGTCCTCCCGCAGCGGGCCATCGACCGCACCGAGGCGGCTGCGGCGGCGGGTAACGCGAGCGTGTTCGTCACCGGCGTCGACCCGGGGTTCGTCACCGACCTGTTGCCGCTCGCGCTGGCGGGCACCTGCCAGAACATCACCGCGATCCGCACGATGGAGATCGCCGACTACGCCACCTACGACGGCGCGACGGTCATGTTCGATGTGATGGGTTTCGGCAACCGGATCGGCGACCTGCCGATGCTCTACCAGCCCGGGGTGCTCAGCCTGGCGTGGGGCACCGCGATGCACGAACTGGCCGCCGGGCTGGGGGTGGAACTGGACGAGATCCGTGACGTGGTCGAACAGGAACCCGCCCCCGAGGACATCGAGGTCGCGGTCGGCACCATCACGAAGGGCACCGTGGCCGCGGTGCGCTTCCAGATCGAAGGATTGGTCGGCGGACATCCGGCGATCGTCGTCGAGCACGTGACGCGGTTGCGCGGGGATCTGCGGCCTGACTGGGCGCAGCCGGCGCAGGAGGGCGGCTCCTACCGGGTGGAGATCACCGGCGAGCCCTCCTATTCGATGGACATCTGCCCGACCAGCCGCAACGGCGACCACAACTACGCGGCGATCCTGGCCGCGGCGGGCCGCATCGTCAACGCGATCCCGGACGTCATCGCAGCGAGCCCCGGCATCCGGACCACGCTGGACCTGCCGTTGGTCACCGGCAAGGGAACCTACCGCCCGGGGTGATCCGGCGGCGGGGACCCGGTTCGCGACTCAGTTCGCGACGATTCCGCGCCAGGTCAGCCGCACCCGGGTGCCGTCGGTCGAGGTATCGATGGCGGCCTCGTCGGACAGGGTCTCCATCAGCGGAATCCCGCGACCGCGGGTGCGCGGGGCGGGGTCGGTCTGCGGTGTGCGCCACGTTCCGTGATCGCAGATGTCCACCGTCAGCGTCTGCTTGTCCGAGTGGTAGGCGGCCTGCATGTCGATCGTGCCCGGGCTCTCGGAGAGGGCGTAGGCGAATTCCGCGGCGTTGGCCAACGCTTCGTTGATGGCGAGCACCAGGTCACTGAACCGCACGGCGTCGACGACGAAGAAACGCTTGAGCCACTGCGCGAACTCTTCTCGCGCCTGCGCCACTGTCGCCGCGTCGGCATCGAGACCGAGCCGCGCGAAACGCTCGGAGTCGGCGACCTCAGCCGACGGCATGGAATCGATCATGGCAGTCGGTGGCTACCCCGCGGAGCACGTTCCTATGCGACCTTCCTACGTGTTGTATGCGGCGAGCGCTTCGTCCAGGCTCGGATGCAGACTCACGATGTCGGCGATGCCCACGAGTTTCAAGGGGCGGCTGGTGGCCGGGCCGTCGGCGACGACCCGCAGCAATACGTCGGACCCGGCCTTGTCGTGCGCGGCGACCAGGACGCCCATCCCGGCCGACGCCAGGAACTCGACGTCGGTGAAATCGATCACCACACCGGCGGGTCGCTGGTCGAGCGCGGCGTCGATCGCGGATTCCAGCTGCGGTGAGGTGAGCATGTCGACGACACCGGACACCGACACGACGGCCACACGGTCGACCCATCGCTCGGTGACGACGCAGGTGGAAGCTGCGGCGCCACCCTGTGTGTCTTCGGCTGCTTGCTCGTCCAAGGTTCACCTTCCAATTTCAGGCCGCTTCATCGCTTACCGCGAGAGCACGCCGAAACCAACCCGTGTGCGCTCGCGCAGGCTGCATCCTGAACCCGGCAAGACCAAAATACCGAACCGAACCCGGCCGTCTGTCACGACCGGCCACAGATTAAACCAGGTGTTGCCGCCGCGCCCGTAGCATGGCGGGTCAATGCCGGTGTGAGCTAAGGAGGGCAGGCCAGAACCATGTCCACTGAGGCCGCGGATCCGCTGCATCCGGTTGCCCAGATCGCGGCGAGTCCGGCCGGGCCGGAGGTCGGGGCGTTCTTCGATCTCGACGGTACCCTCGTCGACGGTTTCACCGCGACCGCGCACGCCGGCGACCGGATCCGGCGTCGTCAGGCCCGCATCGGCGAGGTGTTCGGGGTGATCGAGGCGGCCATGAGATACCGGTTCGGGCGTGTCCACTTCGAGAGCCTGCTGGTCCGCGCGGCCGGATACCTGCGCGGCGAATCCTTGGCCGAGCTCGATGTCATCGGTGAGCGGCTGTTCACCGAGCGGGTGCAGTCCCGGGTGTTCCCGGTGATGCGCGAGATCGTGCTGGCCCACCAGCGGCGTGGACACACCGTGGTGCTGAGTTCGTCGGCGTTGACCATCCACGCCGAACCGGTGGCGCGCTTCCTGCACATCGACCACGTGTTGTGCAACCACTTCGAACTCGACGACGCGGGCCGGCTCACCGGGCGGATCGCCCGGCCGGTGATCTGGGGCAGGCAGAAGGCCGCGGCGGCGGCCGGCTTCAGCGCCGTCAACGACGTCGACCTGGCGGGCAGTTACTTCTACGCCGACGGGGACGAGGACGCCCACCTGATGGCCGAGGTCGGGTTTCCCCGCCCGGTCAACCCCCGGCGGGGGCTCGCGGCCCTGGCCGCCGAACAGGGCTGGCCGGTTCTGCAGGTCGTTGTTCCCGGGAAGGGCCGCCGGGGCGGGCTGCGCGGTGTATTACGGTAGAACACGTTCTAATTCCGGCGATCGGCCCACTAGGAGAAGACTATGCACACTCCCCTGTGCGACCAGCTCGGTATCGAGTTCCCCATCTTCGCGTTCACGCACTGTCGCGACGTCGTGGTGGCGGTGAGCAAGGCCGGCGGTTTCGGCGTGCTCGGCGCGGTCGGGTACACCCCCGAGCAGCTCGAGATCGAGTTGAACTGGATCGACGAGAACATCGGTGACCATCCGTACGGCGTCGACATCGTGATCCCCAACAAGTACGAGGGGATGGATTCGACCGATCTGTCGCCGGAGGTGCTGAAGAAGACGCTCAACGACCTGGTGCCCCAGGAACACATCGAGTTCGCCAAGAAGGTGCTCGCCGATCACGGGGTGCCGGTGGACCACAGTGACGACGACGCGCTGCAGCTGCTCGGCTGGACCGAGGCGACCGCCACCCCGCAGGTCGAGGTCGCTTTGCAGCACCCCAAGGTGACCATGATCGCCAACGCGCTGGGCACCCCGCCCCCGGACATGATCTCCCACATCCATGCCGAGGGTCGCGTGGTCGCCGCGTTGTGCGGGTCCCCGTCGCAGGCGCGCAAGCACGCCGACGCCGGGGTGGACATCATCATCGCCCAGGGCGGCGAGGCGGGCGGTCACTGCGGCGACATCGGCTCGATTGTGCTCTGGCCCCAGGTCGTCAAGGAGGTGGCGCCGGTGCCGGTTCTGGCCGCCGGCGGCATCGGCAGTGGTCAGCAGATCGCGGCCGCGCTGGCGTTGGGTGCGCAGGGGGCCTGGACCGGTTCGCAGTGGGTCATGGTCGAGGAGTCGGAGAACAGCCCGGTGCAGCATGCCGCGTACGTCAAGGCGACCAGCAAGGACACCGTGCGCAGCCGTTCCTTCACCGGTAAGCCCGCCCGCATGCTGCGCAACGACTGGACCGAGGCCTGGGAGAACCCGGACAACCCGTCGCCGCTGGGCATGCCGCTGCAGTACATGGTCTCCGGTATGGCGGTGGCCGCCACGCACAAGTACCCGAACGAGTCCGTCGACGTCGCGTTCAACCCGATCGGCCAGGTGGTCGGCCAGTTCAGCAAGGTCGAGAAGACTTCTGCCGTCATCGAGCGCTGGGTGCAGGAGTACCTGGAGGCGACCAACACCCTCAACGAACTCAACGAGGCCGCCAGCGTCTAGTTCCCCGTGATGTCGGCGGCCCCGCGATTATGTAGGGTCACATACATAGGGTCGGCGGAAGGGGTCAGCAC
>JAXHTL010000277.1:0-5108 GCA_034190095.1 Actinomycetota bacterium
GTTTTTGCCCAGCATGGCATGATGAGCGGTGATTACGGAACGGGCATGCCCCAGCGGGACTACCAGAGTACCAGGCAGTCCGGTCGTCGAGAACTACCCCGGGGCCGACGACGAGTTGTCGATGCGCGACAACAACACCTCGGCGTTCAACTGCCGTGACATCCCCGGCACCGGGCAGTGGTCCTACCACGCCTACGGACGCGCTATCGACCTCAATCCGCGGCTCAACCCCTACATCGACTCCCGCGGCGACGTCCAGCCCGCCAATGCGGGCCCCTGGGCCGACCGCAGCCGTGACGAGCCGGGCATGCTGCACGACGGCGACCCCGCGGTCCTGGTGTTCACCGATCGGGGCTGGACCTGGGGCGGGCACTGGCGCACCCCGCTGGACTATCAACACTTCGAACTGCCCTGACCGGGAGGCATGCCGATGTGACGAACACGTGAACCCCCGCAGACGGCTGCCGTGACGTAAATTTGGGCGCCGTCGTCCACGAGCGGAGATCGCCCTGCTTCATCGAATCGCGTTGCTGGCCATGGCGGCACCGCGCCGCATCCTCGCCGCCGCCGCAGTACTGACCGTCGCGCTGGCGGTCTTCGGCGTGCCCGTGGCCAAGAGCCTGTCCCCCAGCGGCTTTCAGGACCCAGGTTCCCAATCCGCCCGAGCCGCAGACCTTCTCACCGAGAAGTTCGGGCGCGGCGACGTGCAGATGATCATCGTGGTGTCCTCCCCCGACGGGATCGACGACCCCGAAACCCGCCGGGTCGCCGCCGAAACCGTGCACGTCCTCGAGCAGCACCCACACGTCGCCGAGGTCTCCTCGGCCTGGGCCGCCCCCGCCCAGCCCGACCTGATCAGCACCGACCGCACCGCCGGGCTGATCGTCGCGGGCATCACCGGCAGCGAAGCCGAACAGCAGCGCTACACCGAGGAGATCTCCGATCAGGTCAGCGGCCGCCACGGCGGTGTCACGGTCACGACCGGCGGCACCGCGATGGTGAACCTGCAGATCACCGAGCAGTCCCAGCGCGACCTGCTGGTGATGGAGGCGCTGGCGATCCCGCTGAGCTTCCTGGTGCTGGTGTGGGTGTTCGGCGGGTTGCTCGCCGCCGCAGTCCCGGTCGCGATCGGGGCGATGTCGGTGATCGGGGCGCTGGCGGTACTGCGGCTGGTCACCTTCGGCACCGACGTGTCGATCTTCGCGCTGAACCTGGCGGTCGCCATGGGCCTGGCTCTGGCGATCGACTACACGCTGTTGATCGTGTCGCGCTATCGCGACGAACTGGCCGCCGGGGCCGCACCGGAGAAGGCGCTGGTGCGCACGATGACGACGGCCGGTCGCACGGTGATCTTCTCGGCGACGACGGTCGCGTTGTCGATGGCGGCGATGGTGCTGTTCCCGATGCACTTCCTGAAATCCTTCGCCTACGCCGGGGTGGCCACCGTGGCGTTCGCCGCCGGGGCCGCCGTCATCGTCACCCCCGCGGCGCTGGTCGTGCTCGGCGACCGGCTGGGCGCTCTCGACGTGGCCCGGTTGGGTCGGCGCCTGCTGCGCCGCCCGGAGCCCACGCCGGTGCCGGTCGAGCAGCGGTTCTGGTACCGCGGCGCGCACGCGGTGATGCGCCGGGCGCTGCCCCTGGGCCTGTCCGTGGTCATCCTGCTGTTGGTGCTCGGCGCACCGTTCCTGGGTGTGCGCTGGGGTTTCCCCGACGACCGGGTACTGCCGGCGTCGAGTTCGGCGCATCAAGTCGGCGATGCGCTGCGCGAGGAGTTCTCCGGCAACACCGACGCCGCGGTGACCGTCGTGATCCCCGACAGCGCCGGATTGACCGCCGCCGACGTGTCCGGCTACGCGGCCGAGCTGTCCCGGGTGCCCGACGTCGCGGCGGTGTCGGCGCCGACCGGCACCTTCGTTGCGGGGATGGCCGCCGGTGGACCGTCCGCACCGGCCGGCGAGCGCGACGGCAGCATGTTCCTGACCGTCGCCAGCACCGCGCCGCTGTTCTCCGAGGCCTCCGAGGACCAGCTCGATCGCCTGCATGCGGTCGACGGGCCGGGCGGACGCACCGTCGAGATGACCGGCACCGCCCAGACCAACCGGGACAGCGTCGACGCCATCACCTCGACCCTGCCGCTGGTGCTGGGGCTGATCGCGGTCATCATGTTCGCGCTGTTGTTCCTGCTCACCGGCAGTGTGGTGGTGCCGCTGAAAGCCCTGGTGCTCAACATGCTGTCGCTGACCGCGGCGTTCGGGGCCCTGGTGTGGATCTTCCAGGACGGCCATCTGGGCGGGCTCGGCACCACCCCGACCGGCACCCTGGTGGCGAACATGCCGGTGCTGCTGTTCTGCATCGCCTTCGGCCTGTCGATGGACTACGAGGTCTTCCTGGTCGCGCGCATCCGCGAGTTCTGGCTGCAGCCGGGTGTGTCCAACGAGGAGGCGGTGGCGCTGGGCATCGCCCACACCGGCCGGGTGATCACCGCCGCCGCGCTGGTCATGTCGATCTCGTTCGCGGCGCTGATCGCGGCGAGCACATCGGTCATGCGGATGTTCGGTCTCGGGCTGACGCTGGCCGTGCTCGTCGACGCCACCCTGGTGCGCATGGTGCTGGTGCCCGCGTTCATGCGGCTGATGGGCGGCGCGAACTGGTGGGCACCGAACTGGCTCAAACGAGTACACGAACGGCTGGGCATCGACGAGGCGGCGGCGGCACAATCAGATGACAACGAAGATGCGAAACGGATCACGACATGACCGCGAAGACCACCGGCACGAACCCCATCAGCGTCATCGCGGGGGTGCAGGGAGCACTGCCGCCGCACCGCCACAGCCAGCACGAGATCACCGAGGCCTTTCTGCAGGCGCCGGCGTTCGCCGACCTCGGCGACGTGGTGCGCGCGCTGCACGAGAACGCGAAGGTCAACTCACGCCACTTCGTGCTGCCCCTGGACCGCTACCCGTCACTCACCGACTTCGGGGAGGCCAACGACCTCTACCTCGAGCACGCCGTCGACCTGGCCTGTGAAGCGCTGACCGCGGCCCTCGACGAGGCCGGGCTGCGTCCAAGCGATCTCGACATGATCATGACCACCACCGTCACCGGCATCGCGGTGCCGTCGCTGGACGCCCGGATCGCCGGACGGCTGGGTCTTCGGCCCGACATCCGCCGGATCCCGCTGTTCGGGCTCGGCTGTGTGGCCGGCGCCGCCGGTGTCGCGCGCATGCACGACTATCTGCGCGGGGCCCCGGACCACGTCGCCGCGCTGGTCTCGGTGGAGCTGTGCTCGCTGACCTATCCGGCGGTGCAGCCGACGATGGCAAGCCTGGTCGGCAGCGCGCTGTTCGGTGACGGCGCGGCCGCGGTGGTCGCCGCCGGGGAGAACCGCGCCAGGGCGATCGGCGCCGCCGGACCCGAGGTGCTCGACTCGCGCAGCCGGATGTACCCGGACTCGTTGGACACCATGGGCTGGAAGATCGGGCACACCGGTTTCCAGCTGGTGCTGTCGCCCAATCTGCCCGAGCTGATCGACCGGTACCTGGCCGAGGACATGGCCGGTTTCCTGACCGACCACGACCTGACCGTCGGTGACATCGCCGCGTGGGTGTCGCATCCCGGCGGCCCCAAGGTCATCGAGGCGATCAACGCCGCGCTCGGGCTGGCCGAGGACGCCCTGGAGCTGACCTGGCGCTCCCTGGCCGAGGTCGGCAACCTGTCGTCCTCCTCGGTGTTGCATGTCCTGCGCGACACCCGGGCCAAGAAGCCGCGGCCGGGTGAGCCCGGTCTCCTGATGGCGATGGGTCCGGGCTTCTGCTCGGAACTCGTGCTGCTGCGCTGGAGCTGAGGCCGCCGATGCTTGCCTACACCCTGCTCATCGCGCTGGTGGCCGTCGAACGCGTCGCCGAGCTGGTCGTCTCCCAGCGGAACCTGAAGTGGAGCCGCGCTCACGGCGGCGTCGAGTACGGCGCCGGCCACTACCCGGTGATGGTGGTGCTGCACACCGCGCTGCTGGCCGGATGCCTGTTCGAGGCGGCCCACCGCGAGTTCCTGCCCGCCCTGGGCTGGCCGATGCTGGCCCTGGTGGTGGCCGCACAGGGACTGCGATGGTGGTGCATCGCCACCCTGGGCCACCAGTGGAACACCCGGGTGGTCGTGGTGCCCGACGCCGAGCGCGTCACCGGCGGGCCCTACCGGTTCATCGCGCACCCGAACTACGTCGCGGTCGTCATCGAGGGAATCGCCCTGCCGCTGGTGCACTCCGCGTGGATCACCGCGCTGGTGTTCACCGTTCTCAACGCCGCGCTGCTGCGGACCCGGATCTCGGTGGAGAACACGGCTCTGCAGACCCTGACCGACACCCGGCGGCCGCCGAGGTGATCGACCTGGTGGTCGCCGGGGGCGGGCCCGCGGGCCTGGCCACCGCGATCCACGCCGCCCGCAGCGGGCTGCACACCGTCGTCATCGAGAAACGCAGCGGCCCCATCGACAAGGCCTGCGGTGAGGGGCTGATGCCGCATGCGGTGCAGCAGCTGAAGCTGCTCGGCGCCCAGCCGGCGGGCAAGCCGTTCGTGGGGGTGTCCTACATCGACGCGGGCCACCGCGTCACCGCCCACTTCGACTCCGGCGCCGGCCTCGGGGTGCGGCGCACCACGCTGCACACGGCGCTGCTGGCCGAGGCGCAGGCGGCCGGGGTCGAGATGCTGCACGACAAGGTCGGCCCGCTGACTCAGGACGCGGACGGGGTGACGGTCAACGGGCTGCGGACCCGCTACCTCGCGGCCGCCGACGGCCTGCACTCCCCCATCCGGGCCGCGCTCGGGCTGGAGCGTCCGGCGGGCCGGACCCGCCGGTGGGGTATCAAACGCCATGTCGCGGTGGCGCCGTGGAGCGAGTTCGTCGAGGTGTACTGGTCGGGCGACGCCGCGCAGGCGGAGGCGTACGTGACACCGGTGGCCGACGACTGTGTCGGAATCGCCGTCCTGACTTCCCGGCAGGGCCGCTTCGACCAGCACCTCGAGGCGTTCCCGGCACTACGCGAACGCCTGGACGGGCACGCCCACGAACCGGACCGGGCGGCCGGCCCGCTGCGGCAGCGGGTCCGCAGCCGG
>JAXHTL010000278.1:0-5069 GCA_034190095.1 Actinomycetota bacterium
CGCCGACCTGCCCCGCAGTTTCATTGTCTGCGAACAGGATCGATCGATGCCGCGCTGGCTGGCCGACACCGTCGCCCGGCGCCTCGGCGTCGAGCAACTGCGCATCGACGCATCCCATTCGCCGTTCCTGTCGCGGCCGCGCGAGCTGGCCGAACTACTCGCTCATGCCACCACGACGAGGCCGGTCCGCCCGCTGTCTGCGCACTGAGCGGATCGGGTTACTGCGGGAACCCCGCGACGATGACGCCGTTGCATTCGGCCGCACCCTGCCGCACCTTGGCGGCGGCCTGGTAGGCCTCGGAGTGGTACCACTCCTTGGCTGCCTCGACCGAATCGAACTCCAGCACGACGGTCTGGCTGCCGTGCCACTGGCCCTCGATCACGGTGGGATTGGTGTCGACGGCGACGATCCTGGCGCCGGCCATCGCCTTCATCGCCAGCTTGCCGTATTCCACCATCCCGGCTGGATCCTTGATGTCCTCGGTGAGGATCACATACCCCTTGGCGCCGTTGGCCACTCGAATCTCTCCTTGCCTCAGTCGCTCTCGATGATTGCACGCTCGGGACAGTTCTCGACCGCCTCGCGGGCGGACGCCTCCAGCTCGGCCGGGATGTCACCGTCGGCCGCGACCGCCCACCCGTCGTCGGTCATCTCGAACACCTCGGGGCACAACGTCAGGCACATCCCGTGGCCGGCGCAGCGGTCTTCGTCGACTCGGACTCTCACGCGGGGTCGAACTCGAGGTGCAATTCGGTGAGCCCACGCAGGATGTAGGTGGGGATGTACTCGTAGCGACGCTCACCCACGGGCCCGTGCTTGTCCTGCGAGATACGGATGTCGCTGGTTCGGTCGAGGAGCCGTTCCAGACCGACCCGCGTCTCGGCGCGGGCCAGCGGGGCACCCGGACAGCTGTGGATGCCGCGGCCGAAGGCCAGGTGCTGGCGCGCGTTCTTGCGTTCCGGATCGAACGAGTCGGGGTCGTCGAATCGGCGCGGGTCGCGGTTGGCGGCGCCGTTGATCACCATCACCGTGCTGCCCGCGCCCACCTGTTGATCACCGACTGTGGTGGGGACCCTCGGCATCCGGAAGTCACCCTTGACCGGGCTCTCGATGCGCAGGCACTCCTCGATGAAGTTCGGCAGCAGGCTGCGATCCGCGCGCAGCTTCTGCTGGATGTCGGGCCGGTCGCCGAGCACCTTGAGTGCGGTGGACAGCAGCCGCACGGTGGTCTCCTGGCCCGCCGAGAACACGTTGGTGGCCACCCGAACCACATCGCCGACCTCGGGAATCGATCCGTCCGGGAAGGTCGCGGTGGCCAGGCCGGTCAGCACGTCGTCGCGGGGCTGGGCACGGCGGTCCTCGACGTAGGTGGCGAACACGTCGTAGAGGTATTCGAGCGGCGTCTTGGTCAGGGTCTTGTCGGCGTTGCCGATTCCACTGCCGTGCGTGCCGCGGGCGAGCCTTTCGATCAGCTCGTCGCGATCCTCTTCGGGCACACCCAGCAGGTCGGCGATGACCCGCAGGGTGAACGGGCCGGCGAAGCCCTTGATGAACTCACCCGAGCCCGGCGCCAGGAAGTCGTCGAGGATGTCGTCGGCGAGCTGCCACATCGCGTCCTCGTTCTCCTTGAGGCGCTTCGGGGTGATCAGCCGCATCAGCAGGGCGCGGTGATTGGTGTGGGTGGGCGGGTCCAGTGTGGGAAGTTGGTCGCTGAACGGGATCTCGTCGCGGTGCTGCTCGATCAGCTCGGTGATGTCGCCGTCTTCCATGCCCTCCAGCGACACCGGGAAACCGGGGAACGGGCCGGTGACCGAGATGCAGGAGGAGAACGTCTCGGCGTCGTTGTAGACGTCGACCGCCTCCTGCCAGCCGGTCACCATCGTGACGCCGTAGTGATCCTCACGGGCGACGGGGCACTTCTCCCGCAACGCTTCGTAGAACGGGTAGGGATCGTCGGTCAACCGACTGTCCCGGAAGAAATCCACCTTGGTGAGGTCTTCAGCCATGCCCACTCCGTTCGACGATCTCACCCTTGGAGAACGTGATTCTCATCTTTGCGTATCAGGTTTTCACACCGGCCGCGTGCCGTCAACGAGACATGCCCCGCCTACCGGCGGGGCACGGGACAGCGCGTTCCTAGTTATACAGCCGTCAACTATTCTCAACTCACTAAAAGCTTGCTAACGTGGCCTGATGCCGAGATCGACGACGGCTACAGCGTCAGACAGTGGTCAGCGACGCGCCTCCTATCAGCGGGCGCGGTCGCACGCGACCAAGCGCGCGCTCGTGCAGGCGGCGATGGCCCTGTGGCGCACCAACGGCTACGCCACGACGACGGTCGCCGACATCTGCCGCGCCGCCGGCGTGTCCCGGGCGCTCTTCTACTTCTATTTCCCCGCCAAGGAGGACGTGCTGTTCGAGGTCGGCGTGCTGTCGACCAGGGCCGCGCAGAAAACCGTGCGTTCACTGATGCGCGGCGACTACGACGTCGAGGACGTCATCGCCGGCGCGCTGCGCAGCCTGGAGAAGTCCATGTCCCGAAACCCGCCCGAACTGGTGACCGCCGCCGTGCTGGAGGGCTACCGCCAGCAGCACCGGCTGCTCAGTGGAGACCGGGTCACCGACCTGGACGCGGACATGTTCGGCGAGCTGTTCGCCGTCGCGCAACGCGACGGAAAGCTCGACGCCCGCGTCGACGTGAACCATCTGTCCCGCGTCGCCCACATGCTCGTCAGCGAAGGTGTCCGGCACTGGGCGTCCGGGGAGTTCACCGGGCCATTCGCCGAAACGGTCGCCCATGACATCGCCGCGCTGATCGCCGGCTACCGCGTACTGTCCACCGACACCTGACCGACCGAGCGAGAAAGGAACCCCCGATGGCGTGGGATTTCGAGACAGACCCCGAGTACCAGAAGGTGCTCGACTGGGCCGACGAATTCGTCCGCGAGGAGGTCGAGCCCCTGGACCTCGCGTGGCCACACCAGCAGTTCGTGCCGCTGGACGGCCAGCGCCGCAAGGCGATCGACCCGCTCAAAGAGGAGGTCCGCAAGCGGGGGCTCTGGGCCACCCACCTGGGCCCCGATCTCGGCGGACAGGGCTACGGACAGCTGAAACTGGCCCTGCTCAACGAGATCCTGGGCCGCTCCCAGTGGGCGCCGATCATCTTCGGCTGCCAGGCGCCCGACACCGGTAACGCCGAGATCATCGCCCACTACGGCACCGACGAGCAGAAGCAGCGCTACCTGCGCCCGCTGCTCGACGGTGAGCTGTTCTCCTGCTACTCGATGACCGAACCGCACGCCGGCGCCGACCCCACCCTGTTCACCACCTCGGCGGTGCGCGACGGCGACGACTGGGTCATCAACGGCTGGAAGTTCTTCTCCTCCAACGCCGCCACCTCCTCGTTCCTCATCGTCATGGTCGTCACCAACCCCGAGGTCAGCGCCTATCAGGGGATGTCGATGTTCCTCGTGCCCACCGACACCCCGGGGGTGAACATCGTCCGCAACGTCGGCCTCTATGGGGAGAAGGCCGATGAGGGCTCGCACGCACTGATCCACTACGACAACGTGCGGGTGCCCTCGGAAGCACTGCTCGGCGGCGAAGGCCAGGCCTTCGCGATCGCCCAGACCCGCCTGGGCGGCGGCCGGATCCACCATGCGATGCGCACGATCGGGCTGGCCCGCAAGGCCCTGGACATGATGTGCGAACGTGCGCTGAGCCGCCAGACCCAGGGCAGCCGGCTGTCGGACAAGCAGTTCGTCCAGGGCTACATCGCCGACTCCTACGCCCAGCTGCTGCAGTTCCGGTTGATGGTGCTCTACACGGCGTGGGAGATCGACAAGTACAACGACTACAAGAAGGTGCGCAAGGACATCGCGTCGGTCAAGGTCGTGATGCCGACGGTGTTGCACGACATCGCCTGGCGCGCGATGCAGGTGCACGGCGCGCTCGGGGTCACCAACGAGGTGCCCTTCCTCGGGATGGTGACCGGCGCGGCGGTGATGGGGCTCGCCGACGGACCCACCGAGGTGCACAAGGCCACGGTCGCCAAACAGGTGCTGCGGGACTACACACCGACCGACGGCATGTGGCCGACCGAGTGGATTCCGGCCAAACGGGAGGCCGCGCAAGCCAAGTTCGCCGACTACCTCGAGCACGAGGTGGGGAACCTGTGACCGACCAGATCGATACCGGCCGGCTGGCGGCCTGGATGGACGAGGCGTCGCTGCCGGGCAAAGGCGAGCCACTGACCACGCGGTTCCTGGCCGGGGGCACCCAGAACGTGATCTTCGAGATTCGTCGGGGCGAGCAACGCTGCGTGCTGCGGATGCCGCCGGCGGGCGCTCCCCCGGACCGGGACAAGGGGATCCTGCGGGAGTGGCGGATCATCGAAGCGCTGGACGGCACCGACGTCCCGCACACCGAGGCGGTCGGGGTCTGCGCCGACCCTGATGTGCTCGGCCGGCCGTTCTACCTGATGGGCTTCATCGACGGCTGGTCACCGATGGACACCCACGGGCGCTGGCCCGAGCCGTTCGACAGCGACCCCGCCACCCGGCCCGGTCTGAGCTATCAACTGGCCGAGGGCATCGCGTTGCTGTCCAAGGTCGACTGGCGGGCACGGGGTTTGGCCGATCTCGGCCGGCCGGACGGCTTCCACGAGCGTCAGGTCGACCGCTGGATCGGCTTTCTGGAGCGGATCAAGAATCGAGACCTTCCGGGGCTCGAGACGGCGACGGCGTGGCTGCGTGCCCACAAGCCGCTCGACTTCATCCCCGGCCTGATGCACGGCGACTACCAGTTCGCCAACGTGATGTACCGGCACGGCGCGCCGGCCCGGATGGCCGCGATCGTGGACTGGGAGATGGGCACGGTCGGCGACCCGAAACTGGATCTGGCGTGGATGGTGCAGTCCTGGCCGAAGGACACCGCCAACCCGGAGCCCTCGGAGATGGGCTACGTCGACATGCGCGGGATGCCCGCGCGCGACGACGTCGTCGCTCACTACGCGCAGGTGGCCGGTCGGCAGGTCGACGATCTCGACTACTACCTGGTGCTGGCGAAA
>JAXHTL010000279.1:0-5066 GCA_034190095.1 Actinomycetota bacterium
GCTTCGCGACGCTGAAGAACCGGTTGGGCGACGCGTTCGAGGTGATCGAGATCGACTCGAACAAGGGCAACGAGCACGGGTTCGGGCGGATGGCGCATTCGGTGCTCACCGCCGAGGTGCGCGAGGTCGACGGTCAGCCCGCCTACGAAGCCCGCAAGCGGGTGGTGCAGTTCCTCACCGAGCGCCTGAAGGGTTGAGCACGGTCGTTGGGTGAGGCGCAGCGCCTCGCCGTGTAGTGCGCGTCACTTCCCCCCGAACAGCGTTCGGGGGGAAAGTTTTTCGACGTCCGGACAGCCCCACATCCGGCTGGTGCCGACGGCAACAGCGCTTCGAGTTGCAGAGGTGGCTTAACTAAATATTATTGGATTCACCAGCTCGTACCCGTCTTCAACGACGATCGCGTGGTAGCGGCTCGAAGTGCGCCGTGCTCGACGGCTGGTTGGCGGTGGAACATCGGGTCCACGCACGTCAATGGGCGTTCTCCGGTCGGGTGCGGTGATGAGTGACAAGGGAGTGTTTCCATCGACGCAAGCGAGTTCCAAGGCGTCCTGGATCGGCTCGACCGCCTGGAGTCCGAAAGTGCGGTACGGGCCGTCAAGGCTCACTACATGCAGTGGGCCGACGAAAAGCGCCGTCTGGGAATGGGTGAACTGTTCTGGGAAGACGCGGTCTGGGAAGAGCTCGACGGGTCGGGCCGCACGATTGCCGGAGCGCGCTGGGAGGGCCGCGAGGCCATCGCCGCGATGTTCAACGAGAGCCCCGACCGCCTGCACTTCACGGTGCATTACCTTACGAACGAGGAGATCACCGTCGCCGGTGATGCCGCGGTAGGACGCTGGAAACTGCTGGAGCCCTGCACTATTCGTGACGAGATGGCCGTCTGGCAGGGCGGTCACTACGTGGACGACTTCGAGCGGCGCGACGGCGTGTGGAAGATCAGCCACCTTCGCCTGACGCTCGACTTCCAGACCCCGTACGGGGACGGCTGGCTCGAGACACCGTTCCTGGAAAGTGCGCAGACATGATCGGATCAGGTCAGGCCTGCGGCTTCGCCCAGATCAACTCCATCGTCGCGGCCCGTGTCGGCCGTGACGATCCGCTGCGCGTGCACAGCGGATTCCTGCTGGACCGCGGGTCCTGAGCAGCGCTCCCGCTGAGTATCAGGGACCACTGACGACGCTGTGTCGGCGCTGACGCCGCGCGTCGTCATCGTCGAACAGCTCCGAGCCCACACCCTTGGTGGCCGGTGCCTGCAAACCTTCGATCCGTCGGTGTGTCGCCCGGCGGGATCGTCCATTCCCGATTCCGAAGAGGAACCAACAATGTCCGACAAGATCGTCGGTGTCACCGATGGTGACACCATCACCTATCCCAGCGGATCGTCGATAGTCGACTCAGGTCTGGTGGCCGACAACTCTGCCGCCGCCGGTGGTGGGTCGGGGGCGCTGTCCCGTGGGTCGGCCGCCTCGGCAGGCGGTATGTGGATGGGGGTCAGTACGCTGCCCCCGGGGCACTCGTCGGTGCCACATCACCACGCCGATCAGACCTCCATCGTCTGTATCGTCAGCGGCGCCATGCGGTTTCGCGTCCACGGCCCTGACGGTGCTGAAGAGTTCACCGCCTCCGCCGGGCAGATCGCCGTGATTCCCGGTGGTCTGGTCCACGAGGAGTTCAACGACCTCGACGTCGGATGTCTGTGCGTCGTCACGCGCAACAGTGAGACGCCGGTCGTCCGCAACGTCTGATGCCACAACCTCTCGACCAGCTCCCCAGGAGACCATGACGTGAACGAAATCCCCCCTCTCGTCCAGGATGTGCTCGACCGGCTCGGGTTGCCCGAGGCCGACGTCAGCACCGCCCGCACCATGCCCACCGAGGTGTACACCTCCGAAGAGTTCTACGAATTCGAGAAGGAGGCCATCTTCGCCACCCAGTGGCTGTGCCTGGGGCATGTGAGCCAGATCCCGAAGGTCGGCGACTTCTTCTCGATCACCGTCGGTGACGAGCCGCTGATCGTCACTCGCGACGACGCGGGAGTCGTGCGGGTGATGTCCTCGATCTGCCAGCACCGCGCCTATCCCGTGGTGGATGCGCAGGAGCAGGGCAACACCAAACAGTTTCGCTGCCCGTACCACTACTGGGCGTACGGGCTCGACGGTGCACTCGTCGCCGCGCCCGAGATGAAGGAGACCTGCCCGATCTCCGAACTCCGCCAGGAGACCTCGCTGCCGAACCTCAGGGTGGAGATCTGGTACGGGATGATCTTCGCCAACATGGACCCGGATGCGGCCCCGCTGGCAGACCAGTTGACCAAGCTGGCGCCCGAGATGGAGATCTACGACGTCGCCAACCTGGAGATCACCTCGCCCCAGGTGTTCGAGGGGCTGCCGTGGAACTGGAAGGGTATGCACGAGAACGCCCTCGAGCCCTACCACACGTCGTTCGTCCACATGGGTTACCACGATGTGGCGCCGGCTTCGATGGCGGAGTTCGTGGAGTTCGAGGATTCGGACAACGTGATCATGCATCCGACGAACTACCGGCACATCGACGCCGGGTTCAACCCGACGGGCAAGGCCATCCTGCCGGTCCTGCCGGGCCTCGACGAACTTCGGCGCAGCCGGATCATGTTCGCTTCGGTGCTGCCGACGGTGTTCTTCGCGCTCAGCCCCGAGCAGGTGTTCTACTTCCTGATCACCCCCGAGGGCGCCAACAAGATGACGCTGCGGGTGGCCTGGCTCTTCCCGCCGTCGACGAAGAAGGCGGCCGGCTTCGACTGGGCGTTCGAGATGCAGAACGCGGTGAACCAGGTGATCAACGACCAGGACATGGTCACCAACGAGCGGATGCAGAGCGGCCAGCGATCCCGCTTCGCCAAGCGGGGCCGCTACAGCTGGCAGGAGACCACGCTGCCCCAGGTCAACCGCTGGCTGGCGCTGCGTTACCAGGCCCATGCCAAGTCCCTGTCGCCCGGTGCCTGAGCCCGCAGCAGGAGGTTAGCGATGTCGGTCGGAGAACTCACGAACTCGCCCGCGGTCAGCCCGGCCCCTGCGCCGCCGCCGGGGGAGCCGGACCCGGTGGGCCGCCGGGCGCCCCGGCGCGCGGCGTGGTCGCCGGTCGCCTGGACCGCCGGCGCAGTGCTGGCCGTGGTGGCGTTCTGGGAGGTGGCCAAAGCGGTCTTCGGGGTGTCCGACACGACGATGCCGCATCTGTGGTCGGTGCTGGTGGCGTTCGGTGACACGCTGCCCAACGGTGACATCAGGGCCGTGTCGATCCTGCGGGCGCTGACGGTGACCATGCAGGAGGCGGCCGCCGGGCTCGGGGTGGGCATCGTGATCGGTGTCGTCATGGGGGTGGTGTCGGCGAAATCGCGGTTCGCCGCCTTCACGCTGACGCCGGTTCTGGTTGCGACACAGACGCTTCCCTTGGTGGCCATCGTCCCGGCGCTGGTGATCATTCTGGGTGACGGCTGGCTGTCGTTGGCGCTCATCGCCGCGATCCTGGCGTTCTTCCCCATCTATGTGGCAGTGGCTCGCGCGATCACTGACACCGGCCGAGATCAGCGGGAGCTGTTCCACAGCTGTGGATTGTCGCGACTGAAGGTGTTCACCGGTCTGGAGTTGCCGAGGGCGACGCTGGCCTTGGTCGGCACCGTGCGCACCGCCACCGCGCTGGCGGTCGTCGGGGCGATCGTGGCCGAGCTGCCCAGCGGCCGGCCCAGCGGTATCTCGATGACCTTGCTGTCGGCGGCGTCGTACTACCTCACCGATCCCGAGGCGTTGTGGTGTGCCGCAGTGGCGGCGATGGCCGGCGGCGTGGCACTGGTCTATCTGATGTCGGCGCTCGTCTCGGCCGCCGCAAGACTCGCGCTGCGTATTCCCCCCGAACCGAAGGGTGCACGATGACCGTCGACACCAGCCCCGCGGTGCTCTCCGCCCGCTCCATCAGCTCGGATTCGATCGTCCTCGACTCCGTGGTCAAGTACTACGGGTCGAAGCTGATCCTCGACCATGTGAGCCACACCGTCGAGGCGGGTTCGTTCGTCTCGCTGATCGGCCCCTCCGGATGCGGCAAGTCGACCCTGTTGCGGATGATCGGTGACCTCGAGCCGCTCAGTTCGGGTGCCATCGAGGTCGGTGCCGGCAGCCCCGAGTCGGCGCGGCGCGACCATTCGATGTCGATGGTGTTCCAGGCGCCCAACCTGGTCCCGTGGCGGTCGGTGCGCCGCAACGTCGAACTTCCGCTGGAGGCAATGGGGTTGGCCGGCGACGCACGCAAGGAGCGGGCCTGCGCAGAGCTGCGCCGGGTCGGGTTGGGCGAGTACATCGACGCCAGCCCACGCACCCTGTCCGGCGGCATGGCCCAACGGGCGGCGATCGCGCGGGCCCTGGTCAGCGACCCCCGAATAGTGCTGATGGACGAACCGTTCGGTGCGCTCGACGAGATCCTGCGGGAACGGCTCAACTACGAGTTGCACGAGCTGTGGGCCACGACGGGCAAGACGATCGTCTTCGTCACGCACAGCATCGCCGAGGCCGTCGCGTTGTCCACCGACATCCTGGTGATGGGTCGCAACCCGGGCCGCATCGTCACCCACATCCCGGTGGACCTTCCGCGCGAACGCAGCCCGGAGCTCGCCGAATCCGAGGCGTTCTTCGCGATCACCACCGAGGTGCGGCGGCAGCTGGCGGTGGCGGCTGGGGACGCCAGGCCGGGAGTGGCTTCGTGACGGCGCTCGACCCGGCCGCACCGGCATCGGCCGGCGGCGCCACGAGCGGCCGGCGGGGCGCCGACGCGTTGCGGCGGGTGTTCGTGTACCTCGGCCCGGTGGCCACCGTGGCCGCGCTGGTGCTGCTGTGGCAGATCTGGGTCACCGCCGCCGGGATCAAGCCCTTCGTGCTGCCCACCCCGGTGGGCGTGTGGGAGGCGTTCATCGATCGTCCGATGATAAAATGTTTTTCATCACTTACTCCTCGGTTAAGTTTGTTGAATTCCCCGGCAGATGGCCTGCGCCAGGGCCAGTTGATTTTCCGGTTCCCGTAAAAATCTGCGCGTTTCCGGGTTAC
>JAXHTL010000028.1:0-36885 GCA_034190095.1 Actinomycetota bacterium
CGATCGCTGCGACCGCGGCCCGTCCCGCGTCGGTCAGCGACACCACCTTGGTCCGCCGATTGGCCGGATCCACCCGCCGGACCACCAGCCCGCGCTCTTCCAGATCGTTGACCGCGACGGTGGCCGCCGGAGCGTCGATCGTCGCGGCCCCGGCCAGTTGTTTGACCGACATCGGCGCCCGGCTCAGCCGCTTGAGCACACGAATCCTGCTGAACGGCAAGCCGGAACGCTCCACCACCGCGCGTCTCCAGCCGTCGCGGTGGTCGAGCACGAACGCGACCAGGTCACGCCAGACGTCGTCGGCGTCCACCTCACCGGCCACCGGCAGCCTCCTGGGTGGCCGGCGTTCCCTCGATCAACGGCGCGAGGCGGTCGGCCGAGCGCATCGCGCGCGGCGAGGTCGAGTACAGGCCGTTGACCAGGATCACCAGGCCCAACCCGATGCAGATGTACCACAGCGGGTGTGCGGCCGCGGCGAACCCGGCACCACCCGGGGCCATCGCCACGCCGGCCACCGAACCACACAGGGCCACACCGATGCTCACTCCCACCTGCCGGCTGGTCGAGGTCACCGCCGAGGCGGCCCCGGCGCGGTCCACGGGCATCCCGCTGACCGCCGAGTTGGTGATGGGCGCGTTCACCATCGAGAACCCGATGCCGAACACGGCGAACACGATCAGCAGCGACCACACCGGTGTCGTCGCCGTCAGGAAGGTCAGTATCGTCGAGGCCCCGGCGATGAGCGTGCCGGCCATCACCAGGGACGGGCGTGCGCCGTAGCGCCCGACCAGCCGTCCGGACAGCGGTGAGAACAGCAACGCACCCACCGCGATCGGCAGGTAGACCAGGCCGGTCTGCATGGCCGAGAATCCGCGCTCCCCTTGCAGATACAGCGACATCATGAACAGGAACGCACCCCACGCGGCGAACGCACTGACCGCGTTGATCACGGCGGCGGTGAACGGGATGCTCCGGAAGAAGCGCAGATCCAGGAAAGGATCCACACGCCGCGATTCGTGGGCGAGGAACGCGGCGAAGGCCAGCACGGCGCCACACGCGCTGACCAGCACCCGTGGGCTCGACCAGCCCAGCACGGGGCCCTCGATGAGCGTGTAGACCACACCGAACAGGAACACCATGGCCAACAGCTGGCCGGCCGGGTCGATGCCGCGCATCGTCATCGACCGGGATTCCGGGACGAACAACGCGGTGAGTGCGATGGCCGCCGCGCAGATCGGCAGGTTGATCCAGAAAACCGAACGCCACCCGATGGTTTCGATGAGCAGGCCCCCGACGATCGGGCCCAGTGACATCGAGATGCCGACCACCGCACCCCACACGCCCAGCGCTCTGGCCCGCTCCATCCGTCCGGTGAAGAACTGCGAGATGATCGACAACGCAACGGGATTGAGCATCGAGCCGCCGACACCCTGCAGCAGACGCGCCGCGATCAGGGCTTCGATGCTCGGTGCGAGGCTGCACGCCAGCGACCCCAGAGCGAAGACGGCGAGCCCGGTCTGGAAAACCCGTCGGCGACCGAGCCGGTCACCGGCGGCACCGGCCATCATCAGCAACGAGGCCAGCACCAAGGTGTAGATGTCGACCACCCATTGCAGCTGGGCCGGGGTCGCCGCCAGGTCGTCGCGGATCGACGGCAGCGCGACGTTGACGATGGTGGCGTCCATCGACACGATCAGCAGGCTCAGGCAGCAGGAGACCAGGATGACGGCCTTGCGCCGGGCGCTCAGAGCGCCGGTGTCACTCACCCGATGATTGTGAAACTACAACCTTCTACGGGGCAAGCGCCGACACCGTGAGAAGAATCGCACCGGCCGGTGCGCGACCATGCGACCTAGCGGGAATCGAGGGGAACGTAGGCCCGCTCGGTGTAGCCGGTGTAGATCTGGCGCGGACGGCCGATCTTGTTCGGCTCGCTGTGCATCTCCCGCCAGTGCGCGATCCATCCGGGCAGCCGGCCCAGCGCGAACAGCACGGTGAACATCCGGGTCGGGAAGCCCATCGCGCGATAGATCACGCCGGTGTAGTAGTCCACGTTCGGATAGAGCTTGCGCTCGACGAAGAAGTCGTCGGTCAGGGCGATCTCCTCGAGCGACTTGGCGATGTCGAGCAGTTCGTCGTTGACGCCGAGCTTGCCGAGGATCTTGTCGGCCTGCTCCTTGACGATGCGCGCCCGCGGGTCGTAGTTCTTGTAGACCCGGTGGCCGAAGCCCATCAGCTTGACGTTGTCCTCGCGGTTCTTCACCTTCCGCACGAAGGTCTCGACGTCGCCGCCGTCCTGACGGATCTGCTCGAGCATCTCGAGCACCGCCTGGTTGGCGCCGCCGTGCAGCGGCCCCCACAGCGCGTTGATGCCGCCGGAGATCGAGGTGAACAGGTTGGCCTGCGAGGACCCCACCAACCGGACCGTCGAGGTCGAGCAGTTCTGCTCATGGTCGGCATGCAGGATGAACAGCATGTCCAGCGCGCGAACCATCTCCGGGTCGAGCTCATAGGGTTCGGCGGGGAACCCGAACGTCATCCGGAGGAAGTTCTCCACCAGCGTCAGCGAGTTGTCCGGGTACAGGAAGGGCTGGCCCTCGGACTTCTTGTAGGCGTAGGCCGCGATGGTGGGCAGCTTGGCCAGCAGCCGGATGGTGGACAGTTCCACCTGCTGCGGGTCGAAGGGGTCCAGCGAATCCTGGTAGTACGCGCTCAGCGCGTTCACCGCACTCGAGAGCACAGGCATCGGATGCGCGTTGCGCGGGAAGCCGTCGAAGAACCGCTTCAGGTCCTCGTGCAGCATCGTGTGCCGCTGAATCTGGTGGGTGAACTTCTCGAGTTGCTCGGAGGTCGGCAGCTCACCGTAGATGAGCAGGTAGCTGACCTCGATGAAGGTCGAGTTCTCGGCGAGTTGCTCGATCGGGACGCCGCGGTACCGCAGAATCCCGGCGTCACCGTCGATGTAGGTGATCGCCGATTTCGTGGAGGCGGTGTTGACGAACCCGCCGTCGAACGTCGTGTATCCGGTCTTTGCCAGCAACGACCCCAACGCGATGCCGTCGGCTCCCTCGGAGGCTTTGACGATGTCGAGTTCGAGCTCGCCACCGGGGTAGTTGAGGATGGCGTGCTGCTGCCCGGCTTCGGCGTTATCGGCCACTGGGATCCCTTCGGTGTCGATCGGGTCTATCCGGAAGTCACAGAGTCTGTCTACAAGAAGGTAGTCCCATTCCAGCAGTCACGCCCGCGGGGGGCGCAGCCGGGGTCAGCCGACCTGGCGCAGCGGGGCGATCTGCCCGACGAACTCGACGAAGGTGGCTTCGAACGCGACCAGGACGTCGTCGACGGTGACACCGTCGGCATCGGTGAGGTTGGCCGTCGCGTCCTGCAGCGCGGTCATCATGATCGCCCCCCACACCGCGGAGATCAGCTTGACCCGGCGGTCCTCGACGCCGACACCCATCCGCTGCGCAACCACCAGGTCGACCGGATTCGCGCGGTACTCGATCGCGGCGTGCCGCAGCGCCGGGGAGGACACCACGATCCGCAGGATCTGCAACAACCGGTCAGCGGTCAACCCGCCCGCCGCGCAGTGTTTGCTCTCCTCGGCCATGCCGATGTAGGCGCACCGCAGGGCCTCGTAGAGGTCGAGGTCGCGGGGCTGGCGGGCGAGGTGGTCGGCGGCGTGCCCGAGGACCTCGTCGATCAGCGCGAGTGCGACCGCTTCCTTGGTCGTGAAGTACCGGCTGAAGGTACGCGGGGACACGTCGGCGATGGCCGCGATCTGATCCACCGTGGTGCCCTCGAAACCCTGCCGGTCACACAGCACGACGGCGGCATCGATCAACGTAGCGCGGGTCCGGAGCTTCTTGCGCTCGCGCAGCCCCGGCGCGGGCACCCCCCGTGTCTCGGCCACGACGGGACTCTAACCCGTCGGCCTGTGAAACAGATGAGGATCGGCCCTGCTCGGGCCGCACATACAGCCGGTCACAGCCCGCCGGCGCCGTTGACCCGGTAGCGCACGAAAGCGGGTACGGCCAGTGTCGCGATCAAGACTCCGACGACGACCAGCAGGCCACCGCCGGCGGCGGCGACGGTGGTGCCGACCGCGGCCGCTGCGGCGCCGTGCAGGGTGTCGGCCAGCCTCGGGCCGCCCGCCACCACCACGATGAACACGCCCTGCAGCCGGCCACGCAGTTCGTCGGAGGCCGCCTGCTGCAGGATCGTCGAACGGAACGCGGCAGAGACCATGTCGGCGGCTCCACCGAGCGCCAGGAACGCCAGCGCCAGCCACAACATCAGGCCCGCCGTGCCCGAGGCGAACCCACTGACCACCCCGAACCCCACCATCGCCAGTCCCCAGGCCAGGATCGCGACCACCACGGCGAGGCCCTGTCTTCGGACCTTGGGCAGCCAACCGGAGAACACCCCGCCGGCCACCGCGCCGACCGACATCGCCGCCGCCAGCAACGCCATCGTGGCGCCGCCGTCGATCGGACCGCCGAAGCTCTCATGGGCCATCTGGGGGAACAGGGCGCGCGGCATCCCGAAGATCATCGCGATCAGATCGACGACGAAGGACATCAAGATCACCTTGTTGCCGGCCAGGTAGCGGAACCCGTCGAACACCGCGGAAAAACCCCAGCCGCCGCCACCGGGGCCCGACCGCGGGATCGGCGCCAGCCGCACCGATGCCCCGATCGCGGCCAGACAGGTGATCGCGTCGATCAGATACAGCGTCGACAGGTCGACCCAGTTCAGCATCAGCCCGGCCAGCAGCGGGCCCACGATCGCGCCGAACTGGGTGACGGTCATGTTGAGTGCGTTCGCGGCGGCCAGTTGCCCGCCGGGAAGCATCCGCGGTATCGCCGCCGACCTGGTCGGCGAGTTGACCGCGTAGAACGCCTGCTGCACCGACAGCAGACCCAGCACCACCCACACGTTCTCCAGCGCCATCGCCGACTGCACCCACAGCAGCACCGAGGCGGCGGTCAGCCCGATCGAGGTGATGATCAGCAGCAGGCGCCGGTCCATCGCATCGGCCCACGCCCCGCCCCACAGCCCGAAGACCACCAGCGGCACCAGCGCGAACAGGCCGGAAAGCCCCACATACAGCGAGTTCTGGGTCAGCGCATACAGCTGCACCGGCACCGCGAAGATCGTCAGGTTCGCACCGATGACGGTGACGATCCCGGCCAGCCACAGGCGCCGGAAGTCCGGCGTCCGAAGCGGGGTGGTGTCAGCGAAGAGCCTGCCCCGCAGCCGGGGCGTGGGGCCGCTCACACCTAGGGCTGCAGGCGTTCGACCGCCGCACTGCGCACCCGGATCCTGTTGTGCAGGCGGTTCTCCCGGCCCTGCCAGAACTCGACGACCTCGGGTGCGATCAGATAGCCGCCCCAGTGCGGGGGAACGGGGACCTCGTCGTGGTCGGCGAAGCGCTCGGTGACCTCGGCGAGGCTACGCAGCAATGCCTCCCGCGACTCGATGGGCCGGCTCTGCGCCGACGCCCAGGCGCCGAGCTGGGAGCCGCGCGGCCGGTGCGACCAGTAGTCGGCCGTCTCCTGCGCCGACACCTTGGTGACCGGGCCACGCACGTGCACCTGCCGGCCCAGCGAATACCAGGGAAACGTCGCCGAGGCGTACGGGTGGGCCGCCAGCTGCTCGCCCTTGTCGGAGTCGTAGTTCGTGTAGAAAGAGATGCCTTCTGCGGTCACGCTCTTGCACAACACGGTGCGGGTGACCGGCCTTCCCTCGGCGTCGACGGTGCCCACGACCATGGCGTTGGCCTCGGCGACCCCGGCCTGCCGGGCTTCGGCCAGCCACGACTGCAGCAGCGTCACCCACCCCGTGCCGGGGTCGGGGCCGAGCCAGTCCGCCTCGAGGTCGGCGCTGCCGTCCTTCTCCACCGACCCGTACTCCACCCGCATGCGTGCGAGGTGATCAGAAGTGCCCACGTGACAACGCTACGCGGGGCCGGGCCGACAGGTCGGTCCGATCCCCGCACTGCCGGACCGCGGTCGTGGGCCGAATGCGAGAATCGGCCCATGACTGCGGTGCCGAAGGATTTCGCCCCCGGGCTGGCGGGCGTGGTGGCGTTCGAAACCGAGATCGCCGAACCGGACAAGGACGGCGGGGCGCTGCGCTACCGCGGCGTCGACATCGAGGATCTGGTCGCCCACCACATCACCTTCGGCGACGTGTGGGGGCTGCTGGTGGACGGCCGCTTCGGGCACGGCCTGCCACCGGCCGAGCCGTTCCCGCTGCCGATCCACAGCGGCGACGTGCGTGTCGACGTCCAGGCCGGGCTGGCGATGCTGGCGCCGATCTGGGGTTACCCGCCGCTGCTGGACATCGACGACCAGACCGCACGCGATCAACTCGCCCGGGCTTCGGTGATGGCGTTGTCCTACGTCGCCCAATCGGCCCGGGGCATCTATCAACCGGCGGTGCCGCAGCGAGCCGTCGACGAATGCCAGACCGTGACCGCCCGGTTCATGACCCGCTGGCAGGGGGAACCGGACCCGCGCCACATCGAAGCCATCGACGCCTACTGGGTCAGTGCCGCCGAGCACGGGATGAACGCCTCGACCTTCACCGCCCGGGTCATCGCCTCGACCGGTGCCGATGTGGCCGCGGCGCTGTCCGGCGCGATCGGCGCGATGAGCGGACCGTTGCACGGCGGAGCACCGGCACGGGTGATCCCGATGATCGAGGAAGCCGAGCGGACCGGCGACGCCCGCGCCGTGGTCAAGGGCATCCTGGACCGCAACGAGAAGCTGATGGGCTTCGGGCACCGCGTCTACCGCGCCGAGGACCCGAGGGCGCGGGTGCTGCGGGCCACGGCCAAACGGCTGGCCGCCCCGCGCTACGACGTCGCTGCCGCGGTCGAGCAGGCCGCGCTCGCCGAACTGCGCGAACGCCGCCCGGACCGCGCGATCGAGACCAACGTGGAGTTCTGGGCCGCGGTCATCCTCGACTTCGCCCAGGTTCCGCCGCGGATGATGCCCGCCATGTTCACCTGTGGCCGCACCGCGGGCTGGTGCGCCCACATCATGGAGCAGAAACGGCTCGGCAAGCTGGTGCGTCCGTCGGCGATCTACGTCGGTCCCGCACCGCGCAGCCCCGAATCGGTCGACGGCTGGGACCTGCTGAAGCCGTCATGACGCCGGGCGCCGAGCCGCATCAGGTGTTCGCCTCGGCCGTGGGCGGTTTCACCGAGCTCGCCCGGCTCATCCCGGACTCCGCCTGGGACGGGCCCGGTCTCGGGGAGTGGACGGTGCGTGACCTGGTCGGCCACACGTCTCGTGCGCTGACCACGGTGAGCACCTACCTGCAGCACCCCACTGACCGCGCGGCGGACACCGACGCCGTCGGCTACTACGTCGCGGTGCGCGAGATCGCCGCCGGCCTGGGGTCGGCCGACGTCGCCGAGCGGGGCCGTCAGGCCGGGCGCGACCTGGGTGAGCACCCGGTGGCGGCGATCGAGGCGCTCGCCGCGCGGGCGCTGGCCGACGTCGACGATGCCGCCGACGCCGACCCCGTCCTCGAGGTGATCGGGGGCCTGCGCATCCGGCTCGGCGCCTATCTGCCCACCCGGACCTTCGAGCTGGCGGTGCACTGCCTCGACATCGCCGGCGCAGTGGGCATCGACCGCAGCCCGCCCGCGGCGGTTCTGGCCGACGCCGCGGCACTGGCGGCTCGTGTCGGCGTCGCGCTGGGCGCGGGGCCTGCGGTGCTGCTGACCCTCACCGGCCGCGCGACATTACCCGCCGGATTCACTGTGGTCTGAGCCGGGCGGCCCTAGGGTGAGGCTGTGACCGACATCGACCGCCGCAGTGTGCTGGTGATGGCGGGGTTCGGCGCGGCCGTCCCGTTCGGGCTGGCCGCGCTGCCCGCGACGGCGCACGCCCAGCCGATATTCCCGGACGCCGAACCCGCGGGCGGGATCCTGTTCTCCGACGAGTTCGACGGTCCGCCGGGAGCCGCTCCGGATCCGGCGCGCTGGATCGTCTCGACCGAGCGGGAGACGATCCGCAACCCGGTGTTCTGGGACCGGCCGGAGAACATGGGTCAGTACCGCGACGACCGGCGCAACGTGTTCCTCGACGGGAACTCCAACCTGGTCATCCGTGCCACCCGGGAAGGCCCCCCGGAGAAGCCGACCTATGTCAGCGGCAAGATCTCGGGAACCTGGCGTGGCGGGATCGGCCACACGTGGGAGGCCCGGATCAAATTGGACTGCCTGACGCCCGGCTGCTGGCCGGCGTGGTGGATGCTCAACGACGTGCCCGGCCAGGGCGGCGAGATCGACGTGATGGAGTGGTTCGGCAACGGCATGTGGGGCCCCGGCAGCACCGTGCACGCCAACCTGTACGGAACCGCCGCGGCCAACCACCCGATCGAGGTGGACAACCAGTGGCACACCTGGCGGTGCCAGTGGGACGAGCTGGGGGTGCGGTTCTGGAAGGATCCGATGCCCGGCCAGCCACCCTATTTCGACGTGCCGGCCGGCTCGATCGAGGGGTGGAAGTTCAATGACCCGGGCTTCCAGATGTTTCCCATCCTCAACCTGGCGGTGGCCGGATCCGGCGGCGGCGACCCGGCCGCCGGCATCTATCCGGCCGAGATGAGGGTGGATTACGTCCGGGTGTGGTGAACCGCTGCGATGAGTTCGGCAGCCGGTGGGAGTCGACACCACCGTCCGGATGCCGAACCGACCCCTCAGGAGAACCCATGGCCATCGACAACACCCCCATGCTCGTGCCGCACCTCGTCGTCGAGGACGCCGCCGCCGCGCTGGACTTCTACGCCCGCGCGTTCGGCGCCGAGGAGATGTCGCGGCTGCCCGGGCCGGACGGCAAGATCATGCACGCGGCCTTCCAGATCGGCGGCCACATGCTGTTCGTCAACGACGACTTCCCCGAGTTCTGCGGCGGCAAGTCGAGTGCCCCGACCGCCCTGGGCGGCAGCCCGGTGACCATCCACCTGCACGGCCCCGACGTCGACGGCCGATTCCAGCGGGCCCTCGACGCCGGCGCCAGCATGGTCAATCCGCTCGAGGACCAGTTCTGGGGCGACCGCTACGGCGTCGTGCGCGACCCGTTCGGCCACCTGTGGTCGCTCGCCGAAACGGTGCGTGAGGTCGACATGGCCCAGATACTCGCGGAGATGAACGCCGCAACCTAGTCCGGCAGGTACTGCTCGAGCAGCCACCACGGCAGCATGTTCGACGTCGTGATGGCGCTGATCGCCGCGATGCTGGCCGGCTTGGGAGTCCGTTCCAGCTCGGGGGTGTGCGGGTCGGAGCCGTAGAGGCCGAACTGCAGGTGGTAGCCGTCGGCCCACTCCAGGTTGTCGACGAACGACCAGTAGGTGTAGCCGCGGATGTCGGAGCCGTGCGCCAGCAGATCCTGGACCACGGCGATGTGGTTGACCAGGTAGGGCGGGCGTTTGGTGTCGGCGGCGTCGGCGATCCCGTTCTCGGTGATCCACAGCGGTTTTCCGTACGACGCGGCCACCTCGAGAACCTCGCGGAACCCGCCGGGATCGATGGGCTGGTTGAAGTCGCTGCAGGAGGCCGACGCCGGCGAGCACCGGATCGGGAAGCCGCGCAGGAACGGGAAGCCCGGCACCGGGGCGACTCCGAAACCCACCATGGGCTGCGAGCCGTAGTACTGCACGCCGAGGAAATCGACCTTGTCGGCCATGTTCGGGAAGATCTCGCCGGTGGTCTTGACGCCGTCGAAGTCGACGTCGACCCACCCGTCGATCACCGCGTTGGGGAACCAGCCGTTGTAGTAGTGGTTCCACGCTTCGGCGGCCTGTGCGTCGAGGGAACTGACCGGGTTGGCCGGCCGGGCCGGAATCATGTTGTGGGTGAATCCGACGAACGCTGCGGGGCCGTCGTCGTCGGCCGCCGTGGTGTCCCACGCGTGGATGGCGTCGTAGGCGGCGACGTGCCCCACGGCTTCGTTGACCAGGAAGGTCGACGCGAGGTCGGGGCGCAGCACGCCGGGCGGCCAGTTCGGCACCACGCCGGGAATCGCCAGGAACTCGGTGAGAACGGGCGGGAAGGGCTCGTTGAGCGTGACCCAGTTGTCGACCTGATCGCCGTACTTCCACGCCAGGTAGGCCGCGTACTTCTCGAACTCCGCGGGCGTGCCCGACGACAACCACCCGGCCGCCGGCGCCGGAAGGCCCAGTTGAGCCAGGGGCCGCGCCGCGATCGGGTCGTGCACCCACACCGGCAGCGTGAAGTGGTTGACCGTCACCATCGGTTCCAGCCCGTGTGCGCGCAACGCATCGAGCACCGCTCGGTAGTGGGCGACCTCGTCGGGGTCGGCGAGCTCGTCGAGGGCGCGCAGGTCGGCCAGGCTGACGGCGCCGCCTTCGTCGGAGATGTCCACCGCCGCGGTGGATTCGGGGAAGATCCGGCTCCATTCGATCCCGATCCGGAACGTGTTCATCCCGAGTTCCTCGCGCGCCAGCACGGCGTCGCTCTCATAGGACACGTAGGCCCCGGGCCCGTTCTCGGGGACACCGCCGACCAGGCCGAGGAACCGGTTGACCGGGTCGTGCACCCAGCGGTACCAGTCCGACCGCGGGTCCACCGGTGAGCCTGGTCCACCTTCGGCCTGGAAACCGGAATGCGCCACGCCCCAGTGAAAGTCGTCGGGGAAGCCCAGGTCGACGCCGGCGACGGGCTCGACCCGGACGGTGACGGTGCGCGCCACACTGTGGCCACCGCCCGGACGCAGGAGGTCACCGAGGATCGGCACGAAATCCAGCAGACCGAGCAGCCCGTGCACGTGCAGGCCGGCGGTCTCGTCGCTGACCCGCACCGTGAACGTGTCGGTGCCGCCGAGGGCGGCCATCGCGTTCATCGGCCGGTAGACGAAGTCACCGTTGTGGTCCACGCTGACGGTGCCACCGTTGACCGGCCGGCCGATGAGCGTGTAGGTCAACGGGTCATCGTCGGCGTCGCGAACACCGAGGTTTCCGGTCACCAGCACCTCACCGTCGGCGGTGCGGATCTGGTTGTGGGGCAACGGGTTGCCGACCCCACGCGGTGTGGCGTTGTCGAACTCGCGCCGCACCCAGGCCAACAACCCCCACGCCGACGGGTCGGCCGGCGCCGGCGGGGAGCCCGCGACGAAGGGGCGCAGCGCCGCGTCGACCACGCTGGTGACCAGGTCTTCGACATAGGTCAGGCCGGTTCGCAGGTCGAAGGCGGTGGGCCAGGGCCGCCAGGAGGGAACGTGTGGAGCCGGGGTGGCGGGCACCACCGCGACCGACTCGCCGGCCGATTCGTCCGGGCGCGGTGCGGCCTGAGCCGGGGTCTTCGTGCCGGTCGGCGCATCGGCGGTCTCGACGGGCACGACGGCCGGTTCGGCGCTGGGCTGTTCCACCGCCTCCGCCCTCTGCTCCACGGCAGACAGGCCCCGCCGGCGCTCGGCCGGCACCCGCCGCGTCCCGGCCGCCTCGGTCCCGCCGTCGCCGGCCTCGAGGTCCTCGGTGCGGTCGGCATCGGGGTCGGCAGTATCGGTCTCGACCTCGCCGGATTCGAGGTCGGCAGTATCGGTGTCGATCTCGCCGGATTCGAGGTCAGCAGTATCGGTCTCGACCTCGCCGGATTCGGGGTCGCCGGTCTCGGGGTCGCCCGTGCCGTCATCGGCGGTGGCGCCATCGTCGGTCTCAGGATCCGCTGCCCCGGCGGAGGGCCCGGAGGGCTGCGATGTGGCGCCCCCAGCGGCCGCACCGTCGGAATCCTCGCTCGCCCACGCAACGCCGGTGCCGGTCGCCACCGCGGCCCCGACTCCGAGCGCCACGGCCAGACCCCCGACGCGACCGAGGAACCGCGCAGCATCCATGCTCACTGCTTACCGCTGCCCGCCGGTGCGGGCACGGTCTTTGACGAAAGTGCTTCAGCGGCGCAGGCCGGCCAGCAGGCGCCGGTGGATCGGCGGTGCCGGTGCGTTCCCGGCCGCATCGAGCATGTCGGCGACCGCGGTGAACTTGTCGCGCGGGCGCCGAGCCCCGCCGCGCGCCCGTTCCGCCTCGTCGATGGCCTTCCATCCGGCCAGGTCGACCACCGTCGGTGTGCGACCCCGCACGAACCGGTCGAGCGCCTGGGGTTTGTGGGCGGGGTCGCTCAGCAGTCCGTTGTTGTAGTCGGCCACCAGGTTGTGCACCGTTTCGGTGGCGCAGGACTTGTTGGTGCCGATGAACCCGGTCGGCCCCCGCTTGATCCAGCCCGCCACATAGCTCCCCGGCAGCGGGCGACCCGTCTCGGTGTCGATGACCCGGCCTGCCTCGTTGGGCACGACGGCGCGGGCCTCGTCGAAGGGCAACCCGGGGATCGGGTGGCCGCGGTATCCGATCGACGTGAGCACCAGACCGGCCGGAATCTCGCGCACCTGGTCGGTCCCGGTCACGGTGAACTCGACGCCGGTTGCGTGGGCCTCCCCGAGTACCCGCGCCGGCGTGAGCCCGTAGACCAGCCTGATCCGGGGGCGGGCGGGCGGCCCCTCGGCGATGCCGAGTTTGGACAGGACCTCGAGCTTGTTGCGGGTCAGCGGATCGGTGGCCGCAGCCAGGTCGGCGAGTACCTGTTCGTGGTCGGCGGCATCGAGCACGACCTCGCAGGTCGAGGTCAACCCGATCAGCTCGGGCAGGGTGAACGCCGAGGCCGACGGCCCGCGGCGGGCTGCGAGAACCACTTCCCGCACCCGGGACTCACGCAGAGCGGCCAGCGCATGCTCGGCGATGTCGGTGCGCGCCAGCACATCCGGATCGGTGACCAGGATGCGGGCGACGTCGAGCGCGACATTGCCGTTGCCGATGAGGACGACGCGGTCGCCGGTCAGATTCACCGGCAGGGCGGCGAAGTCGGGATGCCCGTTGTACCAGGCCACGACCTCGGTGGCGGTGCCGGTGCCCGGCATGCCGATCCCGGCGACGTCGAGCCGGCGGTCGTTGGGCGCGCCGACGGCGTAGAGCACCGCGTGGTGGTGTTCGAGCAGTTCCTCTCCGGTGATGTCGGACCCGACCTCGACATTGAGGTAGAACCGGAACCCGTCTTTGGCGGCGATCCTGTCGAACAGGCCGGTCACCCGTTTCGTCGTCTGGTGATCAGGTGCGACACCGGCGCGGACCAGACCGTAGGGGGTGGGCAACTTCTCGAAGACGTTGACCCGTACTCCCTGTTGGGTCAGCAGTTCGTCGGCGGCGTACATCGCCGCGGGGCCGGAGCCGACGACCGCGACCGTGAGCGGTCCGCCGCCGGCCCGGCGGTGCACGACGGGGGCCTCGAGCACCGGAGCGAGCTTGGATGTCGGCGGCAGCTTCCCCTCCCGCTCGGGATAGAAGGCTGCGTTGAGTTCGACGAACGGCAGCTGCTCGGGCGCCAGCTTGGTGTCGGGCGCGATCGCCCCCACCGGGCAGGCCGACACACACGCACCGCAGTCGACACAGGCCACCGGATCGATGTAGAGCATCTCGGCGGTGGCGAACCCCGGCTCGTCGGGCGTGGGATGGATGCAGTTGACCGGGCACGCGTAGACGCACGACCCGTCGCTGCAGCACGACTGGGTGATGACGTGAGGCATGGGATTCCTGAGGCTGCCCGGCCGCGGCTAGGCGGCGCTCACCACGTGTTCGCGGGCGGGTTCGCTGCGGTAGCGGCTGGGCTTGCCGTCGATCTTGCAGATCCGCCACATCAGCTTCGCCACCGGGTTCATCAGCCCGGTGTCCGCACAGAGCATGCGCACGTCCCCGAACATGTCACGCAGGAACTGGCGCGATTCCGGCGTTCCGAAGAACACGTCCTTCTTCACCGAGCGCGGGATGTCGAACTCCTGCCAGAACGCCTTGGGCGGCACCACGATCGCCTGACAGAGCACCCGCATGATGACCGGCACGTTCAGTGACAGCCAGAAGCGCTTCCACCGCGACATGTGCGGAACCCGCTTGCGCAGGTACTCGTGGGCGAACGAGATGTGGCGGGCCTCCTCGGCCACGTGGATGGCCATCACCCGTTCCATGATCGGGTGCAGCGTCCTGCCTTCGCGCAACACGTTCTTCTGGGTGTGGTCGATCGGCTCCTCGCCGGCGAGCACCCCGAAGAAGAACACGACCGGCAGCGGCCCCGCCGCCAGCGGGATGAACTGCGACAGCCACTTGAGCATGCGCGGCATGCCGGGCACGTCGGCGCCGATCCGGTTGACCATCTCCTGGAACATCAGGGTGTGGTTGCACTCCTCGACCGACTCGTGGAGGCAGTAGCGGTACTCCGGGGAGCCGTTGGGCACCCAGAACGCGTAGTTCATCAGGCCGCGGATGAGGATGGACTCGAAGTGCAGCCCGACCTTGGCCACGTTGGCCTGGCGCCACATGCCGATCTGGATCTGGCGGTCCCTGGGCTGGGCCTGGTACCAGGGGTGCCTGCCGAGCGGATCGGTGCCGGGCAGGATCCAGCGGCCGTCGTCGGGTGTCACGGCGAACTCGGGCGAATCCCAGTCGATGTCGGTGTAGGGGTTGAAGTTGCGCCGCACCGAGCCCTCGGACAGGGTCTTCAGCGTGTCGACATATGCGCGGTCCTCGGCGCTGTCGCCGATTTCCATGTTCTTGCGCCAGCGCCGGATGACGCGCGTCCTTGCGGTCTTCACAGCCATTGCACCCTCCCGTGGCGGTTTACATTTCTCAGCTCCTTGTCCAGTAACAGTACCCACGGTCCCAGGAATTAACCAGCGTCTTTTCGGCGTTGTGCGATAGCCGGGTTATCCACGTCACATGTGAGGCAGGTCACGTCACGATGGTCGAGATCAAGACCGCAGCCGAGATCGAGCGGATGGCGGCGGCAGGTGCCGTCGTCGCCGAGGCGCTCCGCGCGGTCGTCGACCACGCTGCGCCCGGTACGACGACCAGGGACCTCGACGCCGTCGCCGCCGACGTGCTGGCCAGATACGGTGCGACGTCACCGTTCCTCAACTACCACCCGCGCTGGGCACCCACCCCCTTCCCGGCCGTGCTGTGCACGAGCGTCAACGACGCGGTGGTGCACGGCATCCCCACCGACGAGACGCTGGCCGACGGCGATCTGGTCTCGGTGGACTTCGGGGCGGTGCTGGGCGGCTGGTGCGGCGACGCCGCGCGCAGCTTCATCGTGGGCACCCCCCGCCCGGGTGACGCCGAGCTGATCGCCGCGACCGAACGCGCCCTGGCCGCCGGGATCGACGCGATGCGCCCGGACAGCCGGCTCGGCGACCTCGGCCATGCGGTCGCCCGCGCGGCCCGTGAAGCGGGCTACGGGGTGCTCGCCGATCACGGCGGGCACGGGATCGGCCGCACCATGCACGAGGACCCGCACGTGCCCAACGACGGCCGGCCGGGCAAGGGCATGAAACTGCGCCCCGGCCTGGTGCTGGCCATCGAACCGATGCTGATCGCCGACGGCACCGAGGACTACCGGCACGACCCCGACGGGTGGACGTTGCGCACCGCCACCGGGGCACGCGCGGCGCACTGCGAGCACACCGTGGCACTCACCCCCGACGGTGCCCGCATCCTGACGGTCTGACCGCCGGTTCTAGGCTTGGACACATGGCCGACACGTCAACCTCGCTGACCCTGCCCGCCGAACTCAAGCCCACCGACGGCCGATTCGGGTGCGGACCGTCGAAGGTCAGGCCCGCCCAGCTGCAGGCGCTGGCGGACGCGGGCGACCTGTTCGGCACCTCGCACCGGCAGGCACCGGTGAAGAACTTGGTGGGCCGGGTCCGCGACGGGCTGCGTCAGCTGTTCTCGCTGCCCGAAGGTTACGAGGTGATCCTCGGCAACGGCGGTTCGACGGCCTTCTGGGATGCCGCGGCGTTCGGGCTCATCGACACCCGCTCGCTGCACCTGACCTACGGCGAGTTCAGCTCGAAGTTCGCCTCCGCGGTGGCCAAGAACCCGTTCGTCGGCGACCCGATCGTGATCAAGGCCGACCCCGGCAGCGCACCCGAACCCGTCGCCGACCCGTCGGCCGACCTGATCGCCTGGGCCCACAACGAGACCTCCACCGGAGTCGCGGTTCCGGTGCAACGGCCGCAGGGCGCCGGTGACGCGCTGATCGCCATCGACGCCACCTCGGCGGCCGGTGGGCTGCCTGTCGACATCGCCGACACCGACGCCTACTACTTCGCGCCGCAGAAGAACTTCGCCGGCGACGGCGGACTGTGGATCGCGATCCTCTCCCCCGCCGCCCTGGCCCGGGTCGAGGCCATCGCGGCCGCGGGACGCTGGGTGCCCGACTTCCTGTCTCTGCCCACCGCGGTGGAGAACAGCCTCAAGAACCAGACCTACAACACCCCGGCCATCGCGACGCTGATCCTGCTGGCCGAACAGATCGACTGGATGCTCGACAACGGCGGGCTGGACTGGGCGACCAAACGCACCGCCGACTCCTCGGCGCGGCTGTACTCGTGGGCCGAGGCATCGCCGTATGCCACCCCGTTCGTCACCGACGTCGCGCTGCGCTCGCAGGTGGTGGGAACGGTCGACTTCTCCGATGACGTCGACGCCGCCGCCGTCGCCAAGATCCTGCGGAGCAACGGCATCGTCGACACCGAGCCGTACCGCAAGCTGGGCCGCAACCAGCTCCGGGTGGGCATGTTCCCCGCCGTCGAGCCCGACGACGTGACCGCGCTGACCCAGTGCATCGACTGGATCGTCCAGCGTTTGTAACCGACCGCCGCGTGTCACCGCGGTCACGGACCGATAACGCAGTAGGGTCACGAGGATATCGGGCCTGCGCCAGCCCGGAGGAGGTCGACATGCGGGAGCTCAAGGTCGTCGGACTCGACGTCGACGGCAAACGGATCATCTGCGAGGCCGACGACTCCGGCGAGACATTCGTGCTGCGCGCCGATGACCGGCTCAGGGCCGCTGCACGCGGGGACCGGGCCGGCTCGAATCAAACCACGATCGATGTCGAGGTCCACAACGTGCTGCGCCCCAAAGAGATTCAGGCAAAGATCCGCGCTGGAGCGTCCGTCGAACAGCTCGTCTCGGAGACCGGGGTCGACTTCGAGCGGATCGAGCGCTTCGCACATCCGGTCCTGCTGGAACGCTCCCGCGCCGCAGAACTGGCCACCGCCGCCCACCCGGTGCTCGCCGACGGACCATCGGTGCTGACGCTGTTGGAGACCGTGACGACGGCCCTGGTCGCGCGCGGGCTCAACCCCGACGACGCCGGTTGGGACGCCTGGCGCAACGAGGACGGCCGCTGGACGGTACAGCTGGCCTGGAGCGCCGGGAAGTCCGACCTTCAGGCGCACTTCCGCTACTCGCCCGGTTCGCACGGCGGCACCGTGACGGCGTTCGACGACACCGCCGCCGAACTGATCGACCCCGACTTCGCCCGCCCGCTGCGTCCCCTGGCGGCCGTGGCCCAACTCGCGTTGGAGGAACCGGCCCCGGCCGCGACGACCCCGGACCGGCGCGAGACCGACGAGGTCATCGAGGCACCCGAGGCCACTCCGGCGCCCAAGCCCGCCCGGGCGCGCAAGGGCAAGGCTCATCCCGCCGTCCCCGCCTGGGAGGACGTCCTGCTAGGTGTTCGCTCCAGCGGCGGCGAGCGCTAACAGCGCGATCCACCCGCCGCCCACGCCGATCCCCGAACCCAGCACGAACCACCGCCACACCGGGACCGCGCGCCATCCCCACACCGTGGGCGCCAAGCCGCCGACCGCCACCAGGTTCAGTCCCACCGCCAGCAGTGGGTGCACCCGTGCCAGGCCGATGCTGAGCACGATGATCGCCGTGGCGATGACCGCGGCGACGAACGCCGCCACCGTCAGCCCGGTCCCCCACGGCGTCGAGTCGTCGGTCATGTGGGCCTCCTGCCGCGCTCGTAGAACGCCAGCGCCGCGGCGGTGGCGACGTTGAGCGAATCGGTCCCCCGCGACATCGGAATCCGCACCCGCACGTCACTGGCGCGCATGGTGTGCTCCTGCAGTCCGGGCCCCTCCGCGCCGACCAGCACCGCCACCCGCTGCCCGGTCAACCCGGACATCGCCTCGGCCAGCGAGCAGGCCGCCGGGTCCGGGGTCATGGCCAGCAGCCGGAATCCGGCGTCGCGAAGTACCTCCAGTTCGGCGGGCCACTGCGGCGCCCGCGCGAACGGGACCAGCAGCGCATGCCCCATCGACACCCGCACCGCGCGCCGGTAGAGCGGGTCGGCACAACCACTGCCGAAGATCACCGCCTCCACCCCCAGCCCGGCGGCGTTGCGGAAGATCGAGCCGAGGTTCTCGTGGTCGTTGACACCCTCGAGCACGGCAACCGTGGCGGCGCCCGCGATCGCCTCGGGCACAGCCAGCTCCGGGGCGCGCGACGCCGAGGCGAGCACACCGCGGTTGAGATGAAAGCCGACGACCGCAGCCATCACCTCGGCGCTCACCCGGTAATACGGTGCGGCAACACCGTCGAGGTCGGCGCCCAGTTCGGCGAGCCGCCGGTCGGTCCCCAGCAGCGCGCGGGGCACGAACCGCGAGGCCAGCATCCGCTGCACGACCAGTACCCCCTCGGCGATCACCAGCCCCTTGCCGCTGGGCAGATCGGGCCGGCGGTCGACGCTGTTGAGATCCCGGAAATCGTCCAGCCGCGGGTCGGCAGGGTCCTCGACGTCGATGACCTCGACCGCTGGTCGCAGGCCCACGGCCGGGCCGGGACCGGCAGGTCGCCGACCCGTCATGCGGTGAGGTCCTGACCAGCGGATATCACGTCGACGAGACTACCTGCCGCGAGGTTCGCAACCGCCGGGTGATCGGCTAGGTTTGGCGGCATGGGCACCGACACCGGCAGCGCGGATGCCGACCTACCCCAGCCCCCGCAGCTGCCCGCAGCCCTGCTCACGCCGTGGCCGGTGATCGTCGTGATCACCTGCGGTTGGTTGCTTGCCTGCGTGGCGGCGTTCACCGTGGACACCCTGCACAGCTGGCGGCCGTTCACGGTGGCCGGACTGGGTGTCGGCGTGCTTGGCACATCGATCTTTCTGTGGCAACGTCACGCGGTGCGGCGCGGATCCCGCGGCGCCCAGCGGGGCCTTACCTGAAGGAGGAGCGGTGGCAGCACCGGTGTTGCAGGCAGAGATCGACATCAACGCGCCGGTGTCCAGGGTCTGGGCGCTGGTGTCCGACCTGGGCAACATGCCGAAATGGAGCCCGCAGTGCCGGATGATGAAGCCGCTGGGCGGGATGCGCCAGGGCGCCCGCACCGTCAACATCAACCGTCGCGGCATGCTGTTCTGGCCCACCACGAGCCGGATCACCGAACTGGTGCCGGAGAAGAAGCTGGCCTTCCGGGTCAGCGAGAACGGGTCCGTCTGGAGCTACGAGCTGGAGCCCACCGCGACCGGAACCCGGGTCATCGAGACGCGGCACGCCGAGAACGGGGTCAAGCCGATCTCGAACGTGCTGGTGAACTCGTTCATGGGCGGGGTGCCCAGCTTCGAGCAGGAGCTCATCGACGGGATGAACGCGTCGCTGGCCAGGATCAAGGCTGCGGCGGAGAACTGACGTCCTGTTCCTGATCGTCCGGGCCGGGCTGGTCGGACGGCTCTGCGGGCTGGTCGGCGACCGCCTCCACGGGTGAGTCGGGCTGGTCAGCCGGCGTCTCCGCGGCCTGATCCACGACGTCCTCGGTCTCCGCGTCGGACGCCGTGTCGGCAACCGGCGCGGCACTCGTCTCCGCAACGACCTCCAGGACGCCGTCGTCGTACGGGTCGTGCGCCGGCGACCCGGTCCCGGGCGGCGCCGGGGTGTCCGAGTGTGCGCCGCAGCCGAACTCCGCGTCCACCACGTGACCGTCCGAGGCGAACTCGTTGGCGCACACCCCGAACAGCAGGCCGAGCTCGCCACCCAGGGGCACGTAGAAACCGCAGTCGCGACACACCCGCCGGGTGGCACGAGCCATCGAGGCGCCCGGGCCGTGCTCTCCGTCGTGCCAGCGCTGCGCGGCGTCCCGGCGTCCCCAGCGACTCAGCACCTGACGCCGGCCCAGCCCGACCTCGGTGGCCACCTCGTCGATCATCGGATCACCGGTGGCGAGGTAGCCCGGCACCAGGCGAGGATCGTCGGCCGGCGGGGCGAGTAGGTCGCCCGGGCTCAGGTCACCCGGCCGGATCCGCTCCTCCCATGGCACCCATCGGGGTGCGAGCAGCGCCGTCGGGCCCGGGACCAGGACCACCTCGCTGATCGTGGCGTGTTCGGCACCCGGGCACGCCGCCACCACGACCGCCCACTGCCAGCCCCGGTAACCGGGCAACTCGGCCAGGAATCGGTGGGTGGCCGCCGTCGGGTCCTCGAAGCCGGCACCGAGGTACTCGCCGACGGTGTCCTCGCCGCTGTACTCCACGATCGCCGCGCGCGCCTCGTCCACGGCGCCCATCAGCACCGCCTCCAGTCCGGGCGGGACGTCCCGCTGCGGCTCGAAGGTCGGCGCCGGGGCAGTTTCAGCCACCAGGTCCTGGTGGGAAGGTTCGGTCACGCTGTCCATCGACTCCAATCTTGCCCGAAGGGCACAACGTGAAGCCACACCGGTCACCTACCGGGCCGCTGTCGTTCCGATAGGGGAGAATCGACTCGTGACCGGAGCGCCGCGTGAACACCGGGGCCAGGAGGGTCGGCACGGTGGTCGCTACTACCCACCGCGCCCTCCTGCCGACCAGCATCCGGGCATGGCCAACTACCCCAGCGACCCGGGGCACAACCCCGGTCTGCGCCGGCCCCGCCGCACCGGGCCCGACCATCACAGCGACAACCGGTGGCTGCCGCCACTGGAGCAGGAGCACTCACAACGCTGGCGGTCGAACGCCGACGACGGGTTCGATCCAGCGGGCGCCCGGCCGGGTGCCGACTCCGCCGACAAGATCACGGTGACGCGCGCGGCGGCATACCGCAGCCGCGAAATGGGCTCGAAGATGTA
Organism: Actinomycetota bacterium; assembly: GCA_034190095.1. GTDB lineage: Bacteria > Actinomycetota > Actinomycetes > Mycobacteriales > Mycobacteriaceae > Mycobacterium. The sequence goes on from JAXHTL010000028.1 coordinate 20,965, forward strand.
CGGGCTGGTGCACCGGGCAGCGACGGCCGACGGCGCCGACAAGTCCGGCCTGACGGCACTGACCTGGCCGGTGGTGGCCAACTTCGCGGTCGATGCCGCGATGGCGGTGGCCCTGGCCAACACATTGTTCTTCGCCGCCGCCACCGGTGAGAGCAAGAGCCGGGTGGCGCTGTATCTGCTCATCACGATCGCACCGTTCGCCGTCATCGCCCCGCTGATCGGGCCGGCGCTGGACCGGCTGCAGCACGGCAGGCGGGTCGCGCTGGCGGCCTCGTTCGTGCTGCGGACCGTCCTGGCCGTGGTGCTGATCGCCAACTACGACGGTGCGACCGGCAGCTTCCCGTCCTGGGTGCTCTACCCCTGTGCGCTGGGCATGATGGTGCTGTCCAAATCGTTCTCGGTGCTGCGCGGGGCGGTGGCGCCTCGGGTGCTGCCGCCGACGATCGACCTGGTCCGGGTCAATTCCCGGTTGACCACCTTCGGGCTGCTGGGCGGCACCATGATCGGCGGTGCCGTCGCCGCAGCCGCCGAATGGGGGTTCACCCTGTTCCAGATGCCCGGCGCGCTCTACGTCGTGGTCGCGGTGACGATGGCCGGTGCGGTGTCGGCGATGCGCATCCCGAAGTGGGTGGAGGTCACCGAAGGCGAGGTCCCCGCCACGCTGAGCTACCACGGCGGGCTCGGCGATGAGCCCGAGCCCCGTCGCGGCTCGCGCGCCCGCCAGCCGCTCGGTCGCAACATCATCACCGCGCTCTGGGGTAACTGCACCGTCAAGGTCATGGTCGGGTTCCTGTTCCTGTATCCGGCATTCGTCGCCAAAGCCCACGACGCCAGCGGCTGGGAACAGTTGCGCATCCTGGGGCTGATCGGCGCCGCGGCGGCGATCGGCAACTTCGGCGGCAACTTCACCGCGGCCCGGATGAAGCTGGGCCACCCGGCCCGGATGGTGGTGCGCTGCGCGGTCGCGGTGACGGCCGGCGCGCTGGCGACCGCGGTCACCGGCAGCCTGCTCGTCGCTGCAGTCGCCACGCTCATCACGTCGGCGGCCAGTGCGATCGCCAAGGCCTCCCTGGACGCATCCCTGCAGGACGATCTCCCCGAGGAGTCGCGGGCGTCGGCGTTCGGGCGTTCCGAATCCCTGCTCCAGCTGGCCTGGGTGGCCGGCGGCGCCACCGGGGTGCTCATCTACACCGACCTGTGGGCGGGGTTCACCACGATCACAGCGGTGCTGATCCTCGGCCTGGCCCAAACCGTGCTCAGCTATCGCGGCGAATCCCTGGTTCCCGGGCTCGGCGGCAACCGTCCGGTGCTGGCCCGGCAGGAAGGCGTGCGGGCCGGCGCGACCGTGGTGACCGGCGAATGAAACGCGGTGTGGCCGTGCTCGCGGCGGTCGCCCTGGTGGCTTCGATCGGCACCACGGCGCTGGTGTGGCGGATGTCCGGTTCGCACGGGCCGCAGCTGCCCGAGATCTCCGCCTATTCGCAGGGGCACCTGGCCAGGGTCGGTCCGTACCGGTTCTGTCAGGTGCTCAACCCGACCGACTGCGTCGTTCCCGCCGAACAGGGCGAGGTGCCGGTGACCGGCAGCGCTCCGGTCCAGCTGTCGGTGCCCGCCGAGGTCGGGCGGGCCCCGTGGGTGCTGTTGCGGGCCTTCGAGGACGGGGATCGCGTCGACGAGTTCCGGCCCGGTTCGCGGCGCGCGGTGACCATCCCGACGGTTGACCCCCAGCTCGGCCGGCTGACCGGTCTGGCCGTGCAACTTCCGACTCTCGTCCGCGACGAGCAGGGAAACGAGTTCCCCGTCCCGCACGCCGAATGGTCGGTGCGCACGGCCTGGGAGGATGCCGAGGCCTGGGACTACCCGGCAGCGGAGTGAGCCACGGGCACCCGCTCCCCCTCGGGAACCGGACCTGGCGGTGTCCCGTGGCCGAATGGCCTGCCGCCCAGGGCTTCCCGACCGTGCGGGGTGAGCCAGTTCGACAGGTCCGGCCCGGCGGGCACCACCCCGGTGGGATTGATGTCGCTGTGCACGATGTAGTAGTGCTGCTTGATCTGCACGAAGTCGATCGTGTCGCCGAACCCCGGAGTCTGGAACAGATCGCGGGCGTAGGCCCACAGCGCGGGGAACTCCGAGAGTTTGCTGCGGTTGGTCTTGAAGTGTCCGTGATAGACGGGGTCGAACCGGGCCAGGGTGGTGAACAGCCGCACGTCGGCTTCGGTGATGGTGTCACCCACCAGGTAGCGCTGCTCGGTCAATCGCTCCTCCAGCCAGTCCAACGTGGTGAAGAGGCGGTCATAGGCCCGTTCGTAGGCGCGCTGTGAGCCGGCGAAACCACATCGGTACACCCCGTTGTTGACCTCGGTGTAGACGCGCTGGGCGACGTCGTCGATCTCGTCGCGCAGCGGCTGCGGATAGAGCTCGGGGGCTCCGGCGCGGTGGTGGGCCGACCACTCGGTGGACAGGTCGAGGGTGATCTGCGCGAAGTCGTTGGTGACCACCTCGCCCGTCGGGATGTCGACGATGGCGGGCACCGTCACACCTTTCGGGTAGTCCGGGATCCGGGCGTCGTAGGCGTCCCGCAGGAAGTGGATGCCCAGCACCGGGTCGACCCCGTCGGGATCGAGGTCGAACGTCCAGCTGCGCTCGTCGTGGGTGGGCCCGCAGAAGCCAATGGACAGAACGTCTTCCAGCCCGAGCAGCCTGCGCACGATGATTGTGCGGTTCGCCCACGGGCAGGCCCGGGCGACGACGAGGCGGTAGCGGCCCGGCTCGACCGGGTAGCCGTCCGCGCCGTCGGCGGTGATACGGGTGGTGATGTAGGCGGTGTCCCGGTTGAATTCGCCGCTGGCCACGTAGCTCATGGCATCAGTCATACCCGCCGAAGCCGAACTTCTTCGCGTGATCCTGCCGGGGTCTCGCTCGCCGGCTCGGTCTCGGCGAGCACGCAGCCTAAGCGTCCAGTTCGCGCGCGACGGCCTTGACGACCTCGGAGACCCGGCGGGCCACCTTGCGATCTGGGTAGCGTCCCTTGCGCAGCTCCGGCTGCACCGCGCCTTCGAGCAGCGTGATCATGTCCTCGACCATGCCGTGCAGCTCGTCGGGGGTGTGCTTGTGCTCGGCCGCCCCGGCTTCACGGCGGGTCCGCGACAGACTCGGCGGCGGATCGAGCAGTTTGAGGCTCAACGCCTGCGGGCCACGCCGTCCGGCGGCTACCCCGAACTCGACCCGCTGCCCCGCTTTGAGCCCCTCGACCCCGGCGGGCAACGCCGAGGAGCGCACGTAGACGTCCTCACCGTCCTCCTGGGAGAGGAACCCGAAGCCCTTCTCCGCGTCGTACCACTTCACCCGGCCGGTCGGCACTGGTCTCACCTGCTCTGTCTGTCTGAAGCCAAAAAGTAAGCGTCCCGCCTGCGCCGGGACGCGTTCGGCCAAAATCCTACTCGGACGCCGCCACGGCCAGCATCCCCTGGTGTCGGTAGGCTGAAGTCACCGCTGGAGGAAGACGATGCGACTGATACTCAATGTCATCTGGTTGATCTTCGGCGGCCTGTGGCTGGCTCTGGGCTACCTGCTGGCGGCGCTGATCTGCTTCGTGCTGATCATCACCATTCCCTTCGGGTTCGCGTCGCTGCGGATCGCGCTGTACGCGCTGTGGCCGTTCGGTCGCACGGTCGTCGACAAGCCCGGCCCCCGCAACGGGGCGCTGGTGGGCAATGTCATCTGGATCATCGTGGCCGGCGTGTGGCTGGCCATCGGCCACATCACCACCGCCCTCGCGATGGCCATCACCATCATCGGCATCCCGCTGGCCCTGGCCAACCTGAAGATGATCCCGATATCGCTGTGGCCGCTGGGCAAGGAGATCGTGGACATCGATTCGCTGAACACGCCCGCCGGGGTCGCCCCGTGACGGTCGTTGCTCTCGGCGTGCCGACGGTGCACCGACAGGGGTCGGGCACCGCCCGGCCCTGCCCGACCGAAGGTCCGCTGATCGACACGTTCGGGCGGATCGCGACGGATCTCCGGGTCTCGCTGACCGACCTGTGCAATCTGCGCTGCACCTACTGCATGCCCGCCGAGGGGCTGGATTGGATGCCGGGCGAGCAGAAACTGCGGCCGGAGGAGCTGATCCGCCTGCTGCGCATCGCGGTGACCCGGCTGGGCATCACCAGTGTGCGGTTCACCGGCGGTGAACCGTTGGTGGTGCCGCACCTCGAGGACGTGGTGGCCGCGACGGCGCAGTTGCGTCCCCGCCCCGAGATCACTCTGACCACCAACGGGGTCGGACTCGCCGGCCGCGCCGCAGCACTGGTCGACGCCGGGCTGAGCCGCATCAACGTCTCGCTGGACACTGTGGACGCGGCCCGGTTCGCCGCCGTCACCCGCCGCGACCGGTTGTCGGATGTGCTGGACGGTCTTCGCGCGGCGAAGGCCGCCGGCCTGGACCCGGTCAAGGTCAACGCGGTGCTCGATCCGGTCACCGGCCTCGACGATGCGGTGGCGCTGCTGACGTTCTGTCTGGACGAGGGTTACCAGCTGCGCATCATCGAGCAGATGCCCCTCGACGCCGGGCACTCCTGGCAGCGGGACCGTGCGCTGTCGGCGCAGGACGTGCTGACCACCCTGCACCGGCACTTCACGCTGGCCCCGGATCCCGTCCCGCGCGGCTCGGCGCCGGCGCAGCTGTGGCAGGTTCACCGGGACGGCGAGGTCGCCGGCCGGGTCGGCGTGATCGCCTCGGTGTCCGACGCGTTCTGTGAGTCCTGTGACCGCAGCAGGCTCACCGCCGACGGTCAGGTGCGCAACTGCCTGTTCGCCCGAGAGGAGACCGATCTGCGGGCCCTGCTGCGCTCCGAGGCCGACGACGACGCCGTGGAGGCAGCCTGGCGGGCCGCGATGTGGGCCAAGGCGGCGGGCCACGGCATCAACGATCCGGACTTCGTGCAGCCCGACCGCCCGATGAGCGCGATCGGCGGCTAGCCGGTGCCCGCTGAGACCACGGTGCGGGTCACCGTCCGCTACTTCGCCGCTGCACGCGCCGCAGCCGGCGTCGATGACGAAGCGGTGTCGTTGCCCTCCGGGGCCACGATCGCCGACCTGGTCGAGGCGCTGAGCGCACGCGGCCCGCAGCTGTCCACGGTGCTGGCCCGCTGTTCGTATCTGTGTGACGGAGTTGCGGTGCGCGACAAGCTGACTGTGCTCGGCGACACCCAGACCGTCGACGTTCTGCCACCGTTCGCAGGCGGTTAGGCAGCCCGTTCGAAACGCACCTATTCCGTGATTTACATCACATAACGGAATGATCACAGGATGGCTACGGCGCGGTTGAGCCGTGCCTCACCTGCAGGAACAACGCGGCTTCCTGCATATTTAGAGTTCTATTAGTATTTGCCCCGGTCAGAAACGCCGCGCGCGTAAAAAGGTGACGTGTTTCTGGGGACCGGTTACCGTTCTGAACCAGGCGATCAACCCCCACTGCGATCCGCCTGCCGTGTGACCAACTGCGCTGAACTCCATCCGTTGGCACGCGGGGACGACGAGACCTAACCCGGATGGAGACGGGGGACCCATCGGTCCACCCAGCACACAGGACCTGGAGCCACGGGCTCCTCGGGGTGAAGCCGTGACCGCTTCGGCGGCCGCGGCCGGGCTACCTCTCCAGCCCGAACCCGACAGCTGACCTCGTAGGCGCCCACGAGAGGACGACGCACGCTTATGAGTGGACGGCACCGCAAGCCCGCTTCTTCAGCTGTCAACGTTGCCAAGGTCGCCTTCACCGGCGCCGTGATCGGCGGCGGTGGCCTCGGCCTCGCCGGCCACGCGAGCGCAGCCACGGACGGCGAATGGGATCAGGTTGCCCGCTGCGAGTCCGGCGGAAACTGGGCCATCAACACCGGCAACGGCTACCACGGCGGCCTGCAGTTCTCCCCCAGCACCTGGTCAGGCCACGGCGGCGGCGAGTTCGCCCCGACCGCCTACATGGCCACCAAGGAAGAGCAGATCGCCGTGGCCGAGCGTGTCCTGGCCTCGCAGGGCAAGGGCGCCTGGCCGTCGTGCGGCGGGCCGCTCTCCGCCGCGACGCCGCGCAACATCGTCAGCGAGGAGCCGCAGGCTCTCGAAGCCCCGGCTCCCAACGGCGAGCTCCCGCCGCCCCCTCCGCTGGATCCCTTCGCGCCGCCGCCTCCGCCGGCCCCGGCCCCGATGGACGCCCCGCTGCCGCCGGCCCCGATCGATCCGCTGGCAGCCCCGCTGCCCGCTCCCGCGCCTCCGGCGCCCGAGGCGCTGCCCCCGGCCCCCATGGACGCCCCCCTGCCGCCGGCCCCGGCCCCCATGGACGCCCCCCTGCCGCCGGCCCCGGCCCCCATGGACGCCCCGCTGCCGCCTGCCCCCGTGGAGGCCCCGCTGCCCCCGGCCCCGGTCCAACCCGTGTCGGCCGAGCCCGTGGCGGCCCTGCCGGTGTCACAGGGCCCGCTGATGCTCGATGCACCGATGCCGGCCCTGCCCGCCCCGGCGGTCGAGGTGGCCGATGTCGCCCCCGTGGAGGCGCCGCTGCCTCCGGCACCCGTGGACGCCCAGCCTGCCGGCGAGCGGATCATCTCCGCGGCGAACTGGGGCACCGCGCCCGCGCCGCTGCAGCCCGCCCCCGCCGTGCCGCCGGCACCTCCGGCCCCGGCGCCGGCCCCGGTCGATCCGATGGCACCGCTCAACGCCGTCGACGTCCCTGCCCCGGCCTACGACATCGCCAACCAGGCGATCAGCGGCGAGCTCCCGGTGCCGGAGGCGGTTCCGCACCTGGCCAGCCCGGAGAACCTGCCCCCCGGCACCACCGTCAACCCGGAGATGCTGCCCAACGAGAGCGCCAACGTGACGTATCTCAAGGAGATCTGGCACGCGATCCAGACCCAGGAGATCTCGGGCTCGGATGCACTGCTGGCGCTGACCCAGCGCCCGATGAGCACTCCGGACCCGTACGGCGCTCCGCCCGCGGCTCCGGCTCCGGTGCCCGCCGACCCGGCTGCTCCGGCCCCGGCACCCGTGCCGGCTCCCGCTCCCGCGCCGGTTCTGCCGCCCGCCTGAGCCCTCGGCCCGGCCGGCTCGAAGGCCGGGCCTCAGGCCGAGTTGACCCATTCGTCGGTGCCGTCGGCGAAGAACTGGTGCTTCCACACCGGAAGCAGTTCCTTGACGCGGTCGACCAGACGTGCGCAGGTTTCGAACGCCGCGCCCCGGTGATCGGCGGCGACCGCGACCACCAGCGCAGCATCGCCGATGTGCAGGACACCGACCCGATGGCTGACCGCGACCGCACGCACGCCGGGAGCCTCACCAACCACCTCGACGACCACCTCCGCCAGGGTCTGCCCGGCCGACGGATGCGCCGAGTACTCCAGCCGCGTCACCGTTCGGCCACCGTCGTGGTCGCGCACCACGCCGGCGAACGCCACCACCGCACCGGCTGAGGCGTGCCCGACCAGTGCCTCGTGTTCGGCCGAATCGATGGGATCCTCGGTCAGCGCCGCGCGCAGGACAGCAGTCACCGGGTGTGGTCCTTTCCGCGGAGTTGGTCCAGCGCGTGGTCGAGGACGTCGGCGAGTACGCCCAGTCCGTCCTTGACGCCGCCGAGCGATCCGGGCAGGTTCACGACCAACGTGCGCCCGGCGACCCCGCACACGCCCCGGGAGAGCACCGATGTGGGCACCTGCGGAAGCCCCGCCCGGCGGATCGCATCGGCCAGCCCCGGCACCTGGTAGTCGAGCAGCGCCGCGGTGATCTGCGGCGTGGAGTCGGTGGGCGAGATGCCGGTGCCTCCCGAGGTGATGATCACGTCGTGGCCGTCGGCCAGCGCGGAACGCAGGGCCGCGTCGACGGGGTCGCCGTCGGCGATCACCACGGGGGCCGCGGTGCTGATCCCGCGGGCGGTGAGCCACTCGGCGATCACCGGTCCGCACCTGTCCTCGTACACCCCGGATGCCGCCCGGGTCGAGGCGATCACCACCAGCCCCGAGCGGGTCACGGGGCGTTCACCTCTGCCATGTGCCGGTCTTGCCGCCCTCTTTGCGCACCACACGGATGTCGCTGAGCTCGGCGGCGCGGTCGACGGCCTTGATCATGTCGTAGATCGTCAACGCGGCCACGCTGACCGCCGTCAGGGCCTCCATCTCCACGCCGGTCCGGTCGGTGGTCTTCACGGTCGCGGTGATGGCGACGGCACCGGGGTCCTCGGCGGCGCCGACGCTGAAGTCGACGTCGACACCGGTGACGGCCAGCGGATGACACAGCGGCACAAGCTCGCTGGTGCGCTTGGCAGCCAGGATTCCGGCGACCCGCGCGGTAGCCAGCGCATCACCTTTGGGCAACCCGTTGGCGCTGATCAGGGCGACGACGTCGGGACGTGTCCGCACCACCCCGGTGGCCACGGCGACGCGCTTGGTGGCGTCCTTGGCGGTGACGTCGACCATGTGCGCGGCACCGGTCTCGTCCAGGTGTGAGAGGCCGTCGGCCACTGCTACTTGTTGATGACGGTGGCCGACTGGATGAACGGCAGTTCTTCAGCCGGCAGTGGGAACGTCACGTCGCCGAACGGCGACAGCGCGCCGGTCCGGTCGGCGGCGAGCTCGCTGACCGCATGCTCGTCACCGTCGGTCTTCGGCCAACCCGGGTCGACGTATTGATTCTTCTTGTCATCAGCCACGGAGCCATTGTGGCAGGCCAATCACCGGCTGGCGAGGGCGGGAGCCTGCTTTACGCTGGTCACCGATGAGGTCTTGGACGAAGAGCAGATAGCACCGATGAGCGTGAACACCGCCGGCGTGCCGCTGGGCGCCTGGCTGGCCGAGTTGGACGACGCACGGCTGATGCAGCTGCTGCGCCAGCGGCCCGACCTCACCCAGCCACCGCCGGGCAGCATCGCCGCACTGGCGGCTCGTGCCGCTGCCCGCCAGTCGGTGAAAGCGGCCACCGATGATCTTGATTTCCTGCATCTTTGCGTGCTCGACGCCCTCCTCACCCTGCACGCGGACACCACCGCGGTCACCCTCGACGAACTGACCGGGGCGCTCGGCGAACGCGCCGACGGGCCCGCCGTGACCGGCGCGCTGAGCCAGCTGATGGAGCGCGCGCTGGTGTGGGGTGAGCTGTCCGGCACAGGCTCGCTGCGGGTGGCCGCGGAGGTGGCCTCCGGCCTGCCCTGGTATCCGGGCCAGGCCACCGTCGAGGGAGCCCAGCCCGAGGCCGACATCGCCGCCGCCGTCGAGGAGCTCGACGCCGGCTCGCGGGAACTGCTGGACAGGTTGGTCGAGGGCTCCCCGGTGGGACGCACCCGTGACGCCGCGCCGGACACTCCGCCCGACCGTCCGGTGCAGCGGTTGCTGTCGGCCGGGCTGCTGCGCCGTCTCGACGCCGAGACCGTGATCCTGCCCCGGCTGGTCGGCCAGATCCTGCGCGGCGAGCTGCCCGGCCCGGTGAGAGCCACCCGGCCGGATCCGACCGTGTCGTCGACGACGATGGCCGACGTCGACGCGGTGGCCGCCGGGGCGGCGATCGACGTGCTGCGGGAAGCCGAGATCGTGTTGGAGACCCTCAGCGCGGCGCCGGTGCCCGAGCTGCGCAGTGGCGGGCTGGGCGTCCGGGATGTCAAACGGCTCGCCAAGGTCACCGGCATCGACGAGCGCCGGTTGGGGCTGCTGCTGGAGGTGACCGCGGGAGCCGGACTCATCGCCCCGGGGATGCCCGACCCCGAGCCGCCCGAGGCTGCCGGACCCTATTGGGCCCCCACCGTGGCGGCCGACCGGTTCCTGGAGTCTGCGACGGCGGTCAAGTGGCACCTGCTGCTGTCGGCGTGGCTGGATCTGTCCGGCCGGCCGGCGCTGATCGGCCGGCGCGGGCAGGACGGCAAGCCCTACGCGGCGCTGTCCGATGCGTTGTTCTCCACCGCCGCCCCACTGGACCGCCGGTTGCTGCTGCAGATCCTCGACGCCCTGCCACCCGGTTCCGGGGTCGATGTCGACAGTGCTTCGCGGGCGCTGGTCTGGCAGCGGCCGCGGTGGGCTGCCCGGCTGCAACCCGAGCCGATCGCCGATCTGCTCACCGAGGCGCACGCGCTGGGTGCGGTGGGGCGCGGCGCGCTGTCCACCCCGATGCGGCGGATGCTGGCCGGCGAATCCGAGGATGCGGTCGTCGCCGCGATGGACAAGGTGCTGCCGGCCCCGATCGACCACTTCCTGGTGCAGGCCGACCTCACGGTGGTGGTGCCCGGCCCGCTGGAACGTGGACTGGCCGAGCGGCTGGCCGCCGTCGCGACGGTCGAATCCGCCGGCGCGGCGATGGTGTACCGCGTCGAGGAGGCTTCGGTGCGCCGTGCCCTGGACACCGGCAAGACCGCAGGTGAGCTGCACGCGCTGTTCGCCACGCATTCCCGGACACCGGTTCCGCAGGCCCTGACCTATCTGATCGACGACGTGGCGCGCCGGCACGGACAGCTGCGGGTGGGCATGGCCTCGTCGTTCGTCCGGTGTGAAGACGCCGCCCTGCTGGCGCAGGCCGTCGCCGCGCCGGCGACCGAGGCGGTGGAGCTGCGGCTGCTGGCCCCGACGGTGGCGGTGTCGCAGGCGTCGATCGCCGAGGTGCTCGCCGCGCTGCGCGGCGCCGGATTCGCCCCGGCCGCCGAGGACTCCACCGGCGCCATCGTCGACCTGCGCAGCCGGGGGGCGCGGGTGCCCAGCCCCGCCCGTCGCCGCATCTTCCGCCAACCCCCGGTGCCCAACGACCAGACCCTCGGCGCCATCGTGGCGGTGCTGCGTCAGGTCGCGGCCGCGCCGTCGTCGGGCCTGCGGCTGGACCCGGCGGTGGCGATCTCGGAGTTGCAGCACGCCGCCCACCATCAGGAGTCGGTGGTGATCGGTTATGTCGATCCGGCCGGGGTGGCCACCCAGCGGGTGGTCGCGCCGATCAACGTGCGCGGCGGGCAGCTGACCGCGTTCGATCCGGCCTCCGGACGGGTCCGCGAGTTCGCCATCCACCGGGTTACGTCGGTGGTGTCGGCGGAATCCGGATAATGGCAAGGATGACTTCCCACCGAAGCCTCTGCCAGGAAGCCCCGGGTGATCTCGCATGACCGACGGCCCGCTGATCGTGCAGTCCGACAAGACGGTGCTGCTCGAGGTCGACCACGAGCAGGCCGGGGCCGCGCGTGCGGCGATCGCGCCGTTCGCCGAACTGGAGCGCGCCCCGGAACACATCCACACCTACCGGATCACCCCGCTGGCGTTGTGGAACGCCCGCGCCGCCGGGCACGACGCCGAGCAGGTCGTCGACGCCCTGGTGACCCATTCCCGCTACGCGGTGCCCCAGCCGCTGCTGGTCGACATCGTCGACACGATGGCCCGGTACGGGCGTCTGCAGCTGGTCAAGCATCCCGCGCACGGTTTGACGTTGCTGAGCCTGGACCGTGCGGTGCTCGAGGAGGTGCTGCGCAACAAGAAGATCGCGCCGATGCTCGGTGCCCGCATCGACGACGACACCGTGGTGGTGCACAACAGCGAGCGCGGCCGGGTCAAGCAGATGCTGCTCAAGATCGGCTGGCCGGCCGAGGATCTGGCCGGCTACGTCGACGGTGAGGCCCATCCGATCGCCCTGGAGGAGGACGGCTGGGCGCTGCGCGACTACCAGCAGATGGCGGCCGACTCGTTCTGGGACGGCGGCTCGGGCGTGGTGGTGCTTCCCTGCGGCGCGGGCAAGACGCTGGTCGGCGCCGCGGCGATGGCGAAGGCGGGTGCGACGACGCTGATCCTGGTGACCAACACCGTGGCGGGCCGGCAGTGGAAGCGGGAGCTGATCGCGCGGACGTCGCTGACCGAGGAGGAGATCGGCGAGTACTCCGGGGAGCGCAAGGAGATCCGGCCGGTCACCATCGCGACCTACCAGGTCATCACGCGGCGGACCAAGGGTGAGTACAAGCACCTCGAGCTGTTCGACAGCCGGGACTGGGGGCTGATCGTCTACGACGAGGTGCACCTGCTGCCGGCGCCGGTGTTCCGGATGACCGCCGATCTGCAGTCGCGCCGGCGCCTGGGGCTCACGGCCACGCTGATCCGCGAGGACGGCCGGGAGGGCGACGTGTTCTCGTTGATCGGGCCGAAGCGCTACGACGCCCCGTGGAAGGACATCGAGGCCCAGGGCTGGATCGCGCCGGCCGAGTGCATCGAGGTTCGGGTCACGATGACCGACAACGAACGGATGCTCTATGCCACGGCCGAACCCGACGAACGCTACAAGCTGTGCGCGACCGCGCACACCAAGATCGCGGTGGTCAAGTCGATCCTGGAGCATCATCCCGACGAGCCGACCCTGGTGATCGGGGCCTACCTCGACCAACTGGAGGAGCTCGGCGCCGAGCTGGACGCCCCGGTGATCCAGGGGTCGACGAAGAACGCCGAGCGTGAGGCGTTGTTCGACGCGTTCCGGCGCGGCGAGATCCGCACCCTGGTGGTCTCCAAGGTCGCCAACTTCTCCATCGACCTGCCGGAGGCCTCGCTGGCGGTGCAGGTGTCGGGGACCTTCGGGTCCCGGCAGGAGGAAGCCCAGCGGCTGGGCCGGCTGCTGCGACCCAAGGCCGACGGCGGCGGCGCGGTGTTCTACTCGGTGGTCTCCCGCGACAGCCTCGACGCCGAGTACGCCGCGCACCGGCAGCGTTTCCTGGCCGAACAGGGCTACGGTTACGTCATCAAGGACGCCGACGACCTGCTGGGGCCGGCGATCTAGCGGGCCCCGTGTAACTCCTGGCGCCTGACGTGCGAAATCATCGGTGAGGACGCATGAAGCAGGCGTTCACGTTAACCTCGACCGGAGCCGACGGCCTCCTGGCGGTCACGACAGAAAGCACGGCATCGAAGTCATGATCGGACGACAGCGCTTCAGCGCACTGCGGTTGACCCGGATCACCGGGGTGGCGATCACCTCCGCCGCTCTGGGGTTGGGCGCCCTCGGCATGGCCGGCCTGGCCCACGCCCAGCCGGCGCCACCTGCCGATCCCGGGATTCCACCGCCTCCGGGGCAGCCGGTGTTCCAGCCGGTTGCCGGCGGGGACGTGCCGCCGGTGGCGCCGCCACCGCCGCTGCCGATGGTTCCCGAGATGCAGAACCCGCAGTACGGTCAGGGCAACAGCGGGGGTCCGCTGGGCTTCCTCAAGGACGCCTGGAACATGGCCAAGGACCCGTACGGGTTCACCCAGATCCCGCCCGAGGGGATGCCCTCCTCGGCGCCGCCGCCCGGGGCCGGCCCGCCACCGCCGCTGCCGCCCGGATACCAGTCGCTGAACGCGCCGGGGTCGGAGACCCCGCTGCCGGAGGCCGATCCTGCGACCGGGCCGCCGCTGCCGGAGGGCTACTACCCCATCAGCGGCCCGCCGCCGCCCGGCTGGTACGACGCTCCGCCGCCGGATCCGACGAATCCGTTCGGCTCGGTGACGCCGATCCCGGCTCCGTAGCCGGCACACCGGGTCACCCGGCGACGGCCGGAATCACCTCGCGTTCGAACATCTCGATACCCGAGCGGTCGTAGGCCGCTTCCGGGAAGTAGCAGATGAAGTACTGGCATCCGAGGTCGCGCAGCTTCCCGATGGCCTCGACGAGTTGTTCGGGGGTGCCGGCGCCGGCCTGGGGGGTGTTCATCGCGCCGAGCATCGCGTCGGCGGCCGCGTCACCGCTCAGCGCCGCGAGCCGGGACCGTACGCGTTCGAGACGGTCCTCGACCTCCGTCTCGGTGGCGCCGACCACCACGTTGATGTTCGCCGAGCGCACGATCGCGTCGTAGTCGGTGCCGACGTCGCGGCAGTGCCCGGCGAGCACCTGCGACTTGTGGGCGAATCCGTCAGGCTCGGAGGTGAAGTTCGTGTAGTGCGCGTACTTCGCCGCGATGCGCAGGGTGACCTTCTCGCCGCCGCCGGCGATCCACAGCGGAATCCCACCGTCCTGCAACGGTTTGGGAGCCACGATCGCACCGTCGGCCTGATAGTGCTTGCCGTCGAAGGTGACCACACCGTCGCGCCACGCGTCGCGCATGATCTGCACGCCCTCGTCGAGGCGCGCCAACCGCACCCCGGCCGACGGGAAGCCGTAGCCGTAGGCCCGCCACTCGTGCTCGTACCAGCCGCCGCCGATTCCCATCTGGACGCGGCCGCCCGAGATCAGGTCGGTGGTGGCGGCGACCTTGGCGAGGTAGACCGGGTTGCGGTAGCTCATCGCCGTGCACATCTGCCCCAGCTTGATGCGCGAGGTGGTGGCGGCGTATGCGGCCATCAACGACCAGGCCTCGTGGGTCGCCTCCGCGGTGGGGACGGGCACGGTGTGAAAGTGGTCGTACACCCACAGCGAGTCCCAGGCATCTCTGCCGTCGACGTAGGCGGCGAGGTCGCGCATCACCTGCCATTGATCGGCGGGTTCGATTCCGACCAGATCGAGTCGCCAGCCCTGCGGGATGAACAATCCAAAGCGCATAGAACTAGACCTTAGGCGCTGGGGGCCGGGGAGCCGACCCGGAATCACCCGATGATGACATGCTGGCCCGGTGCGGGTCCTGATCTCGGGCGCCAGCATCGCAGGACCGGTGCTGGGTTACTGGCTCGCGCGGTACGGGTTCGACGTCACGGTGGTGGAGCGTGCACCGCAGCCGCGCAAGACGGGCGGGCACGCGGTGGACCTGTTCCGGCCCGCGATGGACATCACCGAGAAGATGGGCCTGTCGGACCGCGTCGCGGAGCTGGCGACCGGGATCACCCGGCTGTCCATCACCCCGGAGGGGGCGCACCACCCGATCGGTGTCGACCTGACCAGGATCTACCGCGCGGCCTCCGATCGCCATGCCGAGATCATGCGCGATGACCTCAGCGAGATCTATTGTGCTGCAGGAAGAGAAACGGTCGAGTACGTGTTCGGGGATTCCATCACCGATATCGCACCGGATGGGCAGGTGACGTTCGAGCGGGCCCCCGCGCGCCGATTCGACCTCGTGGTCGGGGCCGACGGCCTGCACTCCACTGTGCGCAGGCTGACCTTCGGCGACGAAGCCGGTCTCACCCGGTTCATCGGCGCCCATCTGGCCGTGATGTCGCTACCGAAGTCGCTGGCTCGCGACGGGCAGTCGATCGGCCATGCGGGGGCCGGCCGCATCGCCGCGATCTACACCAGCGCCCATCTCGATGACGCCCGTGCGGTGTTCCTGTTCTCCAGCGATCGACCGCTCGCCTACCACCACCGCGACACCGACCGGCAGCAGGAGCTGCTGTGCGCCGCGTTCGGCGGGCTGCACCCGCAGGTGGACGGGTGGCTGGCCCTGCTCGACGCGACATCGCCGTTCTACTTCGACGCGGTGACGCAACTCCGGCTCGACAGCTGGTCCCGCGGCCGGGTCACCCTGGTGGGCGACGCCGGTTACTGCCCGGGCCCCGCCGTCGGCGGGAGCACCAGCCTGGCGGTGTACGGCGCGTATGTGTTGGCCGGTGAACTCGCCCACGCCGGCGGTGACCCGACCCGGGCGTTCGCCGCCTACGAACGACGGTTGGCCGATCCGGTGCGCCGCAGCCGTGCCTTCGCCCGGGCCGCGGCCAAACGTCTGGTCCCGCGTTCCCGCGCAAGTGCGTGGGCGATTCCGTTGGGCGCCAGATTGTTCACGATGCTGCCGCCGCGTCTCATCGCGGCCGTCACGCAGCGCACCTCGCTCACCCGGCTGCACGACTCGATGCCGGTGCACGACTACTCCGCCCACCAGATCTGACGGCTTCGTCGTCGCCTGCCGCTAGCCTGGCGGACATGACGCTTCCCCAGCATGAACGCGAACAGTTCCTCGCCGAGCCGCACATCGCTGCGCTGTCGGTCAACGCCGGCGCTGGGCGTGGGCCGCTGACGGTGCCGATCTGGTACCAGTACGTCC